>CAJBYR010000062.1 GCA_903959855.1 uncultured beta proteobacterium
CGCACCGCGGCGCTGGAGGAACGCAATGCGCAACTCGCGCAAACCCAGTTCGCCATGGACCGGGTCGGCATCGGCGTGGCCTGGAACGACATCGACAGCGGGCGCTTCCTGTATGTCAATAACGAAACCTGCCGCCAGCTGGGATACACGCGGGAGGAACTGCTGGCAATGAGCATCCGCGACGTCAATCCCGATGTCGACGGTGCGGCGCTACAGGGTCTGTCTGCACGGATGCGCAGCGGCGATGGTCAGCTGCGCATCGATACCACCCATACCCGCAAGGATGGCAGCCACTATCCGGTCGAAGTCACGGCCTTCCTGCAGCGGGCCGACGGGCGCGAATGGTTCATCGCCTTCTTCAACGACATCACGGCACGCAAGGTCGCCGAGGCCGAACTGGTCACGGCAAAGGAAGCTGCGGAAAGCGCTAACCGGGCGAAGACTACCTTTCTCGCGAACATGAGCCACGAACTACGGACACCGATGAACGCGATCATGGGCATGGGCTACCTGGCGCGGCGCGATGCCACCGACCCGACACTGATCGAGCGCCTGAAGCAGATCGACATCGCGTCGAAAAAGCTGCTGCAGATCATCAATGACATCCTTGATTTCGCCCATTCCGAATCCGACCGGCTGACACTGGTGCCGGTGGATTTTCAACTGGTCCAGATCATCGATGACCTGAAAAACCTGATCGGCAAGCAGGCGTCGGACAAAGGTCTCGTGCTGGTAATCGACACCCCGGATGAACTTCTGACCATGCCACTGCATGGTGACATGCAACGGCTGCAGCAGATCCTCGACTGCCTGGCCGGCAATGCAGTCAAGTTCACGCCCCAGGGGGTCATCACCGTACGGGTGCGCGATGCCGGTTCCTCGCCGGACACTGCCTGCCTGCGATTCGAGGTAGAGGACCACGGCATAGGCATCAGCGCTGATGACCAGCGCCGCCTATTTACCGCTTTCGAACAGGTGGACAGGACATCGACCCGCACGCATGGCGGAACCGGCGTGGGCCTGGCCATCAGCAAACACCTCGCGACCATGATGGGCGGAGAAATTGGCGTGCGCAGCCAGCCCGGCGTCGGCAGCATGTTCTGGTTCACGGTGTGCCTGAGCCGCTCACAGGGTGATCAGGGCCGCGACGGCATGCTCCTGTAAGCCCCGTGTCTCGGTGTGTCGGCCGGGGCAGCCGACGAGGGCGGCGGCCGTCAGGAAAACAAAAGTCGGCGCTGGCCCTACGCCGGTATCTCGGGCTCGACCAGTAGCGCCAGCAGGGCCAGGGACTCCTGCCAGCCCAGATGGCATGCGTCGGTCGGGATCGGCTCCGGAATGCCTTCCTGCACGATGCTCAACTCGGTTCCGACCGATACTGCCTTCAGAACCACCGTGGTCGTCATCACGCCCGGTAGCTTGGGGTCGTCGAAGACGTCCGTGTAGCGGATCCGCTCGTGCGGCACCAGTTCTAGGTACTCGCCACCGAAAGCATGTGACTGCTGATTGCCGAAATTCGTGAAGGACATCCGGAAGCCGCCGCCCACCCTGGCATCCAGATGATGCACCTGAGCGGTAAATCCGTACGGCGGAATCCACTTGGCCATGGCCTCGGGATTCAGGAAGGCGCGAAAAATTCGCTCAGGTGGCGCGCGCAAGACCCGGTGAAATCGAACGGTGCCGGTACCCATCTATCGTCCTCCTGATTGGTGCCGGCAGGCCGGCGCAGGTTTTGGAAAAGACGACAATACTCTACGCCGAGGTTTCATGAAAGTCGGCGCTGGTGATACGGCGACAGTGCAAGGCGCCCCTGGCTGCCGCTCACTGCACCATGTACTGGAAGCGCGCCCGGCAGCGACCGAAACAGTCGTGCATCGCCGGAGAACCCCAGTCGATGCCCAGTTCGTCGACGGCCTTCGCATTCAGCCGCGTTACCCGGTTCTTCGGCGACTCGGGAATGTCCAGGCCGCGCGAAACGCTCTCGGCGAGATTGATCACCGCCTGCAGCCGGCTGGTGACCACCGCATCTTCGTGGTGATCGCGGATGGAAAGTATGAAGTCCTCGGGAAGCTCCCAGTGCGCCGCCAATGCGGCGGCGATCTGGGTATGGTCAACCCCGAAGGTGGCGGTCTTCCGCTCGATGAGCCGGCCATCGGCTATCGATTGGCGATAGACCTCCTGAAACCGCTCGGCGTCCATGATGTGGAAACAGAGTTGCCCGACATCGTGCAGGATGCCGGCGACGTAGGCCTTCTCGGTCGATATGCCGCACAGCTGGGCCAGCTCCTGCGCCACGATGGCAACCGCGTGGGAATGGTTGAAGAGAAAACTCGCCCCCTTGTCCTCGGCCAGGAACTTGTTCATCGCCGCGGTGACGACGATGCGCTGGAGCTGGGCGACGCCGATCAGCGAGGCCGCGACGAAGGGATCGTGCAAGTCCGGCTGCGCGTTGATGCGCCGCAGCCGGTTGGCGGTGGCGAGGATGCCGGAAGTGATCACCGGGTCATTTCTGGCCTGGCGCGTCAGGGCATCCATCGACACATCCTCGTCGCGCAGCATCTCCAGCAACTGCAGCACCACCTTGGGGAAGGGCGGCAAATGCCTGGCGATGGCCCCGATCGCGACCGGCAGGGTGTCGGCGGTCAGCATGTGGGCGGCCCGCAGGCAAGCAGCGCCTCGAGCAGGGGGCGGCAGGCGCCATTCGGCTGGTCGCCGAAGATCTCGGCCAGGCGCCGCTCATGGCACCGCAACGCTTCGGCACGGGCGGCCTCGTCCGTGGGCGCGTCCCGGCACACCGCAACGCACTCGACACCCTTGTTCACCAGTTGGGCGATGGTGTTGCTGGTGAGGCTGCTGCCGACGGCGATGCGCAGCGTCACCTGGTTGCCGTGACCGCCCTGAACCGGACGGGCGATCACCATGCCCGGCGCCAGATCCGCGGTCGGAATCCACCAATAGCTGTCGGGCACGGCGTCGGCGGAGAAGGTGTCTTCGGCACTCATGGTGCCATGGTAACGCTTTGAAGCTTTTCCGGCCGCCGGCCCGAGGACGACGTCCCGATCCACCTTCCCCATTCCGGCGCCATCAACCGGCACTACACGAAATGCCTACTGCGTTCCACGTTGGCAGGAATGGCAGGGAGGTGCCCAAAAGAGCCGGCCAGACCTTTTCCGGCAATGTCAGCCAGACAGCGGTTCAAGCCGTAAAAACATTGCTGTAATAAGGAAATCGGAGTGGCCGGTATCAGACGCCCACGAGCCGTTGCGACAGCGCCGGAAGATTGCCCGGAGCGGAAAGACCAGTGTAGTATCGTGGGTACTTGCTTTGACTAGCCGCGCCGGCAGGCCGACCACGCCACTAACGGATGACGCTCGGATGAGTTTTCTGCGCCTCGCACAGCATTCGCTCAAGACCAGAATCACACTGGCCACGCTTACCATTTTCGTCATCAGCATCTGGTCACTGTCGCTCTACACCAGCCGGATGTTGCGCGCGGATATGCAAGATCTGCTGGGCGAACAGCAGCTATCGACCGTTTCCATGCTGGCCGCGGAAGCCAATCAGGAGCTGGGCGATCGCATGAAGTGGCTGGAATCGGTCGCGGAAAAAATCACCCCGGCCATGCTGGACACTTCGGCTGTCTTGCAGGAATTCCTGGCCCAGCGCCTGATCCTGGCAAGGCTGTTCGGTGGCGGCGGCATCATCTACCGTTCGGATGGCACCGCGATCGCAGACAGCCTTCCGGCAACCGGGCGAATCGGCGTCAACTACATGAACGTCGATACCGTTGCGAAAGCCCTGAACGACGGTAAATCGAATATTGGAACGCCGGTCATGGGAAGGAAACTCGGGGTTCCCGTATTCGGTATGACTGTGCCGATTCGTGATGCCCAGGGCAAAGTCATTGGTGCCTTTGCCGGGGTAACCAACCTGGGAGTGCCAAATTTTCTGGACAAGATTCAGCACGGCCGCTATGGCAAGACCGGTGGCTATCTGCTGGTGGCTCGGCAATCGCGATCGATTATTACCGCTACCGATAAAACGCGCATCATGGAAGTGCTCCCTGCCCAAGGCATCAGTCCGAGATTGGACAGATTTATTGACGGCTTTGAGGGTTCTGATGTGTTCGTCAGTCCGGTTGGCGTCGAAGTGCTGGTATCGGCAAAAGGAATTCCTGTAGCAGGTTGGTACGTAGCGAGCATCTTGCCGACGGACGAAGCCTTTGCTCCCATTTACGCCATGCAGCACCGGATGTTGGTAGTCACAATTTTTCTGACCCTGCTGGCGGGTGGCCTGACCTGGTGGTTGCTGCGCCGCCAGCTTGCGCCGATGCTGGACACCGCCAGAATCCTGGGCGAACTGGCCGGCTCAAACAAGCCTCTGCACGCTCTGCCAATCACCCGCCAGGACGAAATAGGTGAGCTGATTGGCGGGTTCAATCGATTGCTGAACACCGTCGCGCAACGCGACGTCACGCTGCAACAGCGCGATGAAATACTGCGCAGTATCCTGGAGGCCTCGCTGGATGGGTTCTGGCGGGTTGACAGCCAGGGTCATTTGATTGACGTCAATCCTACTTACTGCCAGCAATCCGGGTACGCCCGGGAAGAACTGATTGAGATGCAAGTCTCCGATCTGGAAGTGCTGGAAAGTGCCGCCGAGACTAAAACGCGTATTCGACGGCTCATCGAGACTGGCAGTGACCAGTTTGAATCCAGGCACCGGCGCAAGGACGGATCGATCTGGGATGTTGAGGTGAGTGCCTCCTATCGGGAGGCTGCGGGTGGCCTGCTTTCCGTCTTTCTGCGCGACATCACCGAGCGCAAGCGGGCAGAAGAAGTCGATGCCTTTCTCGCCCAAGCCGGTGGTGGAAACGCGGAAGAACCATTCTTCGACGCATTGGCCCGATTTCTTGCCCAGAGCTTGCAAATGGACTACGTGTGCATTGACATGCTTGAAGGGGACGGGTTGAGCGCCAGGACATTATCCGTCTGGCACGATGGCAATTTCGAGGAAAACGTGACATACGCCCTCAAGGACACCCCCTGCGGCGACGTCGTTGGCCAGCAGGTCTGCTGCTTTCCCGCCAGCGTGACCCAGTTCTTTCCGCGCGACCAGGCACTTCAAGAGTTGCGTGCAGAGAGTTACGTCGGCATTACTCTATGGAGCCACACCGGCAAACCGATCGGCCTGATCGCTGTGATCGGTCGTCGCCCCCTGACGCGCCGCTCGCAGGCCGAAGCTACCATGGAACGGGTCGGCGTACGCGCTGCCGGCGAGTTGGAGCGGCTAATGGGTGAGACCGAAATTAGAAAGCTAAACTCTGATCTCGAACAACGGGTACGGTTGCGTACTGCGGACCTTGAAGTCGCGAACCGGTCACTCACTCTGGCGAAGATTCAAGCAGACACCGCCAATGTTGCCAAGAGCGCTTTCCTTGCCAACATGAGCCACGAAATACGCACCCCGATGAACGGCATCGTGGGTATGGCCAACATCCTGCGTCGCGAAGGCGTCACACCAAAGCAAGCACAACGTCTCGACACCATCGACGCCGCCACCCAGCACCTGTTGTCGGTCATCAACGACGTCCTCGACATCTCGAAAATCGAGGCCGGCAAGCTCACCATGGAGGAAGTACCGGTCGCGGTCAGCAGCCTAATGACCAATGTCAGTTCGATCCTGTCGGAGCGGGTTAAGGCCAAGGGAATCCAACTACTGATCGAGACAGAGCACTTGCCACGCAACCTGGCGGGCGACCCGACACGGCTACAACAGGCGCTGCTCAATATCGCCACTAACGCCGTCAAGTTCACGGAGCAAGGTACCGTGACGCTGCGTGCCATCAAGCAGCTGGAGACCGCCGGGGATGTCGTGCTGCGTTTCGAGGTACAGGATCCCGGCATCGGCATCGCCCCCGAAGCCATGTTGCGGCTGTTCAGCACCTTCGAGCAGGCCGACAATTCCATGACCCGCAAGTACGGCGGTACCGGCCTCGGATTGGCCATCACCAAACGGCTGGTTGAACTGATGGGCGGAGAAGTCGGCGCTGACAGCACGCCGGGTGTGGGAAGCACTTTCTGGTTCACCGTGAGGCTGAAGAAGAGCAGCAAGGCGGCAGTAGCAACGATGGCAACCGCCGTCGATGCCGAAGCGGAGATTCGGAAACGCTATGCCGGCCAGCGCATTCTTGTGGTTGACGACGAGCCGCTCAACCGGGAAGTCGCCGTGATGCAGCTTGAAGCGGTCGATCTCGTCGTTGACATGGCAGAGGATGGTGAAGATGCCATCGCCATGACCCGGAGGGAATGCTACGCAGCCATCTTCATGGACATGCAGATGCCAAAGATGAATGGGCTTGAGGCGACAAGCGAGATACGTCATCTTCCCGGATATCGCGACGTACCGATCATCGCCATGACCGCCAACGCCTTTGCCGAGGACAAGGAGCGCTGTCTTAAGGTGGGAATGAGCGGCTTCCTGAGCAAGCCATTTAGGCCCGACGAGTTGTTTGCGATCTTGCTAAGTGCGTTGAGTCAGGACGATGAATTGCTTGCGAGGCTGGAGCAGCCGAATGGCGAGACGGGCAAGATGCCGACAAGAATTCCGGGGGCGCATGAGGCGGTAGCAACTCAAGCAGCGGCCACCACAGCACGGGCAACGGCGGACGCCGGGGATTTTCTCGAGAAAGTAGTCTGGAACGATACCTTCAGTGTCGGGGTGGCGGAGATGGATGCGCAGCACAGAAAGCTGCTCATCCTGATCAATCAGTTAGTCGACTGCCATGCGACCAGGGACGGGACAGCCTCCGAGAAGTTCCATGACGTGCTGTCGAGCATGTTTGACTACGCCCTAGTTCACTTTAAGGCTGAGGAAGCTTACCTGCAACGGATTGGCTACCCTCAACTCTCTGCCCATGAGAAAGAACACTCCGCCTTCGTAGAGAAGATGACCACCTATAGCATGGCGGCCTCACACGGCGTTCTGGACTGTGAGGGTGCGTATCACTATATGAGGGAATGGGTGCTTTCGCACATCCTCAAATCGGATATGCAGTACCGCCAATTCGTTGAAGGACGGCAAGACGCAAGCTAACTTCCTGACCGAAGGGCTGTTTGTGACATTTGAGCGCTCACTAACAGTGGCCCAATAAAAGTATCAGCCGCCGTTGGCCATGATTTTGGCATCAGAGCACAATCGACTTCGTGAGCCCCCCGGGCGCGATGCAATACCCCTTGCTAACGGCCGGTGACGTGTAAATCTCCCACGACGCCGCTCAGCGCCGCACCCCCGGCGCTTCGAGCGCGAGGCCCTGCGCGCGTTGCGCGAGGAAGAGTTGCAGCGCGACCAGGTCTTCCGATCGATAGGCCGGCATCTCGGCGCGCACGCCGAGGAAGCAGGCGCGCAGCCGGCGCTCGAGGCTACCCGCGGCCTGCCATTCCATGCGGTAGGCCGGCCATGCCGTCGGCTGGCCCTGGCTGATTTTCTCCACCAGCAACAGCTTGCCGGCCTGCTGGTCGTGGCAATGGGTACAGGCCAGGTTCATCTGGCCGATGCGCTGGTTGTAGAGATCGCGGCCGCGCTCGAACAGCGGTTGCGCCACGCCGTCGACCTCCACCTGCAAGGGCATGCCACGCGACTGCAGGGCGACATAGGCCTGCAGGCCGATGGCATCGTCGGCTTCCGGCGGCGGCTCAGGTGCCCGCTGTTCGCGGACGATGCAGGCATTGATGCGTGTATCCAGCGTGCTGACGCGGCCGAGGCGCTTATCCCATCCCGGCAGGCGCGCCGCCACGCCGCGCATGGATTGTTCGGCCGCACCATGGCAATCGGCACAGGAGGTGTTCGCCGCGCCCTGTTTGCGTTTCCAGGCGGCCGCGCCGCGTTCGACCCAGAGCATGGCCGGATTGGCGAAGTCGTCGGCCTGCAGGCGGCGGATATCTTCACCCTGGTAGTCGAGCCCGGAGCGCGGTGCCTGCGCCCAGGCCGGCGCGGCCAGCAGCGCAAGGCTCAGCGCGAGGGCTCTCAAGAGACCTCGATCGGCGCCGTAAGGCGGCCCTTGACGCCGAGGTCGTCCTCCCACTCGATCACCACTTCGCCGCTGGCGGTGGCGCGGGTGAAGAAGGCGAAATAGGGATTGGCGGCCATGCCGGTGCCCAGCTCGGCGCGCAGGACTTCCCTGCCGTCATAGCGCGCGACGAGGCGATGGATGATGTTGCGTGGCACGCTGCGTCCCAGCGTATCGCGGCGAAAGCCGTTCTCCATCGGGTGCTGCAGCAGCAGGCGGACCTCGATGACCTCGCCACGCTGCGCCCTGGGCGGCACGCGCAGGCGGCCTAGTGTCACCGTATCGCTCATATGCTCATCTCGTCGAGGCAGGCGGCCGAGGTGACGATCACTTCGGTCTCGTCCGACCAGGCCGAACCATCCGAAAGCACGGCGATGGCGACCACGCGCTGGCTGCCGGCAAGGCGGATGCGGGTCGTAACTTTGGCGCGGCCGGCATGGGGCCCGAGGTGGAAGCTGGCGATCAGCGGGCGCGGGTTGCGCTCGCCAAACACATGCAGGCTGCGCACATGGTCGGCCTCGGTCATTGGGCTGTCGACGGTCAGTTCCAGCGGCACCGAGTTGCCGTTCTCCGCAAGCTGCGGCAGACCGATGTGCACGCGCCCGGGCTTGGGCGGCACGTCGCCGGCAACGCTGCGGATCAGCGGCTGCAGATCCTGCATCGGCATCAGTTGCTGCGCCCGTAGCGGCAGCGCCGCCGCCGAGATGCCGACCCCGCCGAGCTGCAGGAAATGCCGCCGTTTCATTTCAGGCCGGCCAGGAAGGCCACGATGTCTTCGACTTGTTGCGCGTCAAGCAGGGTCCTGCCCGCATACGCGGCGGCCACGCGATTGAGGCCATCGCGGCGAAGGAAGGCCGGCATCGCCGCATCGGGTTTGACCTGCGTGATATCGACGACGCGCTGGCGCAACTGCGCCACCGTGAGCCGGGCACCGACCCCGTCCAGCGCCGGACCGACATTGCCCGCCGGAACCATGCCGGCCACAGCATGGCAAATCACGCAGTGGCCCTGCTCGCGCTGCACGAAGACGCCGCGGCCGCGCTGCGCATCTCCCGCGGCAGCGAGCGGTGCCTCCAGCGCATCACCGGCCGCCGCCAGGACGGGCAGAGCGGCGAGAATCAACGCCGCTGCCTGCTTCACGCTTTTCGCAGGTCGTGGTGCTTCAGCGGCAGCGAGCGGATGCGTTTGCCGGTGGCGGCGAAAATCGCGTTGCACAGGGCCGGCGCAACGCACAAGGCGCCTGGTTCGCCATGACCGCCCCAGAAACCGCCGGTCGGCACCAGCACGGTTTCCACCTTGGGCATTTCCGAAATGCCGAGCAAACGGAACTGGTCGAAGTTGGCCTCTACCATGCGCCCCTTGGCCACCGTGTTCTCCTGATAAAGCGTGGCGCCGACCATGAAGGCGATGTTGCCCTCCGACTGGGCGTTGCAGGTATCGGGATTGACCACGTAGCCCGAGTCGATCGCCGAGACCACGCGATGCACCTTGAGTTCGCCCTTGGCCGACACCGAGACCTCGGCCACCATCGCGGTGTAACTGCCGAAGCCGTCCGATACCGCGATACCGCGATGCACGCCGGCCGGCAGCGGGCTGCCCCAGTTGGCCGCCTTGGCCACGGCCTCTAGCACCAGCCGGTTCTTGTCGCCGGGCTTCAACATCGCCAGCCGGTATTCCAGCGGATCGCGCCCGGCCGCCACCGCCAGCTCGTCGATGAAGCACTCGCGGTAGTAGGCGTTCTGCAGGCCCGGTGCGCGCCAGAAGCCGACCGGCACATGCGGATTGCGCATGGCATAGTCGATCTGCTGGTTGGGGATGGTGTAGGGCATGTCGGACAGCGTGCGCACCGCCGTGAAATCGATGCCCTTGTTGATCGCTTCGGGGCGCAGCAGCGCGAGGATCGAGGGGCAGGCGATGCCGACCTGCATGGCGGTGACATCGCCCTTGGCGTCGAGCCCCGCCTTCATGCGCACCAGGCTGGCCGGCCGGTAATAGCCGTGCTGCATGTCCTCGGCGCGCGACCACATCATCTTCACCGGCGTACCGGGCATCGCCTTGGCGATCAGCACCCCCTGCTTGACGAAATCCTGCGGCGCGCCGCGGCGGCCGAAGCCACCGCCGAGCATGGGCTTGTGCACCTCGACCTTTTCCAGCGGCAGGCCGGCGGTTTCGGCGGCCATGGCCATCGAGGCCTCGGCGTTCTGTGTCGAGGTCCACACTTCCAGCGTGCCGTCGGCCTTGAACCAGGCGGTGCAGGTTTGCGGTTCCATGGTGGCGTGATTGACGTAGGGCGAGTAGTACTCGGCTTCGACCACCTTGACCGCACCGGCCAGCGCCGTGGCACCGGCGCCGACTTTTCGCGCCTCGGCCAGGTTGCTGTCGGCCAGGCCGTCGCGCAGCAGCTTCATGATGCTTTCGCTGCTGACATTGCCGTTGGCGCCCTCGTCCCATTCGATCTTGAGCTTCTGCAAGGCCTGGTCGGCGCGCCACCAGCTGTCGGCGATCACGGCGACGAAATCGCCCTCGCGCACCACCTTCTTCACGCCGCGCATTTTCTCGGCGGCGGACGCATCCACGCTTTTCACCTTGCCGCCGAACACCGGGCATTGGGCGATCGAGGCGTGCAGCATGCCGGGCAGCATCACGTCGACGCCGAACACCGGCTTGCCCAGCACCTTGTCCGGCACGTCGAAGCGGTGCTTCGACTTGCCGGCGATCTTCCAGTCCTTGGCGTCACGCAGCGGCGGATCCTTGGGCGGCGTCAGCTTGGCCGCGTCGGCGGCAAGCTGGCCGTAGCGCAGGGTGCGTCCGCTGGCGACGTGGGTGACCACGCTGTTGGCGCCTATGCATTCGGCGGCGGGCACCTGCCAGCGCGCGGCGGCGGCCTCCACCAGCATGATGCGCGCCGCGGCGCCAGCCTTGCGCACGTAGTCCTGCGAACTGCGCACGCCCTGGCTGCCGCCGGTGGACATGGAGCCCCAGATGCGCTTGCGGCGGATATGCTCGTTGGGCGAGGCGAACTCGGAGCTGACCTTGCTCCAGTCGGCGTCAAGTTCTTCGGCCACCAGTTGCGCCAGCGCGGTGTAGGTGCCCTGCCCCATCTCCGAGCGGGCGATGCGGACCACGACGCGGTCATCGGGATGGATCACCACCCAGGCATTGACCTCGGTGGGCGGCAGACCCTTGGCCGCCATGGCGGACAGCGGAAAGGAAAATTCGAGGGCGAGGCCGCCGCCGACGGCGGCGGAGGCCTTGAGGAATGCGCGGCGATCGAGTTCCATGATCAGGCCCCCGCTTTCTTCGCCGGAGCCTTGGCGACGGCATGGATCGCCTCGCGCACCCGCGTGTAAGTGCCGCAGCGGCAGAGGTTGGTCATCGCCTGGTCGATGTCGGCATCGGTCGGTTTCGGCTTCGCCGCGAGCAGCGCCGCGGCAGACATCAGCATGCCGGTCTGGCAGTAGCCGCACTGCGGCACCTCGTGTTCGATCCAGGCCTTCTGCAGCGCGTGCATGCCCTTGGCCGAGAGGCCTTCGATGGTCACCACCTTCTTGCCCACGGCCGCCGATACCGGCAGACCGCAGGAGCGCACCGGCATGCCGTCGACATGGACGGTGCAGGCGCCGCAGGCGCCGATGCCGCAACCGTACTTGGCGCCGAGCAGGCCGAGGTGGTCACGCAGGACGAACAGGAGGGGCATCTCCCCCTCCACGTCCACGCTGCGCGTTTTGCCATTGACATTGAGTTTGAGCATGGGGCCTCCTGGAAAAGCAACCGAAGGGGAATGCCGACCGCGGTCCGCGGCGGCAAGTTGTCAGACAAGTATTTCGGGTTTGAAGCTTCTCGTCAAGCGCGGCGCGGGATGTCAGCGCGCCGGCAGCATGCCCTGGCTGACGATAAAGGCAATGATGGTGTCCAGCCCCTGGCCGGTCTTCATGTTGGAGAAAACGAAGGGCCGCCCATTGTCACCCCCTCGCATCTTCTTCGCGTCGCGGTCCATCACTTCCAGCGAGGCGCCGACCATGGGCGCGAGGTCGATCTTGTTGATGACGAGCAGGTCGGATTTGGTGATGCCCGGCCCGCCCTTGCGAGGAATCTTGTCGCCGGCGGCGACGTCGATCACGTAGAGCGTCAGGTCGGACAGCTCGGGGCTGAAGGTGGCAGCGAGGTTGTCGCCGCCGCTTTCGATGAACACGATTTCCAGGCCCGGAAAGCGCGCATTGAGGCGGTCGACGGCTTCGAGGTTGATCGAGGCGTCCTCGCGGATCGCCGTGTGCGGGCAGCCGCCAGTCTCGACGCCGATGATGCGCTCGGGCGCCAGCGCGGCGTTCTTAACCAGGAACTGGGCGTCCTCTTCCGTGTAGATGTCGTTGGTCACCGCAGCGATGTTGTACTTTTCGCGCAGCGCCTGGCACAAGGCCAGGGTCAGCGCCGTCTTGCCGGAACCGACGGGGCCGCCGATGCCTATCCTCAATGCCTGCTTAGTTGGGTTCGCGGTCATGATCTGAAGAGCCTCGAATATTGGGTTTCGTGGCGCGCGCAAGCGATGGCGAAGCCCGGCGCGAAATTGCTGAAGTTTTCATCCGGCGTGTCCAGCGCGCGCTCGACGACGGCGGGAATCCGGCCGCCGAGTTCGAGCAGGATGCGCTGACCGGCGGCCTGGCCCAGCGGGACGGCCTTGAGCGCGGCCATAGTCTGGTTCTCCGCCCAACTCCAGAGCCATGCCGTCAATGCGTCCGGCGGCGCGATCTGCCAGGTCGCCGCCAGGCCGCTCCAGACATGCAGGAAAGTCGGCGTTGGTGACACGGCGATCTGGGCAACGAAGGCGTGCGGCAGCTCGCGCAGGTCATCCAGCAGGCGGCGCAGCGAATGTCCCATCTGCAAAGTTTCGGCGCGCAATTCGGCGGTCTCGCGGCTGGCGAGGTAGCGCTCGTCGAGTTCGCGCGCCGTATCGTCGGCGCCGACTTTCCAGGCGTCCATCATCCGCAGCAGCAGCGGCGCCTCGTAGCGGCCGAAGTTCCATTCCAGCTGATCGCCTATCCAACGCAGCGCGCCGGCCTCGTCCTTGACCGTACCGGCCTCGATGGCCCACTCCAGGCCCTGCGAATAGCTGTAGGCGCCCACCGGCAGTGCCGGGCTGGCAAGCTGCAATAGCCTGGCTAGCGCTAGGCCGCTCATCGGCGGGCGAAATGATCGTGGATTCGAGGGCCGCGGCCCTCGCCGTCGGCACTATGGCCGTGGCCACCGTGCGCGCCGTAGGCGCCGCTCTCCGGCTCGAAAGATGCCTCGATCGTGGCAAGCTTCAAACCCAGACCGCGCACCATCTCGCCCAGTACATGGTCGGCGACGAAGCGCAGCTTGCCCGGCAGCAGATGCACGGCGACATGGCGATTGCCCAGATGGTAGGCGGCCTTGGCAATCAGCAGCGGATCGCCGCTGACCGCTTCCATCAAGGCTTCGGGTGCAGCGACCACCTCGACCACGCGGCCATCTTTGCCAAGCAGCCGGTCGCCGCCGCGCAGCACCGTGCCGCGCTCAAGGAAAAGTCCGCACTCCTCGCCACCGACAAGCGTCGTCCGCAGGCGACTCTTGCAGCGCAGGTCGAAGGAGAGTTCCAGTCGCTCGGTGGCGACTGCCTTGGGCTCGGCGAAGCTTTCGATAACCAGCATCGTCAGAACAGGAAATAGCGCTGCGTCATGGGCAGCGACTTCGCCGGCTCGCAGACCAGCAGTTCGCCGTCTGCGCGCACCGCGTAGGTTTCGCTGTCGACTTCGATCACCGGCATGGCGCTGTTATGCACCATGTCGGCCTTGCTCACCTTGCGGCAGTTCTTGACCGGCTCCAGCCGCTTGGCGAGACCCAGCGCCGCGACGGCGGGATTCGTCAGCGCCGCCTGCGATACGAAGGTCAGCGAGGTCTTGAGCCCGCCGGCGAAGCTGCCGAACATCGGCCGATAGTGCACCGGCTGCGGCGTCGGGATCGAGGCATTGGGATCGCCCATCGCGGCGGCGGCGATCATACCGCCCTTGAGGATCAGGCTCGGCTTGACGCCGAAGAAGGCCGGCTTCCACAGCACCAGGTCGGCCAGCTTGCCCGGCTCGATGGAGCCGACGATGTGGCCGATGCCGTGGGTGATCGCCGGGTTGATGGTGTACTTGGCGATGTAGCGCCGCACCCGCATGTTGTCGTTGCGTGCCGTGTCCTCTTTCAGCGCGCCGCGCTGCAGCTTCATCTTGTGCGCGGTCTGCCAGGTGCGGATCAGGACCTCGCCGACGCGGCCCATGGCCTGCGAGTCGGATGACATCATCGAGAATGCGCCGAGGTCGTGCAGGATGTCCTCGGCGGCGATGGTCTCACGCCGGATGCGCGATTCCGCGAAGGCGACATCCTCGGCGATGGCGGGATCGAGGTGGTGGCAGACCATCAGCATGTCGAGGTGCTCGTCGATGGTGTTGACCGTGTAGGGCATGGTCGGGTTGGTCGACGAGGGCAGCACGTTGGGCAGGCCGGCGGCCTTGATGATGTCCGGGGCATGGCCGCCGCCCGCGCCTTCGGTATGGAAGGTGTGGATGGCGCGGCCCTTGAAGGCGGCGATGGTGGCTTCGACGAAGCCGGACTCATTGAGCGTGTCGGTGTGGATCGCCACCTGCACGTCCATTTCGTCGGCCACCGTCAGGCAGTTGTCGATCGCGGCCGGCGTGGTGCCCCAGTCCTCGTGCAGCTTGAGTCCCATTGCCCCGGCCGTGATCTGCTCGGCCAGCGGCCCCGGCAGCGAGGCATTGCCCTTGCCGAGAAAGCCGAGGTTCATCGGGAAGGCGTCGGCCGCCGCCAGCATGGAATGAATGTGCCACGGCCCCGGCGTGCAGGTGGTGGCGAAGGTTCCCGTGGCCGGCCCGGTGCCGCCGCCGATCATGGTGGTGACGCCGGACATCAGCGCTTCCTCGATCTGCTGCGGGCAGATGAAGTGGATGTGCGAATCGATGCCGCCGGCAGTGAGGATCATGCCCTCGCCGGCGATGACCTCGGTGCCGGCGCCGATGGCGATGGTGACGCCGGGCTGCACGTCCGGGTTGCCGGCCTTGCCGATGGCCGCGATCATGCCGCCCTTCAAACCGACGTCGGCCTTGACGATGCCCTGCACGGCGTCGATGATCAGCGCGTTGGTGATCACCGTGTCGGCCACGTCCTTGGCCAGCTTCTGGCCCTGGCCCATGCCGTCGCGGATCACCTTGCCGCCGCCGAACTTCACTTCTTCGCCGTGGATCGTGTAGTCCTTCTCGACCTCGATCCAGAGTTCGGTGTCGGCGAGTCGAACGCGGTCACCAGTGGTCGGGCCGAACATCTCGGCATAGGCTTGTCTGGTGATTTTCATTTGGGTTGCTCCGTTGGGCGGTGCGCGCCGGGGACGACGGGTATCCGATTCCGTCCATGTCCCCCGGGCCGATAAGGCGCCGGCCCTCCTCCTTTACTTCCCGGAATCGGATACCCGCCATCCCCGGCGGGATACGCTTCTGCCTTGCGACCGAAAACCAGCGACGGCGTTACTGGATCGGGAGGGTGGGGCGTTCCCTGCAGCGAAGTAAAGAGGGAGGAGGTGCCCGCAGGGCACCGACGGATGACATGAGCGGAGGGGAATGCCCTGCCCTCCCGATCCCTCGCCAGCGGAAAAGCCGCGCCGGGTTTCATTTCAATTTCCCCTGCACCTTGCCCTGAAACCCATACACCTTGCGTTCCCCGACGTAATCCACCAGTTCGACCGTCCGCGTCTGCCCCGGCTCGAAGCGCACTGCCGTGCCCGCAGCGATGTTGAGCCGCATGCCGCGCGCCGCCGCGCGATCGAAGGACAAGGCATCGTTGGTTTCAAAGAAGTGGTAATGCGAGCCGACCTGGATCGGGCGGTCGCCGGTGTTGGCGACTTCGACGGTCAGCGTGCGCCGGCCGGCGTTCAACTCGATTTCGCCGGCCTCGATTTTCATTTCGCCTGGAATCATGGTGCGGCCCTCACACAATCGGGTTGTGGACGGTAATCAACTTCGTGCCGTCGGGAAAAGTGGCCTCGACCTGAATATCGGGAATCATCTCCGGCACGCCTTCCATGACTTCCTCGCGCTTCAGCAGCGTCGTGCCGTAGCTCATGAGTTCAGCCACCGACCGGCCATCGCGCGCACCTTCGAGGATGCCGGCAGTGATGAAGGCCACGGCTTCCGGGTAGTTGAGCTTCAGGCCGCGTGCCTTGCGCCGTTCGGCGAGCAAAGCCGCGGTGAAGATCAGCAGCTTGTCCTTCTCGCGTGGTGTGAGTTCCATGTGGTTTCCTTCAGGTATTCCAGATGCGTGGCACTGCCGCTTCGCGCCCGGCCATGATCGGGCGCAAGTGTTGCCATAGCGTGACGAACCATTCGCGCGCGGCTTCCGCCGAATGGCCGAGATAGCGGCCGACAAAAAGCCTGGGCATGGCCGAGACACCGTATTGGGCACCGGCCTCTTTCGACGTCGTGGTACGACAGGCCGCCAGGGTCGGCGCGTCGATGTCGACGCCGGCCGCCAGCACGGTGCTGCACAGACTGTAACCGGCCAGCCCGATCGGCGAATGCATCAGCGGCGAAGCACCGGCGATGCGGCCACGCTCCTG
Organism: uncultured beta proteobacterium; assembly: GCA_903959855.1. Lineage (GTDB taxonomy): Bacteria > Pseudomonadota > Gammaproteobacteria > Burkholderiales > Rhodocyclaceae > Sulfuritalea. The sequence continues at coordinate 16,692 of CAJBYR010000062.1, forward strand.
CCAGAGCAGCTTTCCATCGAGACGGATATCGCTGGCCAGTTGCAGGCTGCCGCGATCGAAGCTTTCCCCGCTGGCGCGGCGACCGAAGCACAGGGTTTCGACGCCGATAAAGCGCGCACCTTCGGCCAGTTCGACCGCAGTACGCATGCACGCCTCGGCGCCGGAGAAGACGATGCTTTCCTGCGGCAGCCACTCCGCCGTGGCACCAGCGCCGACTCTTATGTTCACCGCCTGCTCCGCCAGGGGGCCTGCCGAGCGATACCACTTGCCCGCGCCGGGCGTGGTGAGCAGGGCCTGCGCGTCATCGGCGACTTCAATGCTGATTTCAAGCCGGTCGCCGCCGGCGATGCCGGCCGGCGGATGCAGCACAATGGCATGACAGAGCTCCGACCCCTCCGGATACAGGGCCTTTTGCACCCGCAACGGTCCGCTGTGCTGGCGGCGGACCAGCAGCGTGGATCCGCCGCGCCGCTCGAATCCGAGGTCGAGCGCGGCCTGCCAGGGGGTGATAAGCGGGTCTGCTGGATGCATCGGCGCATCATACCGCCAGCAGTTCGCGTACCCCATCCGCGGCCATGCTCTTGCCCTCGCCGCGCTTGATGATTTCGCCGCGCTCCATGACCAGGTACTGGTCGGCCAGGCTCTCGGCGAAGTCGTAGTACTGCTCGACCAGCAGGATGGCCATGTTGCCCTCGGCTGCCAGGGTGCGGATGGCGCGCTCGATGTCCTTGATGATCGAGGGCTGGATGCCTTCGGTCGGCTCGTCGAGGATCAGCAGGCTGGGGCCAAAGGCCAGCGCGCGGCCGATCGCGAGCTGCTGCTGCTGGCCACCGGAAAGATCGCCACCGCGGCGCTTGAGCATCTGCTTCAGCACCGGGAACATGTCAAAAATGCGCTCGGGAATCGGCGTACCGCCGGGCCGCGTGGCGAGGCCCATCTGCAGGTTTTCCAGCACCGTCAGCCGCGGAAAAATCTCGCGCCCCTGCGGCACGTAGCCGATGCCGGCCTTGACGCGCTCATGCGAGGCCGCACGGGTAAGGTCACGGCCGGAAAACGAAATGCTGCCGCTCTTCGATGGCACCAGGCCCGTCAGGCATTTCAGCAGCGTGGTTTTGCCGACGCCATTGCGTCCGAGCACAGTCGTGACCTTGCCGATCGGCGCCTCGAAACTCACATCGCGCAGGATGTGGCTGCCGCTGTAGTACTGGTTGAGGTTTTCGACTTTAAGCATGATTTGTTGGCTCGCCTTCGGCTCAGCGCCCCAGGTACACCTCGATGACCCGCTGGTCATTCTGCACGGTAGCCAGGTCGCCTTCGGCCAGGACCGAGCCTTCGTGCAACACCGTGACCTTGCCGCCGAGCTGTTCGATGAAAGCCATGTCGTGCTCGACCACCACCAGGCTGTGCTTGCCGGCCAGCGACTTGAACAGTTCGCCAGTGCGCGCGGTTTCGTCGTCGGTCATGCCGGCCACCGGCTCGTCGAGCAGCAGCAGCTTGGGGTCCTGCATCAGCAGCATGCCGATTTCCAGCCACTGCTTCTGGCCGTGCGAGAGCAGGCCGGCCTGCCGGTCGGCTTCGGTGTCAAGCCGGATCAGGCGCAGGGTGTCTGAAATCTTGTCGAGGGCCGAGTCATCGAGCCAGGCGAAGAGGCTGACGCGGGCGCGCTTGTCGGTCTTCATCGACAGCTCGAGGTTCTCGAACACCGTCAGGTTCTCGAAAATGGTCGGCTTCTGGAACTTGCGGCCGATGCCGAGGTGGGCGATCTCGGGCTCCGACATGCGGCGCACGTCGATGTTCTGGTCGAACATCACCTTGCCGCGATCGGCCCGCGTCTTGCCGGTGATGACGTCCATCATGGTGGTCTTGCCGGCGCCGTTGGGACCGATGATGCAGCGCAGCTCGCCTTCCTCGATGTCGAGCGACAACTCGTTCAGCGCGCGGAAGCCGTCGAAGCTGACCGTGACCTCGTGCAGCAGCAGGATGCTCGGTCCGCTCATTTGGCAACTCCCTGCGCACGCTTCTCGCGCAACTTGCGCCACAGCCCGACGACACCGTCCGGCAGCCACAGCGTGACGCCGACGAACAGCGCGCCGAGGAAGAACAACCAGTATTCGGGAAAGGCCATGGTGAAGAAACTTTTCGCCAGGTTTACGATGAAGGCGCCGATCACCGGACCGATCAGCGTGGCGCGGCCGCCGACCGCGACCCAGATCGCAATTTCGATCGAGTTGGCCGGCGACATTTCGCCCGGGTTGATGATGCCGACCTGCGGCACGTAGAGCGCGCCGGCGATACCGCACAGCATGGCCGACAGCGTCCAGATGAAGAGCTTGTAATGCAGGGGGTTGTAGCCGATGAACATGACGCGCGATTCGGCGTCGCGGATCGCCGCCAGCACCCGGCCGAGCTTCGAGGTGACGAGATAGCGGCCGAGCACCAGCGTCGCCAGCAGCATCAATGCGGTCAGCGCGAACAGGGCGACGCGCGTCTCCGGTGCGGTGATGCTGTAACCGAGGATGCGCTTGAAATCGGTGAAGCCGTTGTTGCCGCCGAAGCCGGTTTCGTTGCGGAAGAAGAACAGCATCGCGGCGAAAACCATGGCCTGGGTGATGATCGAAAAATACACCCCCTTGATGCGCGAGCGGAAGGCAAAGAAGCCGAAGATCAGCGCCACCAGCGCCGGCACCGTGAGCACCAGGAACAGCACCCAGAGAAAGGAGTCCGAGCCGGTCCAGTACCAGGGCAGCTGCTTCCAGTCGAGGAAGACCATGAAGTCCGGCAGGTCAGACTTGTAGGAACCGTCGCGGCCGATCTGGCGCATCAAATACATGCCGAAGGCGTAGCCGCCGAGCGCGAAGAACAGGCCGTGGCCGAGCGAAAGGATGCCGGTGTAGCCCCAGATCAGGTCCATCGCCACGGCCACGATGGCATAGCACATGATCTTGCCGACCAAGGTAATGACATAGGCCGAGACATGGAAGGGGCTGCCCGGTGGCACCAGCAGGTGCAAGGCCGGCAGCAGCACCAGCGTGATGGCAGCCGCGATGGCGATGGCGATCCAGCCCTGCTTTGGTGTGGCGCCGAAGAAGCGGACGATGAAGGGGGTGCGCTTCATCTCGATTGCTCAATCCACCCGCGACGGATGTAGCGGGGTACCGTGGCGGGCGCCAAGGACGACGGGTATCCGATTCCCTCCGTGTCCCCCGGGCCGAAAGAGCACCGGCCCTCCTCCTTTACCTGCGGGAATCGGATACCCGCCATCCTTGGCGGGATACGCTTTTGCCTTGCTACCGAAACCCCGCGACGGCGTGTCCTGACCGGGACGGTGGGGGGCTCTGCTCCGCGCAAGTAAAGGGGGAGGAGTCGGCCGCAGGCCGACGACGGAGGACATGGAGCGGAGCGGAGCCCCCCACCGTCCCGATCCCGCACCAGCCCAAAATCCGCCACGGGTTTCATCCTAGTTCTCCACAAACCGGCCCTTGAGGGCGAACAGCCCCTGCGGACGCTTCTGGATGAACATGATGATGAATACCAGCACCACGATCTTGGCGATCACCGCGCCTGACCAGGCCTCGATGAACTTGGTGACTATCCCCAGGCCCAGCGCCGCCCAGACCGCGCCGGCGAGTTGGCCGACGCCGCCCAGCACTACGACCATGAAGGAATCGACGATGTAGCCCTGGCCCATGTCGGGGCCGACGTTGGCGATCTGCGACAGGGCGACCCCACCCAGGCCCGCGATGCCGGCGCCGAGCGCGAAAGCCACGGTGTCGATGCGTCCGGTCGGCACGCCGACGCAGCCGGCCATGGCGCGGTTCTGCGTCACGGCGCGGACGAACATGCCCAGCCGCGTCTTGTTCATCAGCACCCAGACCAGCATCAGCACGAACAGGGCGAAGCCGACGATGACGATGCGGTTGAGCGGCAGGACGATGGACGGCAGGATTTCGAGGCCGCCCGACATCCAGGTCGGATTGGCGACCTCGACGTTCTGCGCACCGAAGATCACCCGGGCCGCCTGGATCAGCATCAGCGACAGGCCCCAGGTGGCGAGCAGGGTTTCCAGCGCGCGGCCGTAGAGCCAGCGGATCACCGTGCGTTCGAGCAGCACGCCGACCGCGGCGGCGGCGAAGAAGGCCACCGGCACCGCGGCCAGAAGGTACCAGTCGAGATGCGCCGGAAAATGAGTGCGGAAGATGCCCTGCATCGCGTAGGTGGCATAGGCGCCGATCATCAGCAACTCGCCGTGGGCCATGTTGATCACGCCCATCACGCCGTAGGTGATGGCCAGTCCCAGCGCCGCGAGCAGCAGGATGGAACCGAGGCTCAAGCCGGAGAAGACGCGGCCGATGTTTTCCGCAAGGGTCAGGCGGTCCTTGACCGCAAGATACGAATGGAATGCAGCGCGGCGCACCTCGACGTCGGTTTCGTTGGCCGGCTCGGATTGGGCCTTGAGCGCCGCCTGGGTGTTCGGGTCGGCGCTGGAGGCAAGGCCTTTCGCCGCAGCGAGGCGGATCTTCGGGTCCTTGTCCTTGAGCGTCGCCATCGCATGGATCTCGACCAGCACCGCGCGGATCTTCGGCTCAGTCTCGCGGTCGCGCGCCTTGGCCAGCATTGGCGCCATGGCAGCATCCACATTGGTGGCGACTTCCTTGACCGCCTTGTAGCGTACGTTGACGTCGGGATCGATCAGTTTCAGCACGGCAAGCGCGCCTTCCAGCTCGCGCCGCACACGATTGTTGAGGGTGATCTCTTCGCCCTTGTCGTCCTTGAGGCTGCCGTCGGCGAGTTGCTGCAACACTGCCAGCGCTTCCGGCTCGGCGGTCAGCGCCAGCTTCTGGATGGCGGAAATCTTGTCGTCGGATTCCTCCGCCGCCAATTGGCGCACCAGGGCGGGGTTCGGCGCGGCCTGCGCGGCGCATCCCAGCAAGAGCATCAACAGGAGGAAAACTCGCGGGATCATGGATGTCGGGAAAAGGGCGCGGCCGGCCGTTGCCGGCCGCGCAATACTGCTCTCTCTCTACCTACGCAAAACGATTGCTGCTGCTAACTTGCCCTTACTTACCCTCGGGCTCGTCCTTCTTCTTGTCGTTGCCGGCAATGAAGGGCGACCACGGCTGGGCCTTGACTGGGCCCTTGGTCTTCCACACCACGTTGAACTGGCCATCGGCCTTCACTTCGCCGATGAACACGGCGCGGTGCAGGTGGTGGTTCTTCTCGTCCATCTTGATGGTGAAGCCGGACGGCGCCTTGAAGGTCTGGCCGGCCATCGCGGCGATCACCTTGTCGGTATCCGTGCTCTTGGCCTTCTCGACCGCCTGCTTCCACATGTAGATGCCGATGTAGGTGGCTTCCATCGGGTCGTTGGTCACGACCGTCTCGGCCTTCGGCAGCTTCTGCTTCTTGGCCCAGTCGCGGTACTGCTTGATGAACTTGTCATTCTCGGGATTCTTGATCGACTGGAAGTAGTTCCAGGCGGCGAGGTGTCCGACCAGCGGCTTGGTATCGACGCCGCGCAGTTCTTCTTCACCCACCGAGAAGGCCACCACCGGCACGTCCGTGGCCTTCAGGCCGGCGTTGCCGAGTTCCTTGTAGAAGGGCACGTTGGAGTCGCCGTTGATGGTCGACACCACGGCCGTCTTCTTGCCTTCGCCGGCGAACTTCTTGATCTTGGCGATGATGGTCTGGTAATCGCTGTGGCCGAACGGGGTGTACTCCTCCATGATATCGGCATCGGCGACGCCCTTCGACTTGAGGAAGGCGCGCAGGATCTTGTTGGTGGTGCGCGGATAGACGTAATCGGTGCCGAGCAGGACCCAGCGCTTGGCCGAGCCGCCGTCCTTCGACATCAGGTACTCGACCGCGGGGATCGCCTGCTGGTTGGGCGCGGCGCCGGTGTAGAAGACGTTCTTTTCGAGTTCTTCGCCCTCGTACTGGACGGGGTAGAACAACAGGCCGTTGAGTTCCTTGAACACCGGGTTCACCGACTTGCGCGACACCGAGGTCCAGCAACCGAAAGTCACCGCAACCTTGTCCTGGGTCAGCAGCTGGCGGGCCTTCTCGGCGAACAGCGGCCAGTTCGAAGCGGGGTCGACCACCACGGGCTCGAGCTTCTTGCCCAGCACGCCGCCCTTGGCGTTGATTTCCTCGATGGCCATCAGGGCCGTTTCCTTGAGCGCGGTTTCGGAAATAGCCATGGTGCCGGACAGCGAATGCAGGATGCCAACCTTGATGGTATCGGCGGCGACCGCCGGTTGCGTTATGAAACCGGCAGCGGCAAGAGCGATGGTGACGGCCGTGGCTTTGACGAAATTGCGACGTTGCATGAGGTACCCCTTTCGATGGATGTATGCGGACAAACCGTCTGTAAGGAAACGGTGCAGTCGTTACATAGCGAAGGGCGTGCCATGCAGCGAATCGCGTCGGCAAAATCGCCGCAATCCACTGTTCCTGCTGGTTTAAGCCTCAAGTTGCGGGGTCTCGTGAAGTGGCACTTACTGAAATCCCGGGCGCACCACATTGGGTAGAGCAAAAAATCCCCGCTCCGAAATGGTGCGCGCACCACTCCGGTCAGCAGTCGAAGGCTTACTTTTTCTTGGGCGCGGCAGGTTTGCGCGGCTTGGGGCTTGCCTCGGCCGCAACGGCTTTGGGCGGCGCGTCGCCGAGTACACCCTTGAGCGGGCAGATCTTGAAGGCCGGGCACTTCTGGCAGCCGGCAACGATGGCGATGGGGCAGATGGTCATGATGCTTCCTGTATCGGCACTGGGGCGCGCAGTATGCCGAGCGCAAGCCACCGGAAGTAGTCGGCAGCGCCTAATTCCCGATCCGCGCCAGGGCCGCCGGTTGCGGCGCACGAACCATGCTTTGAGTAGCCCGCCGCAGCAATTTCTGCCATAGCTCGCCGAGCGGTTCGCTGAACAGGGCATCGGCATCGACCGGCAGCAGGTACCAATCGCCGCGATCGATCTCCTGCTCCAGTTGCCCGGGCGCCCAACTGGCAAAGCCGTCGAAAACGCGCAGGCGGTCGGTGGGCGTTGACGCCTCGACCAGGCGCCTCAGGCTGCCGCCGTCGCTGCTGATGAAGAGATGCTCGGCCAGGGTGATCGCCGCCTTCGGTGCCGCGTCACCACGCACCAGGAAAACGATTTGCCCCTTGGACACGGGGCCGCCGTAATGCAGTCGATGTTGCGTGGCCAGCCGGAAATCGGGGAACACCTGATCGAGGCTGACATCGAAAGCGCGATTGACGATGACACCGATGGTGGATCTGCTGCGCCCGTGCCGGGTGACCAGCACCACGGATTCGCGAAAGCGCGGATCGGCCATTTCTTCGTTGGCGATCAGCAACACGGAGCGGTTGGGTGCCGGCTCCTCAGCCGCGAAAACCAGCCAGGACCATAGGCCGAAGACCAGAAGCAGGGGCAGTGCAAAACGTCGCACGGCGAGCGGCGCGACCTTCCGGCGACGTTCAGGCCGTTGCCGGCACCGGCATGCCGCGCCGGTCACGCAGCACCAGCCAGCCGCGGATGACGCGGTAGAGCACCCAGAGGCCGGTGCTGACGACGACCAGGATCGCCGCCGGGATGCCGATCAGGGTCAGCATCAGCACGCCTGCCATCAGCAACCAGAGCGCGGCAAACCAGAAGGTGCGCAGCTGCCAGCGCCAGTGGGTGGCCAGCCAGCTGCCGGCGACCTTGTCGCGCGTCACGTAGTTGATGATCACGGCGATGATCGAGGGCCAGCCGAAAACGAAGGCGCCGACGATGGTCGCCGACGTAAGAATGCCGGACAGCGCCGACAGGGCATGCAGGCCATACATTACGTGGCACCAGGCACGCGGGCCGTCCAGGGTGCCGTCGTCGGGAGCGGGTATCACTTCGACATCGGTCATCGCTTCTCCTCCAATCACTGTTACCGCCGGGGCACGGGGCACCGGTCCGGACTTGCGCGCCGTCTGCGCGGCTGCCTGCTACAAGCCCAATTGCTCCCAGATCGTATCGACGCGCGCTTTGACCTCTATATCCATGGCGATAGGTCGGCCCCACTCGCGCACAGTTTCGCCCGGCCACTTGTTCGTCGCATCGATGCCCATTTTGCTCCCCAGCCCGGCTACCGGTGAGGCGAAATCGAGGTAATCAATGGGCGTATTCTCGGCAATCAGCGTATCACGGGCGGCATCGACCCGGGTAGTCAGGGCCCAGATCACCTCCTGCCAGGAACGCACGTCCACATCCTCGTCGGTGACGATGATGAACTTGGTGTACATGAACTGGCGCAGGAAACTCCAGATGCCGAACATGATGCGCTTGGCGTGCCCCGGGTAGGCCTTCCTGATGCTGACCACCGCCATGCGGTAGGAGCAGCCCTCGGGCGGCAGGTAGAAATCGACGATCTCGGGGAAGGTCTTGCGCAGCAGCGGGACGAAGACTTCGTTGAGCGCCAGGCCGAGCACGGCAGGCTCGTCGGGCGGCTTGCCGGTATAGGTCGAGTGATAGATCGCATTGCGGCGCATGGTGATGCGCTCGACGGTAAATACCGGGAACTCGGAGACCTCGTTGTAGTAACCCGTGTGGTCACCGTAGGGGCCTTCCGGGGCCGTCTCTCCGGGATGGATCACGCCCTCGAGCACGATTTCCGCGGAGGCCGGCACCTGCAGGTCGGAGCCGAGGCATTTCACCACCTCGGTCTTGGCGCCGCGCAGCAGGCCGGCGAACTGGTATTCAGACAGCGTGTCGGGCACCGGCGTGACGGCACCGAGGATGGTCGCCGGGTCAGCGCCGATCACCACCGCCAGCGGAAAGGGCTTGCCGGGGTTGGCCGCGCCGTGCTCGCGGAAATCCAGCGCGCCGCCACGGTGGGCCAGCCAGCGCATGATCAGTTTGTTCGGCCCGAGCAGCTGCTGGCGATAGATGCCCAGGTTCTGCCGCGTCTTGTGCGGCCCGCGCGTCACGACCAGGCCCCAGGTGATCAGCGGCGCCGCGTCGCCCGGCCAGCAGGTCTGGATCGGCAGGCGGGCCAGATCGAGGTCCTTGCCCTGCCACACGACTTCCTGGCAGGGTGCCGACGACACGACTTTCGGCGCCATGTTCAGCACCTGCTTCAGTACCGGCAGCTTGTCCCAGGCGTCTCGCAGGCCCTTGGGCGGCTCGGGTTCCTTGAGGTAGGCCAGCAGTTCGCCGACGGCACGCAGGCGCGTCTTCCAGTCGCCGCCGCGATCGTCGGCATCGGCGCCCATGGCGATACCCATGGCCACCCGCTCGGGCGTGCCGAACAGGTTGGCCAGCACCGGCATGGAATGGCCCTTTGGCTTCTCGAACAGCAGCGCGGGGCCGCCGGCACGCAGCACGCGATCGGCGATCTCGGTCATCTCCAGTACGGGATCGACTTCCACCGTGATGCGCTTGAGCTGGCCGATGGCCTCAAGCTGGCGGACGAAGTCGCGCAGGTCGGCGTATTTCATTTTTCGATTCTAACCGTGCGTGTCTCGCCATGTTTCAGCAGCCAGATCCGCTCGGGCGAAAGTCGGCGCTGGCGCGACGCCGATTCCAGGTCTTTGGGCGGCTGGTCGAAAGGCTCCTGGGTCAGGGCGAAAGTACCCCAATGCACGCCGACCCCTTGCTTCGCGTCAAGATCGAGCAGGATCTGCAGCGCGTCGTCGGGATTCACATGCTGCGGGCCCATGAAGTCGCGCGGCAAGTAGGCACCCACCGGCACGGCAAGGAGATCCACCGGGCCGAGGCGGCGGCGGATTTCTCTGAAGTCGGCGGAGTAACCCGTATCGCCGGTGTAAAGGAAGCGCCAGGGCTCGTCCGCACCAGGCTTCCACTCGACCATGAAGCCGCCCCAGAGCGAGGCATTGGTGTCGAAGGCGGTGCGCCGGCTCCAGTGCTGGGCCGGGGTAAAGCGCAGGATGAGGCCGGCGATCTCGGCGCTGTCCCACCAGTCCAGTTCGGCCGCTACCGGGCCGAGGCCCTGCTCCTCGAACCAGGATTTGAGCCCCAGCGGCACCACGTAGGCCGGCTTCTGCCCGGCGGCGTGCAGGCGGCGCAGCGTCGCCTCATCGAGATGGTCGTAGTGGTTGTGCGAGATCAGCACCAGGTCGATCGGCGGCAACTGGGCCTCGGTCAGCGGCGGCGACACCAGGCGCGGCGCCCCGAGGTCGATCAGGCCACCGATGACGGGGCCGGCCTTGGCCGAGAGCTGCGGATCGATCAGGATGTTCTGCCCGCCCACCTGCAGCAGCAGCGAGGCATGGCCCAGCCAGGTGATGCGCGGTTCCCGCGTGCGCCGCGCCAGCAGGGCGTGGTCGACCGGCGTTGTCCACTTTGCGGCGAAGGCCTCGTAGC
>CAJBYR010000063.1 GCA_903959855.1 uncultured beta proteobacterium
CGCCTGATCGCCAATGCGAACGACGACACCGCCTTTTCGCGCGTGGTGAATTTCCCCACCCGCGGCATCGGCGCACGCAGCCTGGAAAATCTGCAGGACGCCGCCAAGGTTCAGGGCAGCAGCCTGCATGCCGCGATCCCGGGCGTTGCCGGCGCCGGCGGCGTCAAGCTGGCCGCATTCGCCGACCTGATCGTCAGGTTGCGCGAGGCTGCCCACCTGCCGTTGCAGGAACTGGTCGAGCATGTGCTCGACCTCTCGGGGCTGAGCGAACATTACCGCAACGAGAAGGAAGGCCAGGAACGCCTGGCCAACCTTGACGAATTGGTCAATGCGGCCGCCAGCTTCGTCGCCGAGGAAGGCGCGGTCGGTACCGAAGGAGAAGCAACCGGAGAACTGCGCGCCGACCTGGCCTCGTTCCTGGCCCACGCCTCGCTCGAGGCCGGCGAGCATCAGGCCGGTGAAGGCGACGATGCATTGCAGCTGATGACGGTACATTCCGCCAAGGGCCTCGAATTCAACATGGTCTTCATCTGCGGCCTGGAAGAAGGACTGTTTCCCCATGAAAACGCCGTTTCACCGCGTTTCGGCGGACACTTACCTGCGCAGCAGGTTAGTGGTAGCCAAAACAGCATTGTCGAGGACAAGGGTCTGGAAGAAGAACGGCGCCTGATGTACGTTGCCGTCACGCGCGCGCGCCAGCGGCTCTACCTGTGCTTCGCCCAGACCCGCATGCTGCACGGCCAGACCCGCTACAACCTGCCCTCGCGCTTTCTCGACGAAGTTCCCGAGGAACTGGTGAAATGGCTGACGCCACGCGCCGGCAAGGCCGGCTACCAGGTCGCTGATTCCGCCGCCTTTGCCTACAGCGCTACTCCCAGCTTCGCCGCGACACCGCGGCGCAGCGATGCGCAGCGTGGCAGCGGCTTTCGCATCGGGCAGAGCGTGATGCACGCCAAGTTCGGCCTCGGCGTCATCATCAATGCCGAAGGCGGCGGCTCGGACGCCCGCGTCCAAGTCAATTTCGGCGCCACCGGCATCAAGTGGCTGGCGCTTTCCGTCGCCAAACTGGAGGCAGCCTGATGAAATCGATTCAAGCCAACGGCATCACCATCCGCTACCAGGTGGAAGGCAGCGGCCCCTGGGTCACCCTGTCGCATTCCCTGACCTGCGACCTGACCATGTGGGACGCGCTCGCCGTGGCGCTGGCGCCGACTTTCACGGTGCTCCGGTACGACACGCGCGGCCACGGCAAAACCAGCTTGCCAAGTGCGGCGCCGGAAGGCCCCTACAGCTTCGACCAGCTTGTCGGCGACGCCATCGGTCTGCTCGACGCGCTGAACATCGATCGCACGCATTTCGTCGGCCTCTCGATGGGCGGCATGATCGGCCAGCACCTGGCGCTGGCCCACCCGCAGCGGCTGGACAAGCTGGTGATCGCCAACTCGACCAGCCGCATCCCGCCCGAGGCCGGCCCGCTGTGGGACGAGCGCATCGCCATCGCCCGCAGCCAGGGTTGCGCCGGTGTCGTCGAGGGTACGCTGGGGCGCTGGTTCACGCCCGGTTTCCGCGCGGCGCAGCCGCTTGAGGCGGCGCGCATTGGCCAACTGATTGCCGACACGCCCGCCGCAGGCTATATCGGCTGCGCCGGCGCCATTCGCGCCCTCGACATCACCGGGAAAATCGGTGCCATCACCACGCCGACCCTGGTCATCGCCGGCGCCGACGATCCCGGTACGCCACCGGCGATGAGCGAAGCCATCGCCGCCGCCATTCCCGGCGCGCGACTCGAGATCATTCCTTCGGCATCACACCTGTCCTGCATCGAGCAACCGCTCACCTTCAACCGGCTGGTCGCCGAATTCCTGAAAGGCTGAACATGGATCTTGGAATCAAGGGCAAATCCGCGCTGGTCTGCGCATCGAGCAAGGGCCTCGGCCGCGGCTGCGCCCTCGCCCTGGCGCGCGAGGGCGTCCACGTTACGTTGGTGGCACGCGGCGCAGAAGCATTGGAAAAGACCGCGGCGGAAATCCGCGCCGCCACCGGCGTTACGGTCATCACGGTAGCCGCCGACATCGTCACCGCCGCTGGCCGTGCCGCCGCACTGGCCGCCTGCCCGCAGCCCGACATCCTGGTAAACAACGCCGGTGGCCCGCCCCCCGGCGATTTCCGCAACTGGTCCCGCGACGACTGGCTGGCCGCGCTTGACGCCAACATGCTGGCGCCGATCGAAATGATCAAGGCCACCGTCGACCCCATGATCGCCCGCAAGTTCGGCCGCATCGTGAACATCACCTCGGGCGCGGTGAAGATGCCGATCGATGTGCTGGGGCTGTCGACCAGTGCGCGCCTGGGGCTGACCGGCTTCGTCGCCGGACTGTCGCGCAAGACCGTGGCGCACAACGTCACGATCAACAATCTGTTGCCTGGATTTCATGATACCGATCGAGTCAAATCCGTCGTCGGCGGCCAGGCAAAGCAGCGCGGAGTCAGCTACGAGCAGGCGCTGGCGGAACGGATCGCCACCATTCCCGCAGGCCGCATCGGCGATGCCGAGGAATTCGGCGCCGCCTGTGCCTGGTTGTGCTCAACCCAGGCCGGCTTCATTACCGGGCAGAACTGGCTGATCGACGGCGGGGCCTACAGCGGCACCTTCTAAGCCCCGGCTAGCCGCCGCGCTGCAACCGCGCGGCAGTGGCCGCAAGCTCCGTGAGCTTCGCCCAGTTGCCGGCTGTCACCTCGGCGCGCGGGGCGATCCAGCTGCCGCCCACACACAGCACGTTAGACAGGGCAAGGTAAGCTGGGGCATTGGCCGCATTGATGCCACCGGTGGGACAGAACATGACATCCGGGAACGGCCCAGCCAAGGCATCCAGCATTTCCAGGCCACCCGCCGCTTCGGCAGGAAAGAACTTCAATACCTCGTAGCCGTCATTGCGTGCCGCCATCACTTCGCTGGCGGTCGCCACGCCGGGCAGAAAGGGAAGTCCGAGTTCGGCACAGGCATTCCCCAGTTCCATCGAATGACCCGGGCTGACCGCAAACCGCGCCCCCGCCTCGTGAGCCCGCCGGGCATCGATGGCATGGCACACCGTTCCGGCGCCCACCACTATCTCGGGCAGCGCCGCGACAATCGCCGCAATGGCCGACAGGGCCGCGGGCGTGCGCAGGGTAATCTCGATGAGTTTCAGGCCGCCATCGGCCAAGGCGCGCGCCAGGGGCATGGCCTTGGCCGCGTCATCGATCACCAGCACAGGCAATACCGTCGTCTGGCCGATAAGTTCGCGTATCCGGTTCGATCGATCGTGCTTCATGATTTCAACGTGAAACAACAGAATGAGTTGCTGGTGATATCGAGCGCAGCGAGCCAATCAATAGCCTCCCCGCGAGGGGAGGAAGGGAGGGGCGGGCCTCTAATTCGCCTTTCGCGTGTTTCATCATCGGTGGGTGGCTCTAGCTGGCATGAGCGTTTAGGATGCGTTGGCGGTGGATTGCAGGAAGGCCGTGACCTCGGACGCACGCGGAATCGGGGCAACCGCGCCGAAACCGAGGGTTGTCAGCGCCGCGGCGGCATTCGCATAGTCCACGGCACGCGCCAGTGTATCGCCGGCCGCGAGGCGTGCGAGCAAAGCGCCGCCGAAACAGTCGCCAGCCCCCGTCGCGTCGACCGCCTCGACCTGGTGCCCGGCAACGCGATGCCGATCTTCGGCTGTGCCAAACAGAGCACCGTCCTTTCCCAGCTTCAGCACTACTGCCCGCGCGCCCGCCGCAAAGCACCAGTCGAGGATCTCGTCGGCATCGGCGAGCCCCGACAATTGCTGCATGTCCTCGATGCTGGGCAGAAAAAGGTCGGACAGCGGGATGGTCGCGCGAATCACCGCTCGCGCGCGATCGAGCGGCCACAGCTTGAGCCGCAGGTTCGAGTCGAAGCTGACCTTGCCGCCAAAGCCATGCACGGCATCAATCGCTGCAAAAACGGTGTCGCAGGCAGTAGCACTGATCGCCTGGGATATCCCGGAGACATGCAGCCAGCGGCAGTTGGCGAGCAGCTCGCGCGGCAACTCCTGCGGCGTCATCCGGCTTGCCGCACTGCCCGCCCGCAGGTAGCTGAAGGCATGGCCCTGCGGCCCGTGGCTGACGAAATACACCGCCGTGTGCGCGGCAGGGTCGCGGATCACACCGCGGCAATCGACACCCTCGCGCACCCACAGATCGGCGAACAAGTCGCCGAAACTGTCGGTTCCCAGGCGCGTCAGGTAACCCACATTCGCCCCCTGGCGCGCTGCGGCGATCGCCGCGTTCGAAGTATCGCCGCCAAACCCTTGAAGGTACTGCGGCCGCGCCGGATCGGTCTGGTTGAACTCGATCAGCGGCTCGCCCAGCGTCAGGATCTTTGGCCAGCCCGGCCCGGCCTCAGATCCGGCCATACTTGGCCAGGCCCTTGCGCAGGGATTTCTCGGCGATGATCAGCTTGGCCTGCTCCAGTTCGCGGGCGTCGATCTCCAGTGCCATGGCCAGCACTTCCGCCGCCTTGGCCTGCGGCACCACGACCACGCCGTCGATGTCGCCGACGATGATGTCGCCCGGATGCACCATGATTCCGGCCACGCATACCGGCACCTGTGAGGCGACCGTGCGGTAGCGCCCCAGCGTGGTACCTGGACTGACGGCCCGCGCATACACCGGGAAATCGTAGTCGCGGCGGATCTCGGTCAGGTCGCGCACGGCGCCGTCAAGTACCGCGCCGGCATGACCGTTGGCCACAGCGCCGGCCGTCATCAGTCCGCCCCAGACAGCAACATTGGGCTCGCCACCCGCGATCGAGATCACGATCACGCTACCACGCGGCGCTTCGTCGATCAGATCGAGCGCGTGCTGCGGCGGCACGAACTCGTCGGTCGCCGCCTCGAGCACGGTTGCCGCCGGACCGCAGATGCGTTTCTCGTTGATGCGCGGCTTGATCTCGCAATCCATGTAACCGCGCTTGCCGCAGACCTTGTCCACGGCGTCGGCCACGGAGGCGACGGCCACCTTGTTGAAACCTTCAATCAGTTCATTCATGTCGTTCTCGTTTCCAGATTTGTCGTGATTCACCACGGATTGAGCCAGTGCCGGGGCGGTTCGCCGCGCAGCACGCGCACCACCTCCTCGGCGGCCAGGCGCTGCAGGTCGCGCATCGATTCCTCGCTGTACCAGCCGATGTGGTTGGTCACCACGATGTTGTCGAGCGCGAAAATCGGATGGGCCGGATTCGGCGGCTCCGGGTCGAACACATCCAGTCCGGCGCCCAGAATACGGCCGGAGGCAAGCGCCGCATGCAGTGCATCGAGGTCGACCAATCCGCCGCGCGCGGTATTCACCAGGATGGCGTTCGGCTTCATCAGCGACAGGCGGCGCGCGTCGATAAGCTTGCGCGTTTCGGTCGTCAAGGGCGCATGCAGCGAAATGAGATCAGCCTCGCGGCAGATCGCGTCCACATCCGCCGCTTCGACACCTTCGGGCATTTTCGCCTGCGGGTCGAAAGCCATAACGCGTGAAAAGCCGAAGCCGGCGAACATCGCCTGCGTCATGCGCGCAATGCGCCCATAGCCGACAAGCCCGAAGGTAGCCCCGCGCAGTCGGTGCATCGGCTTCAGCACTCCGGTAGACCAGCGCCCGGCGCGCACCTCGGTATCGTGCAGGCGCAACCGCCGCAAAACGGCGAGCGCCAGGGCCACCGCCTGGGTCGCCACCTCGTCGGTCCCGTAGTCCGGCACGTTGCAGACCATGATGCGAAGTTCGCGTGCCGCCACCCGGTCGATGTTGTCGACACCGATGCCGTAGCGGATCACCGCCTTGCAGCGCGGCGCGCTTTCCAGCACGCGCCGCGATACCGGCGACTCGCGAACCAGGATCACGTCGGCATCCTGCACAACGGCCAGCGCGGCCTCTTCGCTGCCGCCACAGGGCCGCAGGTGGAACTCCGCGCCGGCCGCGAGCAGGAGAGCCTCCTCCTGATCGTAGGCGGCATAGCCGCCATCGATCGCGATGACCTGCTTGCGCTCGCTCATGCCGCTTTGCCGCCTACTTGCGGTTCGCCTCGATTGCCTTGAACAGGTTGTCGACGTACTCCTTGCCGATTTCCTTTTCCGCCCATTCCTTGACCGGCGGCTGGGCCAGCTTGCGGAATTCGCCGATCTGCGCCGGCGTCGGCACATAGACCTGCATGCCGAGCTTTTCGAGGATGGACTTGGCGTTCTTGTCCTGGTCGCTGGTCATCTTGCGGTGGATGGCCATCGCCTTGGTCGTGGCTTCGTCGACGGCCTTCTTCTCCGTCGGGTTGAGGCCCTGGTAGAAACGTTCGTTCATCATGTAGGCATGGATCGACCAGACGTGGCCATCGAGCGTGGCGTATTTCTGGCTCTGGTACAGGCTGGCGGCGATGATGTTGGTCACGCCGTTCTCCTGGCCGTCGACCACCTTCTGCTGCAGGGCCGTCGGCAGTTCGCCCCAGGGAATCGCCGATGCGGATGCGCCGAGCGACTCGATCAATGCCTTGAAGACGGGCGAAGGCTGGATGCGCATCTTCATGCCCTTCATGTCGGCCGGCGTCTGGATCGGGCGCAGGCTGTTGGTGAAGTGGCGGACGCCGTTGTCGGCCAGGCCGAGCAGGCGGATGCCGGTTTTCTTGACCATGTCGGCGCTGGCGTCGTCCTTCCACTTCGAGTCATAGACACGCCAGGCGTGCTCGTGGTTCTCATACAGGAAGGGGATGCCGAGCACGCCGATAGGCTTGTAAATGGTGGCGACCGCACCGTCGTGGGCCACGGCGAGTTCCAGCGTGCCGAGCTTGACGCCTTCCATGGTCTGCTGGTCCTTGCCGAACTGGCCGGCGGGGTAAATCTCGACCTTGATCGAACCGTTGGTGCTCTTCTCCACGTGCTCCTTGAATGCCAGCGCGGCGACGTGCTTGGGCTGGTCGTCCTTGGCCGGCTGGAAGTGGGCGTACTTGAGCACCTTTTGCGCATGGGCGGCGGGAATTGCGAGCACGAGGGCGGCTCCGAGGGCAAGCAGTTTCAATTTCATTTGGGTCTCCTTACATGGAATGTCTTTGGGTGAAAATCAGCGGGTGTAACCGAACAGGCCGGGCAGCCAGGTGACCAGTACGGGGAACAGGGTGAGCAGCAGCAGCACCACAAGCTGCGCCGCGAACATCGGGATCATTTCTCGCACCATCTTGCCCATCGGCACACCCGAAACGACCGTGGTGATGAACAGCAGGGCGCCGACCGGCGGGGTGATCATGCCCAGTGTCAGGTTGATGATGACGACGATGGCGAACTGCAAGGGGTCGATGCCGGCGGCAAGTGCCATCGGGGCGAGGATGGGGACGAAGATCATGACCCCCGGCAGCGGCTCTATGAAGATGCCGCCGAGCAGGAGGAACACATTGAGCAGAAGGAACAGTTCCAGCGGGCTCAGGTGCAACCCGGCGATCCACTGCGCGGCAGCCTGGGGAAGCTGGCCCACGGTAAGCACCCAGCTCAGCACTTCGGAGGTGGCGATGATCATCAGGATCGACGAGGTCACCAGCGCGGTGCGAAACAGTATCCCAGGCAACATGTGCCACTTCAGGGTGCCGTACAGGAAGCGCCCGATCGCCAGCGCATAGAACACCGCGACCGCCGAGGCCTCGGTCGGCGTGAACACGCCGAAATGGATGCCGCCGAGGATGATTAGGGGCAGGGCGAGGGCCGGCAGCGCACGCACGAAGCTCTTGAAAATTTCGCCGGCCGACGGACGCACCTCGGAGCCGTGGTAATTGCGCCGCACGCTGATCCAGTGGTTTACCAGCAGCATCGAGCCGGAAATCATCAGGCCGGGAATCACGCCGCCGAGGAACAGGCCCATGATGGTTACGCTGTTTTCGGTCAGGGCGTAGACGATCATGATGATCGAGGGCGGGATGATCGGCCCGACGATGGAAGTACATGCGGTCAGCGCCGCGGCGTATTCCGCCGGATAGCCCGACTTCTTCATCATGTGGATGAGCATGTTGCCGGGGCCGGCCATGTTGGCCAGCGCCGAACCGCTGATCCCGGAGAAGAAGGTGATGGTGAGGACGTTGGTATGACCGAGTCCACCTCGCACGTGGCCGACCAACTGGTTGGCGAAGCGCAGCAGCACTTCGGTCAGCGCGCCGCCGGTCATAAGTTCGGCCGCAAGGATGAAGAATGGAATGGCCAGCAGGGGGAAGCTGTCGATGCCGGCGAACATGTTTTGCACCGCCGAGATTGGGCTCAGCGAGCCCTGCACCAGCACCGCCGCCAGACCGGCGATGACCATGGTGAAAGCCACCGGCACGCCGATCATCAGCGTGAGAAGAAACACGATGATCAAGGTGGCGCTCACAACACGGCATCCTCGGGGTTGAAGGCTTCCGACTTGTCGAACTGGCGACCCACGATGTAGGGCCGCGCAATGCACAGCAGGTGGATCAGCATCAGCGCCGAGCCGATCGGGATAGCGAGGTACACCAGACCGAAGTTCCAGTTGAACACCGGAGTTTCCTGGTCCCAGGCGAAACGGACGTACTGGATGCCAAGCCAGGTCATGGCAATGAAGGTGGCCGCCAGGATAACCACGACCAGCACGCGGCTCGCTTGCGCAGCCCGCGTCGGCAGCACGTCCTGAAAAGCCTCGACCGCTATATGGGCACCGTAACGCAGGACCAGGCCGGAACCGATGAAACCGACCCAGACCATCATGTAGCGCGAAATTTCCTCGACCCAAAGGAACGAGTAGTTAAACAGGTAACGCGACACGACGTTGGTGAATACCAGCACGGACATCGCCGCCATCAGTACGATTACCGCCCAGCGATTGGCCCCGACCAACGCCGCTTCCAGGCGTGCGCCGATGCTCCCGCCTGTGGTTTCGGGCCGTGGAGCTACCGCCATGTCCATTCCTCCGTGTTTGTTGTGTCGCCCGGCTGCCATGCACAAGGCATGCCCTTCACCGGCCACCGGGGTCTCTTTGATATCTAGCGTATCAGATACCATATCTCAGGTGCAAGAATTTTGGTAACATGCGGCCATGTCGAGTCCCCACAAGCCCGAAGCCACAGAGCAGCGCATCGACCGTCCGCAGTCTCTGGTGGACATGGCGGTTGAGCGCATCCGTGCCGCAATCATCGACGGCCGCCTCGGTTTCGGCGAGCAGGTCTCGGAAATCGGCCTCGCCAACACCTTCGGCATCAGCAAGACCCCGGTGCGGGAAGCCCTGCTGCGGCTCAAACTGGAAGGCCTGGTGGACATCCATCCGCAGCGCGGCAGCTTCGTCTTCAGCCTTTCCGGACAGCAGGTGCATGAACTCATGCAGTTCCGCGAACTGATCGAGTCGGCCGCCCTGGGCGAAGCGATCCGCGAAGACCGGGCGATGCTTTCCCGCCTGCTGGAGGCCAATCTCGCCGCCATGGCGCGCTGCGAAGCCGAGGGTCGCATGGACCTGATCCCCGGACTGGATTCCGATTTTCATGATTCCATCCTCAAGGCCTGCAGCAACCCCTACCTGCGCGCCGCCTATGGACTGATCGGCTACCGCTTCCAGGCCTTGCGCTCGCGCCTGCCGGTGCAAAACAAGAAAGTTGACGACTGCCAGCAGAGCCACGGCGCCATCCTCGCTGCCGTAAGTGCCGGCACCACGGCCCGCGCCCAGAAGCTGCTCAAGGAACACATCCGCAGCACCGAGTCGGCTTATCTCGAAGCCAGCCGCCAGGCACGTGTCGCCGCCTAGCGCGGCATCGTCTTGCGACTAAAATCGGCCCCGATCGAAACCGGGTGCCCGGAGCCGACCTGAAAATTACCTTGGAGCAAGCGATGTCCGCAGCAAGCAATCCCGTTGATCCCGGCGGGCTGATGGAATATTCCGTGGTCTACACCGACCGCGCCCTGAACCATATGTCGCAGAATTTCCAGGGCGTGATGCGCGACATCTCGGCCGTCCTGCGCAAAGCCTATGCCGCCGATGCCGCAGTGCTGGTTCCCGGCGGCGGCACCTATGCGATGGAGGCCGTGGCGCGCCAGTTTGCCGGCGGCGCCCAATGCCTGGTGCTGCGCAACGGCTGGTTCAGCTTCCGCTGGTCGCAGATCCTCGACATGGGCGGCATCGCCACCGCGACCACGGTACTCAAGGCGCAGCGCCAGGGCGAGGGCGCGCAGGTGCCGTTCGCACCCGCGCCGATTTCCGAGGTAGTCGCGGCAATTCGCGCGCAGCGCCCCGCCGTGGTTTTCGCGCCGCATGTCGAAACCGCCTCGGGCATCGTGCTGCCCGACGATTACTTGCAAGCCGTGGCCACAGCGACTCGCGAGGTTGGCGGGCTCTTCGTGCTCGACTGCATCGCTTCCGGCGCGCTCTGGGTGGATATGCGCGCCACCGGCATCGACGTTCTGATCAGCGCGCCGCAAAAAGGCTGGAGCGGCCCCTCCTGCTGCGGCCTGGTGGGCCTGGGCGAACGCGCCATCGCGCGCCTGGCGGAAACCACCAGCAGCAGTTTCGCCTGCGACCTGAAGAAGTGGCGCCAGATCATGGAGACCTACGAGAACGGCGGCCACGCCTACCACGCCACCATGCCCACCGACGCGCTGCGCATGGTGCGCGACGCGATGCGCGCCACGGAGGCCTTCGGCTTTGAGCTCGCCCGCGAACGCCAGTGGGAGCTTGGACGTCAGGTACGCGCCCTGACACGGGAACGCGGGTTCCCCAGCGTTGCCGCCAGCGGATTCGAAGCGCCCGGCGTGGTGGTCAGCTACACCAGCGATCCCGAAATCCAGTCGGCGAAGAAGTTTGTCGCCCTGGGCTTTCAGCTCGCCGCCGGCGTGCCGCTGCAATGCGACGAGCCCGCCGATTTCCGCAGCTTCCGCATCGGACTCTTCGGGCTCGACAAGCTGGCCGACATCGATCGTACCGTGGCACGCCTCAGCGACGCCTTCGACCGCATCGCCTGAACGCGGCACTGCGCTCGCCATGGCTCGGGCCGGCCGCCACTTGCTGCTGCAGGCTCTCGGCGTGGTGCTGGTCGGCCTGATCGGCCGCGCGCTGATCGACAAGTTGCTGGTCTTGCGCGGCGGCGCCGAACTGGTCGCCCATTGGGCGCAGCTGAACAGCATGATCGACCTGGTGGCCGGGGTGACCCTGGCGGGGATCGGCGTCGGCCTCACCGGCCGGGTTGCCGGCGTAGCGCCGTCGGACCAGCGCCGACTCCTGGGTGAGGGCCTGCGCCTCGGCCTCGCGGTGTCGGGTGCCAGCCTGCTGGTGTGTGCCGTCCTCGTCGCCACCGGCGTGCTCGACATCCTGCCGCCATCGCTGGCGATGCTGGCGCTGCCGGCCCTGGGCACGGGTTGCCTTACCGTGGCGCCGGGCCTGTACTCGGGCTGGCTGCTGGGCCGCGGCCAGCCGGGACGCGCCATGGTGCTCGCCGCCATCACCCTGGCGGTTCCCCTGGCTGCACTGGCGCTCGCCGGTCGTGGCGATGAAGTCGTTTTCCTGCTCGCAGCGCAGGCACTGGTCGGCCTGCTGCTGACGCTGGTGCTGCTGCGCGGCGCTCATTCCTGGACGGCGTCATTCGCATCGGGCCACGAGTTGCGGCCCTTCATCGGCGCCAGCCTCGCCATCGGCATCCTTAGCCCGGCGGCCACCGCCTTCGCGCGGCAGCAGGTCGCCGCCACCGCGTCCTGGGAAACGGCAGGCGCCGTGCAGGCGCTATGGCGCAGCAGCGAATGGATCACGGCCATTGCCGCCGGCCTGCTCTTTGCACACTTCCTGCCGCGCATGGCTGCCGCGACCGATGCCGCCAACTTCAAGCGCGAAATGCGCACTGCGGCGAAACAGGTGCTGGCCCCGGCACTGGTGGCGCTGGCCCTGCTCTGGCTGCTGCTGCCGCAGGCGCTGGCCGTGCTCTACCGTGCCGACCTGCCGGTGACGCGCATCGATGCCCTGCCCTTCTTCGGCGGCGACGCCCTGCGCATGCTGTCGTGGATTTTTCTCTTCGGCCTGTTCGCACGCGGCGCCGGCCGCGCCGTGACCGTCGGCGAATTCCTGTCGCTGCCCTTGTTCGCGCTCTTGCTCTGGCTGCTGCCCGGGCCGGCGCTGCTGTTTCGCGTCGGCCTGTGCTGGATGTTCGCCTACGCCGCCTACACCGCGTTCAACGCCTGGGCATTGGCGAAGAATCTTGCGGCCATGCCGCCGGGCAGTGATCGCCGCCCTGTCGCCGGGTCTAGGCGAATAGCATGACGAGCACCCAGACGATGGCGATCAGCGAAAGCGCGCCCAGCGCCAAAAGCACAGCGGTGCGCGATGCCCGGTGCAAGGCCAGGCGCAGCCGCACCCGGGTCACCTCCCAGGATCCTTTCTTGCGCTGCACCGCCCAGCACGGATGGCAGATATACGCACCGGCCCGATTTCGATGCACGAAGTCACGGGGCCGTCGCTCGCCACAGTGGGAGCAGGCGTAGGTATCGCGGTCGAAAATCACAAGCTCACGCCCTAGTCACCGCCGCCGCCGCAGCCGCCGCCACAACCACCGCCGTCGCCGCTGCCGTCTGCCGCACCATCGGCAAAACCGTCGGTGCCGCCATCGATCGAACTGTCGCTGAAATCCGCACCGCAGTGGGCGGTACCCGTTTCGCTGCCCTGTAGTGCCTTGCAATCCGGCTTGTAGACGAAACCGTCGGCGATACCGAGCTTGGCGTCGATGGCGAACAGCAAGGGCAGGCGCAAGGGGCTGCGCGGATCGATGTTCTCTTCCTTGCAGCACTGCCACCAGACACGGCGCAAGCCCTCGTTGTTGCGCTTGTCCGGACTCAGCATCACGGCCGGCGTGTGGTGCAGGAAGCCGCCGAAGGCCTGGCCGCAGAAGGCTTCATAAGCCCGCGTGTAGAGAATGAACTCGTGCCACAGGTCGTCTACCGCCTGCGATGGCATGGCGACGAAGCGGCAACCGGAATTGAGGTAGGCAAGAAAGAACTGGCGCAGGCCACGGGCCACCAGCGCGCAGTCTTTCAACTCCAGTTCCGGGCGCCGCTTGCGCAGACGCTCGTAGAGGCCACGCGGCAGCGCGAACTGGCGTATGAAACGTTCCCGCGCCAGGCGCCGATAGCGCTGCCAGAGCACCAGAACCAGGACACCGGCGATGGCAGCAAAAATCAGCGCTGGGATCATGGACGAAAGTCGGCGCTGACGTAACGCCGACTCAGGCGCGTTTCTTCGAAGCCGCCTTGGCTCGCGCCTGCTTCGCCGCTTCCAGTTCGTCGAACAGCGCGCCGAACTCCAGCGCCAGCTTGTGGCTGCGGTCGAGATGGATCATGGGCTTGGCCTGCTGGTGCGATTCCTTGATCTTGACCGACGACGAGAGGAAGGATGCCAGCACCGGCAGCCCTTCTGCGCGCAATTCGTTGATGATCTGCTGCGGCAGGCTGGCACGGGCCTGGAACTGGTTGATGACGATGCCCTCGACTTCGAGCCTGGCGTTATGGTCGGCGCGGATCTCGCCCACGTTGTCCATCAGCGTGTAGAGCGCACGACGGGCGAACTCGTCGCAGTCGAAGGGGATCAGGCAGGCATCGGCGGCGATCAGCGCCGAGCGGGTGTAGAAGTGCAACGCCGGCGGGGTGTCGATCCAGATCTCGTCGTAACCTTCCAGCGCGTCGAGGGCTTCGCGCAGCTTGTAGATCTTGTAGCGCGATTCAAGCTTGGCCTGCAGGTCTTCCAGTGCCGGGCCGGAGGGCAGGATGGACAGGTTCTCGAAGGGCGTGGCGGCGATGAAGTCCTCGGTCGGCAGCGGCCGCAGCTTGAAGCTCAGCATCTGGTCGAAGAACTGGTTGGCGGTGAGTTCCAGGTCGTTGGCGGCGTCGCCGAGCAGGTACTGGGTCGAATTGGCCTGGGGGTCGAGGTCGATGACCAGGGTACGGGCACCACGGGCGGCCGAGATGGCGGCCAGGTTGCAGGTGATGGTGCTCTTGCCGACGCCGCCTTTTTGGTTGAAAACAACGCGCTTCATGATGCCTCCGGAGATGAAAACTGCGGCGGATTCTACCGGTCGCCGCCATGTCGTGGATTTCCGTAATGGTACTGTCAGCCTGCGCGGCCTATGATGCGTGGCTTACCAAGAAAAACTCAGGAGGATGACCATGTCTACCGAACAGGAAAACCTCTCCGCTGCGGCCCTCGAATATCACGAGTGGCCGACGCCGGGAAAAATCGCGGTGGTGCCGACCAAGGGCCTCACCAACCAGCGAGACCTCGCCCTGGCCTACTCGCCGGGCGTCGCCGCCGCCTGCAATGCCATCGTCGCCGATCCGGCGATGGCCAGCCGCCTGACCTCGCGCGCCAACCTGGTCGGCGTGGTCACCAACGGCACCGCGGTACTGGGCCTGGGCAACATCGGCCCGCTGGCCGGAAAGCCGGTGATGGAAGGCAAGGGCGTGCTGTTCAAGAAGTTCGCCGGCATCGATGTGTTCGACATCGAACTGGCCGAGAACGACGCCGACAAGCTGATCGACATGATCGCGGCCATGGAGCCGACCTTCGGCGGCATCAATCTCGAGGACATCAAGGCACCCGAGTGCTTCTACATCGAGGCCAAGCTGCGCGAGCGCATGAAGATCCCGGTCTTCCACGACGACCAGCACGGCACGGCGATCGTCGTCGGCGCGGCGATATTGAACGGCCTGACCCTGGTCGGCAAGAAGGTCGAGGAGGTCAAGCTGGTCACCTCGGGCGCCGGCGCCGCGGCGCTGGCCTGCCTCGACCTGCTGGTGAACCTCGGCGTGCGGGTAGAGAACATCTGGGTCACCGACATCGAGGGCGTGGTGTACGTCGGCCGCGAGAAACTGATGGACCCGATCAAGGACCGCTACGCGAAGAAGACCGATGCCCGCGCGCTGACCGACATCATGCAGGACGCCGACGTCTTCCTCGGCCTCTCGGCCGGCGGCGTGGTCAAGCCCGCCATGGTGGCGAAGATGGCGAAGAACCCGCTGATCCTGGCGCTGGCCAACCCGACGCCGGAAATCACGCCCGAGGAAGTCAAGAGCGTGCGCGATGACGCGATCATCGCCACCGGCCGTTCGGACTATCCGAACCAGGTCAACAACGTGCTGTGCTTCCCCTTCATCTTCCGCGGCGCGCTGGATGCGGGCGCCACCACCATCACCGAACAGATGAAGCTGGCCGCCGTGCGCGCCATCGCCGAACTGGCCCAGGCCGAAGCCTCCGATGTGGTGGCGCAGGCCTATGGCGGCGAGAGCCTGGCCTTCGGCCGCGAATACCTGATCCCGCGCCCCTTTGACCCGCGCCTGATCGTCAAGATCGCCCCGGCCGTGGCCAAGGCCGCCGAAGAGTCCGGCGTGGCTAAACGCCCGATCAAGGACATGGACGCCTACC
>CAJBYR010000064.1 GCA_903959855.1 uncultured beta proteobacterium
CCCTTCCTGATGTGCTGGACGGCGAACCGATGCAGGTAGTCGTCCAGCGCGGGGACGCCGCAGAAAAATCCGGCACGGTCATGCCGCTCGGGATCGAGCGGCCGCTCTTCAAGCACGGCGAACCGTGCGCACCGCGTCCTTCAGGGCCTTGCGCAGCGCCGCGTTGGGTGCGAATGCGCCATTGATGGCGGTGGAGAAAGCCGCGAAGTCCGCGCTTGAGAGCGTCACGCGCGCTTCGCGATCGAGCAGCGCAAGGGCTTTTTCCTTGGCGGCGGCGCGTACGAAGCCTGCCATCGTGGTACCCATCAGCGCGGCGGCGCGGGCGAGCACATCCTTGTCGGCGGCATCGAGCTTCAGATCAAAGCGGGCAGTGGCGGTCATGATGAGCTCCGGAAGTTGATACGGTGTTTTGCCGTATTGTAGCCGACTCAGCGCTGCAAACGCAACGAGTTGGTCACCACCGATACCGAACTCATCGCCATCGCCGCCGCCGCGATCATCGGGTTGAGTCGACCGGCCGCCGCCACGGGAATCGCGACGACGTTGTAGCCCAGCGCCCAGAACAGGTTCTGGCGGATGATGCTCATCGTCTTGCGCGACAGTTCGATACCGCCGGCGACGCGTGCGATGTCGCCGCCAACCAGCGTGATGTCGGCCGATTCGACCGCGATGTCGGCGCCACCACCGATGGCGAAGCCAACATTGGCGGCGGCCAGCGCAGGCGCGTCGTTGATGCCGTCGCCGATCATGCCTACCCGGCGCCCTTCGCGCTGCAGCTTGCGGACCAATTCGAGCTTGTCGGCCGGCGTCGCCCGTGCGATGACGCGATCGATGCCGACCTGGCGCGCGATGTGATTGGCGACCGCCTCGACGTCGCCCGTCGCCATCACGGTTTGCAGACCCAGGCGGTGCAGCAGCGCAATGGCTTCCTTCGCCCCGGCGCGCGCCTGGTCGGCGATGGCGAACAAGGCGACGCAGACGCCGTCGATCGCCACATATACCGGTGTCTTGCCCTGCCCGGCCCACGCCTGCGCCTGATCCTGCTGGGCGCGAGAATCGATGCCGGCCGCATCGAGCAGCGCCGCGTTGCCGACGAGAACCGTGCCATCATCGCTCTGCGCCCGCACGCCGCGTCCGGGGACAGCCTCGAACCCGAGAGTCGGCGCTGGCGATACGGCGCGCGCGCGACACCAAGCGCCGATGGCGCGAGCGAGGAAGTGTTCGGAATGCGCTTCGGCCCCGGCGACCAGCGCAAGGGTGCGCGCTTCGTCGTGCCCTTCGAGCAGGATGAAATCCGTCACCGCCGGTTTGCCCTCGGTGATGGTGCCGGTCTTGTCGAAGACCAGGGTGTTCAGCGTGGCGGCGGTTTCCAGCGCCTCGCCATTGCGGATGTAGATGCCGCGCCGCGCCGCCTGGCCGGTGCCGACCATGATCGCGGTCGGCGTCGCCAGCCCGAGCGCGCAGGGGCAGGCGATCAGCAGCACGGCCACCGAGTGCGCCAGCGCGCGCGA
The DNA here is from genome assembly GCA_903959855.1 of uncultured beta proteobacterium. Lineage (GTDB taxonomy): Bacteria > Pseudomonadota > Gammaproteobacteria > Burkholderiales > Rhodocyclaceae > Sulfuritalea. The sequence continues at coordinate 1,512 of CAJBYR010000064.1, forward strand.
GGCTGGATGCCCTGCCAGCAGCCAGCCGGCCAGGGTCAGGCCGCCGATGCCGGCCACCGCCGGCACGAAGCGCGCCGAGATGCGATCGGCGAGTTTCTGCACCGGCAGCTTGCTGCCCTGCGCGTGATCGACCAGCTTGACGATGCCCGACAGCACGGTATCGCCGCCGGTTGCCGTGACGCGCATGATGAAGCCGCCATTGCCGTTGAGGCAGCCGCCGGTCACGGCGTCGCCGACACCCTTCGACACGGGCAGCGATTCACCGGTGAGCATGGATTCATCGAGGCTGGATGCGCCTTCCTCCACCACGCCGTCGGTCGGCACCTTGTCGCCGGGACGCACGCGCAGACGGTCGCCGATTTGAACCTCATCGATGGCGACGGTCTCGTCGCCATCGGCAGTGACACGGATCGCGGTTTCAGGTTGCAGCTCGATCAGCTTACGGATCGCCTCGGACGCCTTGCCCTTGGCGCGTTCCTCCATGTAGCGGCCGCCGAGCACGAAGGCGACGATGGCCGCTGCCGACTCGAAATAGACGTGGTGCTGCATGCGCGCCACGCCGGGCAGGCTGTAGAGGTAGGCGGCGCCGGCACCCATGGCGATCAGCGTGTCCATGTTGGCCTCGCGCTGTTTGGCCAGCGTCCAGGCCTTCTTGAATATCTCGCTGCCGCTGCCAAATACCACCGCAGTGGACAGACCAAATTCCAGCAGACGCAGTGCGGGCGAGCGGTGCATCAGCATGCCGGAGACCATCACCGGCGCCGTCAGCCAGGCGGCCTGGATCAGGCGTTTGCGCGCGTCCTCCAGCCGCGCCTTTTCGCGCTCGACGATCAGGCGCCGCTGCGCCAGGGTGTCCATCGGCCGCGCCTCGTAGCCGAGTCTCTTCACCGAGGCAAAAAGTTCATCGCGCGGCAGGCGGCCCCGGACCGTGACCGTGCCCGAAGCAAAATTCACCGTCGCCGCATCCACGCGCGCGTCCCGCTGCAAGCTCAACTCGATCAGCAGCGCGCAAGAGGCGCAGGTCATGCCTTCGACCGCGGCATTGCATTCCTGCACCGGACCGTCGACAACCGTTGCGAAAGCCGGAGGCGGGGCAGGAGTCGGCGCTGGCGAGACGGCGATATTTCCAATCACCGCATCGACCACGGCCAGCAGGCGATCTTCGGAAGCTTGCACCGGATCGTAATGCAGCGTCACCGAACCGATTTGCGGCACGGTTCGCACATCCTTCACCGCACCGTGCTTCCTCAGCAGGATTTCGAGGATGTAGCAGCGCTCGGCCTGCCCTGCCAGTGCCGGCGCGACCAAGCGGATGCGGCGCGAGAGGCGATGGACGACGCGGAAGTTTTTCACGACGGCTCCGCGGGTGCGCGGGTGATGGCTGGTTTGGCCGCCTCGGCCGCAATCGACTTGCGATAGCGCACCAGCAGGAACATCAGGTAGAACACGGTCAGCCAGGCATTGGCATTCTTGACGGGATCCTTCAGCCAGCGCTGGCTGATGAGTTCCCAATGCACCTTGACGAGATAGAAGGCCACCAGATCGTTGAGGAAATTGATGATCGCCTTTTCGGTCAGCGCATTGGCCAGCATGGGTTGCAGCTTGGCCTGCAGGCTGCCGGGCGCCGCCTTGGGCTGGCGCAGGCGTTCGATGCGAACGCGCAAATGGGCGAAGGCACGACGGGCTTGCCGCGCCGCATCGTGCAGCGCCGGATTCAGCCGTTCGACCAGCGGGCTTGCGGCATGGACAGCCGCCGTTCCCTCCCACGCAGCAGCGGCAGCGGCCTCAGGCAGTGCGCCCAGGCAAGCCCTGAGCGCCCGCGCCACATCGGAAGCATTGCAGACATGGGCGTCGAAGCTCACCGCCAAGCGGCGTTGGGCGACGTAAAAGTTGAGGCGATAGACACCGCCCACTTGCCGCAGCGCGGCTTCGATCGCCGCAGCGGCCGCCGCATGGCAGATTTCCGGCGGCAATTCGAGGCGCAGGTAGCCACCCTCGCGATGGCGGACGACAATGCGTCGCGCCAGATCGTCGGTATTCATGGCGCGCCTCAAGCTTGCGCGTCGTTGCCCGGCTCTGCGGCTGCGGGCGCCGCCTTCGCTTCGGTTTCCTTGGCTTCGGCCACCAGATCGTCGAGGTTCTCGCGCTGCTGCATGACGAAGTCTTTGCCCATACCGATGGCCTTGGAAATGGCCAGCACGACTTCCTTTTCGTGTTTGTGCAGCAGGTAGCCCACCGCAAGGCCGCCGGCAATGCCGCCGGCCAGCAACAGCAAGGGACTGCGCAGCACACTGTGGCCGACCAGCGCACGAGTCGCCGCGTAGCCGGTGGCAGCAATCATTGCACCCTGCGCCACCGGGTGGCCCATCATGCCCGGCATCTGTTTCATCATCTGTTCGTTCATCATATTCAGCTCCTTGGTATAGCTACATGTCAATTCTCGGCCGTTCCGGCAGGGGATTCATTGATCTGGTGCAACATTTGGTAAATCCCTTTGCAACCTTCGCAACAGAACATGAAGGTTCTTTCCGCTGTCGCCAGCGAGAAAGGCCTAGCCCCCACCGGCAGGCTGCACAGGTCGCAGGGCGCCTTGGGGTCCGGGGTGTCGCTCATTTGTGGCTCACTTGAGTATCTCCAGCGCCGCCCGCTCGAAGCTAGCTTCGTCGGCTTCGCCGATCAGCTTGACCCGCACGATGCCCTTTGCGTCGACGAAATAGGTCGTGGGCAGACCGACCACGCCGTAGGTCTTGGCGATGGTCGATTTTTCGTCCAGCAGCGCCGGGTAGGTCACGCCGAGCTTCTTCATGAATTCGACAACGGTCTTCTTGTCCTGTCCGGCATTGATCGCGATGACTTCCAGCCCACGCGGCTTCAGGCGCTGGTAGACCGCCTCGATGGCCTTCATCTCGCCTTCGCAATACTTGCACCAGTCGGCCCAGAAACGGATCACCACCGGCCTGCCGGCCCAGGCGGCGGGAAAATGCGCGGGCATGCCGTCGGCGCGAAAGGTCTGGAATGTCGGCGCGATGTCGCCGATGTTGAGCTTGGCGGGCGGCTGGTCGCTACCGCAGGAAGCGACGACCGAGGCGGCCATAAGGCAGCAAAATGCATAGGCTGGACGTTTCACGGGAGGCGGACCCACAAGAGGACAAGACGACAAAATTCATGCTACCACTTTGCATCCGGCGCGCTGACGAAACCGATGCGCACCAGCCCGTCCTTGGTCGCCGGCGCAAGCACCCGCACCACCTTCTCGGAACGCGCCTGCCCTACTTCAAGTCCCTGACCACACGGAAGCCGAAATCACCCGCATGGAACTTCGGCGTGAAGCCGAAGCGCAGGGTCGCACGACTGTACTGGGGACCGCTGAGCCAAGAGCCGCCGCGCAGGATGCGGCTGTTGCATTCGCCGGTCGTGGCCTGCGCCTCCCATGCCGATCCGTCCGCCGGCGCGCCCTTGTAGTCTGCATGGGAGCAGTCCTGGGTCCACTCCCACACGTTGCCGCTCATGTCATACAGCCCCCAGGCGTTGGGCTGCTTCTGCCCGACCGGGTGAATCCCACCGTATTGGTCGCCGACCCAAGCCACCGAGTTCGGGGCGCTTCCGCCACAGAAATCGTGCTGCTCTCCCGCTCGACAGGCGTATTCCCATTCGGCTTCGGTCGGCAGACGGTAGGCGCTTCCGGTCCGGCTACTCAAGCGCTTCACGAATTCCCGGGCTTCGTGCCAATTCACGTTCTCCACCGGACAGGCGTCGCCACAGGTGGTCGACTTGCTCGGATTGCTGCCCATGACGGCCTTCCATTCGCCTTGCGTGACTTCGTACTTGCCGATGGCGAATGCGCGCAGCGTCACGGCATGAATCGGCGCGACGTTGGGCGGCATCTGCGCGCCCATCTGGAATTCCCCGGCCGGCAGGGCTTCCATTTCCGGGCAGTCGGCGCAGTCCTTGAAGGATGCGGCTTGCGCGCCGGTCAGCAACAGCGTGACGCTCGGCAATAACAACCTGGCGAGAAGGTTCATCGACACTTTCCTCGAGGCCATCAGCCCTGCGCCTTCTTGGCCGCACGTTTGCGGCGCTCCTCCCGCATCTTGCGCATGCGGTCGAGATCGTCGGCGAGATCGGCAAAAGAGACTTTCAAGGCCTGCTGAAAATCCATGACTTGTCCACCATAAGTCTTCTGCGCGACAGTCGCAGCCGAGGCACTGCCATAGGCGACCTTGCTGTTCCAGGTCATCACGCCCGGCAGGTCGCTGCCGACGAGGAAGCTTGCCTTGCCGACCTCGACCAAGGGGCGCGGATCAGTTTCGATGGCGTTGTCGCCGACGTAGATTGCCTTCGGATCGAGGGAGAGATTGATCGCCAGGCTGATGACTGCGCAGTGGATGGAGCACAGCGGATCGGGCAGGTCGTTGCTGAAATGGATCAGCATGCGGGCGCGGTGGCTGTAGCGACGGTCCATCCCGCAGTAGGGGCAGTTCGGGTACTTCTCGATGTCGTCGATTTCAGGCCTCGGGTCGGGCACATACTTCGGCAGGAACTGCGCCGGCGTGCGATCGGTTTCCTTGTCGCACGACGCCTGTGCAGCCGGTGCGGCCATGCCGGCGCCGGCGAGCAGCGACAGCTTCAACAATTCGCGTCGTTTCATGATGCGTCCTAGAACTCGGCGCCGAGCGCGACTTTCAGGCTGCGCCCTTCCTGATAGGTATAGGCGTAGGCATTGGAAGACTGGTAGGCCGAGAAGCGTTTGTCGAACAGGTTTGGTGATGCCCACATCGAGCTTGAACTTTTGCCCTGCGGGCATCCAACTGGCGAACAGGTCGTGGGTGGCATAGCCCGGGCGACGGCGCAGCACGGTCGAGTCGTAGTCTTGTGCGGCGACGCCGGTGGTGTTCCAGAAAACGATCATGCTTTGCGCGGGTAACTGGCGACGAAGCTGCAAGCTGAGTTTGTCGGGCGGCGAGAAGAGCTTGTCGCCGTTGCCGCGGTTCTCGACACGCACCCGGCTATAGGCAGCGTTGAACTGCCAGAAGCCCAGGCTGTAGCCACCCTCGATCTCCGCCCCGTTGCGCCGGGCATCGGCTACATTCTGGAACTGATAATTGCAGTTCAGGCCGGTGTTGGCGCAGTTCGCGATATCGGCCGGGGCTGCGGTCCTGGCGCCCAGCTTGGTGTTGTTGACAAGATCGGTAACCCGGGAATCGAACCATGCCATCCGCCCCTTCAGGCTATCGCCTTCGATCATGGCTGACTTGTGTGCAAAGTTTGCTCCAAGCTCGATGGTCCGGTCGATCTCGGGACGCAGAGTGGCATTCGGCTGGAAGCAGTTAAGTACGAAAGCATTGCATGGCAGGTTTTGGTAAAGCTCAACGATGGTGGGCGCACGGAATGCCTCACCGAGGTTGCCGTAGAACATCAGGCCATTGCCATCCTGCCAGGCGACCGAGAGCTTTGGGGATACTCGCGCCTCGCTGTTGTCCGCCAGGCTGCGGTCCGCCACGAATGCCTTGTAGCGATCGGATCGCAGGCTGGGTGTCAGGCTCCAACCGCCGGCCAGAACGACCTCATCCTGAACGAATACTCCCGTAACTTCACGTTCGCCGTTCCGCGTCACCGTGCTTGGCGCGGCAGGGTTGGCAGCTGTGGCGCTGACCGCCGTCTGCTTGTCCTTGAAGTAATCGATGCCTGCCGTGACCCGATGCCGCCCCCAGCCGGCGCCGTCGAAAACACGGGTGCCCTGGAGGCTTGAACCGCCGGTGTCCGTCTTGGTGTTGCTGTAGAGAACGTTGGTAATCGCCGGGTTGGGGCTGCGGTCGGATTCATACTGCAAGGTCGTCCTGTAGAGCGTGGCCACCAAGGCAGGCGCCCCATCGACCTTGCCCAGCATCCCTTTCAGTATCGTATTGGTCTGGTCCACATGGGTCATCTGTACCGCCGGTTTGTCGATCGGCAAATTGGCAGTGCGGTAGTCGGTGGCCTGACCATTATTCACTTGCAGGTTGTCGCTTTTGTAGAACTGATGCGAGAGCTCGATCCGGCCGTCCACAACGGGCTGGATGCCCAGTTTGACAAGGCCCGTCGCGGCTTCGCCATCGTTGGGGTCGAGATAACTCCCGCCGCCCTGGCGAATCTTGTTCCAGTCATGGCTGCCAAGGGCGATCAGGCCATCGGCCACGTCGTTGCCGCCATAGAGCCGGGCATTCAGGCGCGAAGACTTGTCCGCGTCGTTATAAGCTGCCTTCGCGCCGCCGCCGATGGTTTGCCCCGATGCGAGCAGATCGCGTGCGGAAAGCGTGGTGAACGACATGACGCCGCCGTTGCCGCCGGAACCATACAGCGAGGATGCCGGCCCGCGTACGATTTCGGCTTGGCGCAGGAAATACGGGTCGATGAAGAGCGGCGACTTAAGGCTAGGGAAACACTGAATAAGTATCAAACGCTGTGAACGATTTCTTTGTCATGGAGTCAGACGAAGAGTGATGATCACAAGGGATGAAACGATGAAGCAGATGACGTTGGCAGCGGCCAAGGGATTCGAGAAACACGGACGAGCGACGCGCAAGGCCGAGTTTCTGGCGCGCATGGAAGGCTTGATGCCGTGGGCCGAGTTCTGCGCCTTGATCGAGCCGCATTACCCGAAGGCCGGGAATGGCCGACCGCCGGTGGGCGTAGAGCGGATGCTGCGGATGTACTGTATTGCCAACTGGTTCAACCTGAGCGACGAAGGCTGCGAAGACGCCCTGTACGACGTCGCCGTGTTCCGGGAGTTCTGCCGGTTTGATCTGGGACGAGAGCGGATGCCGGATTCCACGACCCTGCTCCACTTTCGGCACCTGCTGGAGGACCATGGTCTGGGTGCCGCCCTGTTCGCCAAGGTCGGTGAATTGTTGTTGGCCAGCGGGATGAAGCTCTCGGGCGGCACGATTGTCGATGCGACGCTGATCGCCGCACCGCCTTCCACCAAGAACCAGGAG
>CAJBYR010000065.1 GCA_903959855.1 uncultured beta proteobacterium
CCTTCGTACACTTCTTCGAATCTCATGTTCCGGATCTCCTGTAGCAGTTCCGTCCGCCTCATCTCGTTCCCCCTTCGGGGCACTATGACAACCGGACAGATGGCGTGCTACAGAACCGGACAACTCATTAACTCCCAACAGGCCTCGGCGCTTGCGCTGCGTCGTTGCGGTGCGGCTGGTAACATCGGCTTGCAATGCGCCTCTCGGGCAGGTGGTCCGACTCCAAAGGATGCGACTCATGAATGCAGCCATTTCCGTTTTGAGATGTTGTTGCCTCTTGCTGGCCTTCTTTCTGGCCGGCGCGTCGCAGGCGCAGGTGATACCGGTGCCGCCGACCTATCAGGGTCTGTTTGCCTCGTCGGATCCGACCCTGACCTTCCTGTTCCGCGCGGCCGACGCCAAGGCCACGCTGGTGTTCATCCCGGGTGGCGAAGGACGCGCCGGACTCAAGCCGGAATGGACCGCCGACCACGGCTACTTCTCGAAGTACTACTTCAACCTCATGCTGCGCAGCCTGACCGATTCCAAGGCCACGTCGGGTAGCTTCAACCTGGTGATCTTCGACAGCCCCGTCGATCTGCCCACGGCCAACCACTGGTCTGCGGCCAGGGCCAGCGCCGAGCACCTTTCGCGGGTCGAGGACGTGGTGCGCCACTTCCGCGACCTGCTCGGCAAACCGGTCTGGGTGATGGGGCACAGCATGGGCTCGATCAGCATCACCGAGCTGTACAAGCGCTTGCAGGAAAAGAAGGCGGAGAACCTGGTCGCCGGCCTGATATTCAGCGGCGGCGAGAACGGCGCCAGTTTCAATTACGAATCGACGAAGCTACCGGTGCTGGTGGTGCACCATGAAAACGACGAATGTCCGGGGAACACGGCGCAAGCGGCGAAGAAGCAGCATGCAAAGCTGCGCGAAGCCGGCAATGCCGCCGCAGAGCTGGTTCTGATCACCACGGGTACGCTGACGCCGAACAACGCCAATGCCTGCCGTTCGGGATACCACATGTATTTCGGCGCCGGGGCGGACGTCGCCAAGGTGCTGGATGAATACATGATCAGGCATTTACCCGGACGCTAAGCAACATTTCGGGTCACAAGATCGTCGGCTCTGGCATACTGCTGGCTTGATGCTGCGAGCGACAGAGCCAGTAATCGCGGGTGTCTGATCGAGAACCGCCGTATCGTCCCTGCAAACCGATTGGCTCCCGACAATGTTGTCTGATCTGCTCGCGATCACCCTGCGTGGCCTGCTGGCCGCTCTATTGATCTGCCTGCCTTATTCGACCCTGGCAGGGCCGCCTGAAAAGCTGGTGCTGCAACTCAAGTGGTTCCACCAGTTCCAGTTCGCCGGCTACTATGCGGCCAAGGCCCAAGGCTACTATGCAGCGGAAGGCCTGGATGTCGAGATCCGGCAACTTGACCCGAAGAATACCGTGGTGGAGCAGGTGGCGTCCGGCAGCGCCAATTACGGCATCGGCGATTCCGGAATAATTGCCGCGTATGCACATGGGGCGAAGATCGTCGCCCTGGCCGCCATCTTTCAGCACGACCCGCTGGTGTTCATCAGCCGCCGCGAATCGGGAATTGTCAGCCCCTACGAAATGAAGGGCAAGCGCCTGATGTTCGACGCCAAGGGCAGCGACGAGGGCCCGTTGCGCGCGATGCTGGCTGAAGCCGGCGTGACCTCGGGCACCTACACCTACGTCCAGCACAGCTACAACAAGGCTGATCTGGCTGACCAGCGGGTGGATGTCATGTCGGGCTACCGGACCGACCAGCCCTTTTACTTCCAGCAACGCGGCATTCCCGTCAATGTCATCAACCCGCAGAGCTACGGCATCGACGTGTATGGCGACCTGTTGTTTACCAGTGACGATGAGCTGGAGCGATTTCCGGGACGGGCGGATAGGTTCCGCCGCGCCAGCCTGAAGGGGTGGGAGTATGCCCTCGCCCATCCCGACGAAATGATCCGCCTGATCATGCGGGAGTATCGGAGCACGCTCGGCCTCGATCACTTGCGCTTCGAGGCGGCGGAATCCCGCAAGCTGATCCTGCCGGAAAGCATTCCGCTCGGCTACATAGACGCGGGCCGTTTGCGTCGGCTTGCGGCGATGTACGCGGACCACAAACTGGCGCCGCCACTTTCCGAAAAGCAGTTGCAGAACTTCGTGTTCGCCAACCGGCGATCGCTTGCCTTGACCCCGGCGGAACAGGAATGGCTGAAGGCGCATCCGGTGATTCGGGTCGGCATTGACAGGGATTTTGCGCCCTACGAATGGTTCGACGAGAAGGGCCGCTTTGTCGGCATCAACGCGGACATCCTGCGTCTGCTCGAAGCGAGGCTGAAGGTGCGCTTCGATGTCGTCAAAGACAAAACCTGGCAGCAAACACTGGACATGGCGCGGAGCGCCGAACTGGACATGCTGACCGATGCCGTGGCCACCCCGGAACGCCGCGGCTACCTGGCGTTCACCCGGCCGTTCATCAGTTCGCCGATCGTCATCATCAATGACGGACGCAATGGCTACATCGGTGATCTGCGTGGCCTTTACGGGCGAAAGGTCGCCGTGAAGCAGGGCTACTTCATGCAGGAAGTCCTGACGCAAGACCATCCGAAGATCGAGCTGGTTCCCACGGTGAATGAAGAGGCGGCCTTCGAGTTGATGAAGAGCGGGAAGGTCGCGGCGTATGTCGGGGATGCGCCAGCGCTCAACTACCTGATCCAGCAATCGGGGGAGCTGGACTTGCGATTCTCCGGCAACACCGGGTACACCAGCGACCACAGCATGGCGGTGGTTCATGGGCATCCCGAACTGCAGGGTATTCTAGACAAGACGCTGGCGGCGATACCGCAGGACGAGATGGACCGGATTCTCAATCTCTGGATGAGCGTGCGCGTCGAGCAGGGCGTGTCCAGGGAAAAGATCACTATTTTCGGCCTGGCGGTTCTCGTGGTGCTGGTGCTGTTCGCGCTCTGGGTGCATCGCCTGCGGCGGGAAGTGGTGGCGCGCAAGAAGGTGGAGAAGCGCCTGGCAGAATTCACTCGCGATTTCGAATCCTTTCTGGAACAGACCACCGACTTCATCTATTTCAAGGATGCGGACAGCCGGTTGCGATTTTGCAGCCAGACACTGGCGGCCATCACCGGTCACGCCAGTTGGCGTGACATGATCGGCAAGCGCGACCGCGAGGTCTTTCCTCCGGATACGGCAGCGGTTTACGAGGCGGAAGAGAAGCCCGTGTTTGAAACCGGCCTGCCCTTGTTGAACAAGATCGATCCCTACTATGACGCTCAGGGCGAACCGGGTTACGTGCATACCAACAAGTGGCCGCTGTTCGACGATTCGGGCAAGGTGGTTGGTATTTTCGGCATCAGCCGCGACATTTCCGCAAGCCGGCGCACCGAAGCCGAACTCGACCAGTATCGCCACCACCTTGAGGAACTGGTCGCGGAGCGCACTCGCCAACTGGCCACAGCCAAGGAAGCGGCAGAGGCGGCCAACGTGGCCAAGAGTGCCTTCCTGGCCAATATGAGTCATGAAATCCGGACTCCGCTGAATGCCATCACCGGCATGGGCCACCTGATCCGGCGCTCTGGCCTGACCCCCAAGCAGGCTCAGCAGATGGACAAACTCGAAGGCGCCAGCGCGCACCTGCTGGGCGTCCTCAACGCCGTGCTGGAACTTTCGAAGATCGAGGCCGGCAAGTTCAGTCTCGAACATGCGCCGGTCAGGGTAGATGCCCTGATGCGCAATGTTTCCTCGATGCTGCATGACCGGGCTGCCGCCAAGCATTTGCTCGTCACCACCGAGGCGGATGCCATCCCTCCCCACTTGATTGGCGATCCGACCCGTTTGCAGCAGGCCCTGCTCAACTATGCGACCAACGCCCTGAAGTTTACCGATCAGGGCAGCATCAGCTTGCGTGTCAGGACTTTTGAAGAGGATGGCGAAAC
>CAJBYR010000066.1 GCA_903959855.1 uncultured beta proteobacterium
GAGGGGGCGCGGAGTGGATTGCTTTGCGCGGTTTGCACCGTTGCGCTTGTGCTGTTGCAGACGTATCGACAGGAAAACCATGCAACCCGCTGCAACCTTCGCGGGTCCTTCCGGGGCTTCCGTCCTGCGGGTCATTGTCAGCGCGCTGTTGGCTCAGGCTATGGCCGCTGAACATAGGCAACCCGACCCGGCAAGGCGAAACCGGCCGGCTTAATCAGGGGCGCACCATGCAGACAGAACAAACACCCGACGCGGGCGATTATCGAGGCATCCCGGCCCGCGCCCTGCGAACCAGGCGCGCCCAATTCCTTGCGGAAGCGGATCGCCTTTTCCCTTGGCAAGCATGGGCGGACATGATCGAGCCGCACTACCCAAAGCGCGGGAAGGGACGGCCGCCCTACCCGCTGCCGGCGCTGCTGCGTCTGTACCTGTTGCAGCAATGGTTCAACCTGTCCGACCTGGCGGCGCAGGAAGCGGCGACCGACTCCATAGCGGTGCGGCATTTCATGGGGCTGCCCCTGACCTGGGACAAGACTGCCCCGGATGAATCGACCCTGCTGCACTTCCGCCGACTACTGACCCGGCGCGGGCTGGCGGCGGAGATCGCCGCCGATGCATCGGCGGCGCTGGCCTGCCAAGGTTGGAAGCTGCGCCCCGGCGCGGTTGCCGAGGCGTGGTTATCAGCAGTCCGCGCCTGATACTTGCGGGTCCTTCCTGGCCCTTCACGATACGGGTACGAAGCGGCGCGAACGCGCAGTAGTTTCAGCGGGGTTGTAAGGGGGTTTTGATATTTGCCGGGCGGGAGGGGGTATAAAATCTTCCGGCCTTCAAGTACCAGGACCGTGCAGATAATCAAAATTTTGTGCGCGGAGGTTTCCAGGGGAGGGGGGGTATCAAACCCAGCGACCCCCATTGAGGTAGCTACATGGGTAGCCAGACGCAAGACACCGAGACACAACACCTAGTGCCGCAAGGCTTTCCGCCGTTTCTTAGGATTACGCTGTGCAACCTGTAATTCCCGCTTCACCCCGCATCGTTTCCTGTCCCGCCTGCGGCAAACCCGTCGAATTGGTCGCCGAAAACCGGCATCGGCCGTTCTGCTCCCCGCGCTGCAAGGGCCTTGATCTGGGGGCCTGGGCTTCGGACCAGTACCGGGTCGCGGCGAAGGAAGAACCCAAACCCGACGAGACGGGCGAGTAGCTACGCCCAAGCGGCGCGAATCGCCGCGATGCCGTGGGCGCCGGCACGTTGCGCGGCATCGAGATCGCCGCGCGCAAGCCCGCCGAGGGCAAAAGTCGGCAGTGGCGGCACGGCGAGAGCGGTCGCAAAAGCATCCCAGCCGATGCCGGGCGCCTCCGGGTGGCTGGCGGTGGGCCGCACCGGTCCGAACACGGCGAAATCGCAACCCAGCGCCGCTGCCCTGTCCAGCTCTGCTGCAACATGGCAGGACGCCGCCACCAGCGGAAAATCGGGCCGCCGTTCCAGCGTCGCAAGATCCCGCGCCGGCAGATGCAAGCCATCGGCGCCGGCCGCTGCGGCCAGACCAGCATCGCCATTGACCAGCACCCGCGCTCCGTATTGGTGGCAGAGGTCGACGGCGGCGTGGACAAAGGCAGCGCGGCGCGCGCCATCCAGGGTCGGTTCGCGCAACTGCACCAGGCGCAAGCCGGCTTCAAGTGCGTGCGCCAGCGCCATCAGTTGCGCATCGATGCCGATTTCGCCGGCATGGGAGATGGCGTAGAAGTCGGGCAGGGCAAGCGCCGCCAGTACCGGCGCGTTGGCCGGCAGCATGGGCGAGACCGTCAGCGTGTCGGCACGTTGCCAGGCCAGGGCACTATGCACGTGGTCGTGCAGCTCGCCGCACCAGTCGCGCACACGGAAAAAATTGAGCCGCACATGGGCGTGCTCATAGACATGCTCGCGGCGCAGCCAGGGGTCGGCGCGCGTCACGCCGATGCCGAGCTCCTCGCCCAGTTCGCGCGCCAGTGCAGCATGCGGGGTTTCGCCGGGTTCGACCTTGCCGCCGGGGAATTCCCAGTAGCCGGGGTAGAAGGTGCCCGGCGCGCGCTGGCCGAGCAGGAACTCAGTGGCAAACCCGGTGGCGCCATCGGCTGCCCGCCGCTCGATGACGGCGGCGGCGACTTCGGTGAGCTTCACTTGGTGGCGGGCGAGGCCGGCTTCTTCTTCGCGTGCCGCCCGGCATGGTCGCGGGCGAACTGCCAGGCAACGCGGCCGCTGCGTGAGCCGCGCATCAGGCTCCATTGCAGGGCCTCGCCGCGCGCGGCTTCGATTTGCTCCGGCGTCATGCCGAACTCGCCCAGCCAGTGGCCGCAGATTTCCAGGTAGTGGTCCTGGCCGAAGGGATAGAAGGACAGCCACAGCCCGAAGCGCTCGGAGAGCGAGACCTTCTCCTCGGTGGTCTCGCCGGGGTGGATATCGCCGTTGGCGTCGTGCTTGGCTTCGAGGTTCTCCGCCATCTTTTCCGGCATCAGGTGGCGGCGGTTGGAGGTCGCATACACCAGCAGGTTGTCCGGCATGCCGGTGATCGAACCATCGAGGATGCTTTTCATCGCCTTGTAGCCGGGCTCGCCCGACTCGAAGGAGAGGTCGTCGCAGAAGATGATGAAGCGCTCGCGGCGGGCGGCAATCAGGTCCACAATCTCCGGCAGGTGCACCAATTCGTCCTTGTCCACCTCGATCAGGCGCAGGCCCTTGCTCGCGAAGCGGTTAAGCACCGCCTTGACCAGCGAGCTCTTGCCGGTGCCGCGGGCGCCGGTCAGCAGCACATTGTTGGCGCTGCGCCCGGCAACGAACTGCTTGGTGTTCTGGGCGATGCGCTGCTTCTGGTCCTCGACGCCCTGCAGGTCTTCGAAGCGGATTCGGTGCGGCTGCTTGACGGCTTCGAGCCAGCCGCGCCCACCGCGGGTGCGCCAGCGGAAGGCGCTGGCCGACCAGTCGGTGGGGGGCAAGGGCGGCGGCAATACGGCTTCGATGCGATCGAAGAGGGCGTCGAGGCGGTCGATCAGGGGTGCCACGGCGCGCTGGAGGTCGGTCATTGCGGTCTCGGAGATCGGGTAAGCTTGCGGGTTCTTGCTGTCGGCGCACTTTAGCAGATTCATGTTCCGCTCATTTCCCGCTTTCCTTGGCCTGCTGGCGCTTGCCGGCTGTTCGCAACTGCCGCCGCAGGCACCGGCGACGCCGGCTCCGCCGGCGGTTTGCCCCGCCGCGCAAAGCTGCCCCGCCTGCCCGGTCTGCCCCACGGTCGAGCCGCCCAAGCCGGCTGAAAAACCCCTGCAGGCCGCCGACTGGAACGACTTGCCAAGCTGGACGGAGGACGATCCGTCACCGGCCTTCACCGCCTTTGTCGCCAGTTGCCGCAGCCTCGAACGCCAGGCGCACTGGAAGCCGGTGTGCGCTTCCGCCCGCGAACTCACCGACACCACTAACGCCGCATTGCGCGCCTGGTTCGAAGGCCAATTCCAGCCCTGGGCATTGGTCAATCCCGACGGCTCGCGCAACGGGCTCATCACCGGCTACTACGAGCCGATACTCAAGGGCAGCCGGCAGCGCAGCAAGGCTTTTGCCAACCCGGTGTTCGGCCCGCCCGAGGACATGATCGTCGTCGACCTGGCCGAGCTTTACCCCGAGCTCAAGCACCTGCGCCTGCGCGGACGCATCGAAGGCCGCAAGCTGGTCCCCTACTATTCGCGTGCCGAGTGGGGACCGCAGGAGAGCAAGCGCTCACCAGAGGCCCTGCTGTGGATCGACGACGCGATTGATCTCTTCTTCATGCAGATCCAGGGTTCGGGCCAGATCATGCTGACGGACGGCAGCCGCGTGCGGCTGAATTACGCCGACCAGAACGGCCACCCCTATCGCGCCATCGGCCGCTGGCTGATCGATCGCGGCGAAATGAAAGCCGAGCAGGCCTCGATGCAGAACATCAAGGCCTGGGCCAAGGCCAACCCCTCGCGCATGACCGAGATGCTCAATGCCAACCCCAGCCTGGTCTTCTTCCGCGAACTGCCGGTGGAAGGCAGCGGACCGCAAGGCGCCATGGGCCTGCCGCTGACGCCGGAACGTTCGCTCGCCGTCGACCCCCGCCACGTTCCACTGGGCGCGCCGATCTGGCTTGCCACCACAAGGCCGAACAGTGAGCAGGCGCTCACTCGCCTGATGCTGGGTCAGGATACCGGCGGCGCCATCCGCGGCGTGGTGCGCGGCGATTTCTACTGGGGCAGCGGCGTCGAGGCCGGCAACCAGGCAGGCAAGATGCGCCAGCAGGGCCGCATGTGGGTGCTACTGCCGCGCGGCTACCGCCCACCGGGAAGCTAAAGCTTGCAGGCGCCGGCCGCTTCGCCGTGGTGCCAGCGCCGACTTCCGACCCGGGCAAATCCCCAATACGGTGCAATCGACGCCGTAACTGCACCGGGCTAGTGCAAGCAAAACTGTTCTGTGATGCTACCCCGCTGTTTTAGCTAGATCTTTCTGGCAGGAACGCTCATTGCTTTCATGCCTCCCATTCGTGCAATTCGACTTTGGGGAGCACCACAATGGAGAACTTCAAGACATCCGCCGACGTACTGTTCATCCTGCTCGGCGCCATCATGATTCTGGCCATGCATGCCGGCTTTGCCTTTCTGGAGCTGGGCACCGTGCGGCGCAAGAACCAGGTCAATGCCCTGGTCAAGATCCTCTGCGATTTTGCGGTATCGACCATCGCCTACTTCTTCATCGGCTACGGCATCGCCTACGGCGTTAACTTCCTCGCCGGCGCCGAAACCCTGGTGCAGAAGAGCGGCTACGACATGGTCAAGTTCTTCTTCCTGCTGACCTTCGCCGCGGCGATCCCGGCCATCGTTTCCGGCGGCATCGCCGAACGCGCGCGCTTCGGCCCGCAACTGGCCGCCACCTTCCTGCTGGTCGGCTTCATCTACCCCTTCTTCGAAGGCATCGCCTGGAACCAGGCCTACGGCATCCAGGCCTGGCTCAAGACCAGCTTTGGCGAGGAATTCCACGACTTCGCCGGCTCGGTGGTGGTGCATGCGGTCGGCGGCTGGGTCGGCCTCGCCGCCGTGCTGCTGCTGGGCGCCCGCCGCGGCCGTTATCACAAGGATGGCGGCATCGCCGGCGCGCATCCGCCCTCGAGCATCCCCTTCCTTGCGCTGGGCGCCTGGATCCTGATCGTCGGCTGGTTCGGCTTCAACGTCATGAGCGCGCAGACCCTGGACAAGATCTCCGGCCTCGTCGCCATGAACTCGCTGATGGCCATGGTCGGCGGCACCCTGGTCGCGCTGGTGGTCGGCAAGAACGACCCCGGCTTCGTGCATAACGGCCCGCTGGCCGGCCTCGTTGCCGTCTGCGCCGGCTCGGACCTGATGCACCCGATCGGCGCGCTGATCACCGGCGGCGTTGCCGGCGGCCTTTTCGTCGTCATGTTCACCCTGACGCAGAACCGCTGGAAGATCGACGATGTGCTCGGCGTCTGGCCGCTGCACGGCCTGTGCGGCGCCTGGGGCGGCATCGCCGCCGGCATCTTCGGGGCAAAGAGCCTGGGCGGCCTCGGCGGCGTTGCCTTCATGAGCCAGTTGGCCGGCACCGCGCTGGGCATCGCCATCGCGCTGGGCGGCGGCTTCATCGTCTATGGCGCACTGAAGATGGCCGTCGGCCTGCGGCTGGATGCAGAGGAAGAATTCAACGGTGCCGACCTCAGCATCCACCAGATCTCGGCGAGCGCGGAGCGCGAGACGAACTGGTGAGGATACGGATCAAGGCAGTCCGTCGAACGCGACCTGCCTGACGACAAAGGCCCGGAGACTCCGGGCCTTTTTCTTTTCCGCGCGCTCATTGCCGCAGGCCACTTGCTGGCGCTGCGCCGCATGGCGAGTCTTAAAATGCGGCCATGACAACGAACACAACAAACGACGCCAACGAGGCCAACGCCCCCGATCCAATCCAGGAACCGCGACTCTGGTGCGGCAACGGCTGGACCGCGCGCGTCGTCAAGAACGAAGACGACGAGGGCTGGGCCGTCGAGATGATCCTCGACGGCGAATCCGAGCCGGCGCTGATCGGCCCCTGGACCATGGGGCGCGACAAGAAGAACCCGAAGCCGCTTGATGCCTCGGCCTTCAACACCCTGGTCAAGACGGCCGGCGAATTCCGCCAGCGCCAGGTGCAGCAACTCCATGCCACGCTGCACCAGAACATCACCATCAACGCCACGTCCGGGCGCATCAGCGTCACGCTCGACATCGTGCCCGACGACGACGATCCGCACGCCCTGCTTGCCGCCCACGATGCCGCCGGTGAGGAACTTGCCCAGGTGCGCGTGGCCAGCGGATTCAAGCTCAACAAGGCCAGCGCCAGCGCATGGATCGATGCCGGTTTTCGGCGGCCTGACTAAGGCACCCGCGGCAACGCCGCCCACGCCGGACAAGGCATCGCAGCACCATGGATAAAGAGCAGGCGCTACGCAAGGCGCAAAAGCTGATGGCCGTTGCCATGGACGGCCGCGGCAATGGCCACGAAGCCGAGCGCGCCCTGGCCCAGGCCGAAGCGCTGATGCGCAAATTCGGCATCGAGCAGGCCGAGATCGCCAGCACCAAGGCGGCGACCGATTTCGATTGGGCCGACGCCTTTCACGCCTACGGCCCGCCGAAGAATCCGGCCAAGAGTTGCCCGCGGTGGTTTCAATTCATCAGCACCGGCGTCGCCAACTTCACCGACACCATCGTGCGCCTGCACTACGATCCGGCGCTCGGCTATGGCGTGGGCTTCTATGGCGAGCGGGCCGACACGCTGTTTGCGCAGTGGCTGGTGGGATACCTCAAAGCCAGCGTCTGGGAGGCGCTGAATGCTGCGCACCGGCAGCATCCCGAATGGAACCGCAGCGACATGGAGGACTTCCGCAAGGCCATGGCGGCGCGCCTGTCTTCCCGGATGCGCGACCTGCGCCAGGAGCGCGATGCCGAGTTCGCCGCCGCAAGCAGTAGCCAGGGTACCGGCATGGCGCTGGTGCTCGTCACCGACAAACTGGAAAAGCGCGATGCGGAATTCGGCTCGCCGAAATACAAGCAATCGCGCATCACCGTGCGCGACCAAATGGCGGCGCACAAGGGCAGCCTGGCGGGTGATCAGGTTGGGTTTGCGAAACCGATCAAGACCGGGCAGGGGCACACGGGCGCTTGAGGCGATTCGGGTGCTTTACTTGTTCCGGTGGGCGCGGCAGACGAGTGAAAAGTCGGCGCTGGTGGCACGGCGGCGATAGGAAGCGTTGGAGAAGGACGACACTCCGGCCTGATAGGCTCCCATGGTTGGCGGCGCCCTCGTCGCATTCGTCACCGGCAAATACGACCCCGGCTTCGTGCGTCGCGGCGCGCTGGCCGGCCTCGTCGCCGTCTGCGCAAAATCGGACCTGATGCATCCTCAAGGTGCACTGATTACCGGCCGCCTTTTCGTCACGATGTTCACGCTGACGCAGAACCGCTGAAGATCGACGACGCGCTCGGCGTCTGGTCGCTGCACCGCCCGTAAGGTACTTAGGGCGAGCTGGGCAGCCCCAATCAATTCTTGCGCCCAGTTCTTCCAATTGTGTACAGACATCTGCCAAATGCTGATATATATGCAGTCGTTCTGCACTGCAAATTTCGGTCGAATCTCGGGACCCCGACCAACGGCCTGTAACCTATTAAACCATCCCGGGCGCTTTTGACCTTGAGTTCGTCAATGTATGACTTGAAAACCCTATTCTGTTAAAGACATGCCAACCAAGAATCAAAACCCTGACGTCGATGACATCACTCCTCGTCCAGCGTCCATGGTCGCCGCGCTGCGCTCTATTGGGTACCGACTAGAAACTGCGGTTGCAGACTTGGTGGACAACAGCATCGCAAAGCATGCCAAGAACATTTGGGTAGAGTTTTCATGGAGGGGCGATGCTTCAACCATCACCATTCGTGATGACGGCATAGGCATGTCTGAAGAAGAGCTGATCGAAGCCATGCGTCTCGGATCCCATGACCCCTTGTGGGATCGCGGTTCGTTAGACTTGGGGCGGTTCGGGCTTGGTCTCAAGACCGCATCATTTTCCCAATGCAAGGTATTCAGCGTACTAACGCGAAAACATCACCACGACCCTGTCTGGCGCACGTGGGATATCGACTATGTCATTCGGGAAGGAAAATGGATTCTTCGCCGGGACATTAATCCAGCTGCCGCCGCCGATGCCCAACAGCTAGCCAATCAGTCATCAGGCACATGTGTTGTTTGGCAAACTCTTGATCGCCTCGTCGGGAAAGTGTCCATTGACGACGAAATAGCGCACAAGGCTTTTCTCGAATCGGCCTCACGGGTTGGTAACCACTTGGGAATGGTTTTTGGCGAATACCTTTTCGGGAAAGATTCCGTCGCGATCCATGTTGGTCGAACCAAGGTTGAAAGATGGGATCCATTTCTTGCAACCTACGATACGCAGATAGCCGAAGTCGAACGTTTTGAGGTTAAGGGACATTGCGTCTCGGTTCGGCCTCATGTTCTACCGCATCACTCAAGGATGACCAAAAAGGAGTTTGAGCGCGCCGCCGGCCCCGCTGGGTGGAATGCCCAACAAGGTTTTTACATCTATCGAAACCGAAGAATGCTTGTTTCCGGCGGGTGGATGAACTTGGGCCTAACCCGTGATGAGCATATGAAGCTAGCCCGTATCAGAATAGATATCGATTCCGGCTCAGACTTCCTCTGGCAACTGGACATACGGAAATCCAAGGCCAGTCCACCAGTGTCACTAAGAGAAGACCTGCGCCGTATCGCAAGACTTACCCGATCAAGAGCTTCTGAGGTTTACAGACACCGGGGCCAAAAGATCATCAGCCAAGGCGGCGACGTGGGTAAGAAACATGACCTTTGGTCGCTGGAAAGGATTCATGACAAGGTCCGATATCGAATCGATAGAGAGCATCCGCTTGTCAAATCGCTGATAGAAGAAGGGCAAGCAGGCCGGTCCGTCAATGCATTGCTGGTTCTCATCGAGGAAACCATTCCTGCGCCGACAATCTATATCGGGTACGCAGAAAAACCTAGTGAGCAGGCCCTGCCTTTCGAGACAACTAAAGAAGCAACCATGCGCAGAATTCTCCAAGACCTCTTTTTGGCGCTACGGGAGTCAGGTAATACCGTTGAACAGGCTCAAGCAACACTTGCGCGAATGACCCCCTTTGATTCTCATCCCCAGCTCCTTGCGGAACTAGATGAGTTTGACCGACAACACGAGAACCAGGCCAGAGAATGACCCAGCAAAAACGAAGCGATTCCACAAAATCGAAGGCGCATGAACAGGCGCGTGACCTTGCGCGAGTTTATCTGAAGCCATTTGAGCATCCCGACGCGGGCCAGATCCGCAAGGCGTGCGAAAAGGCAAGTCGTGACGCCATGGAGTTCGGTGCCAGTGGCGGGGTTGACCTTGAAGAGCTTGTTAGGTACTTCGAGCTGAATGCAAACATATTCGTGCCGACCTCAAGGAGTCTCGATGATCCTTTGGATGATCACAAGGAATGGCTTCGTACAAAATCGCCGTCAATCCTGTGGAAATTTTGGGAGCGATATGAGAATTTCATGGGCGAAGTGGAAAATCTCCCGGAACCGATTCTCAGGAATCTCGATCTGGAAACCGACAAAATTCTGGAGCGAATCGAGGATCCGGATCGGCCAGGATTCTGGGATCGGAGGGGCCTAGTAGTTGGCAGCGTTCAGTCGGGAAAAACAGGTAATTTTCTCGGACTGACATGCAAGGCACTAGACGCAGGTTACAAGTTGGTGATCGTACTTGCCGGCATGCATAACAGCCTCCGAACCCAGACGCAAATCAGAGCAGAAGAGGGTGTGCTTGGGTTCGACACGTCCAAGAATGGCTTTCTTTATGTCGACGACAACCCGCGGGTCGGAGTTGGATTGCTGAAGTTTCCCCAACTCAGAGTCAACTCCATGACCACCAGAGAAGAGAAGGGGGATTTTCGTGAAGGAATGCTTCAACCCACATTAGCGCTGGGCGGAGATCCCTTTGTAATTGTCGTCAAGAAGAATGTCAGCATCCTAAGAAACCTTGAGCATTGGCTTACACGTCGCCACGGGGTAAAAAACGAGAAAGGCGACAAAACCGTTCACGACATTCCTATGTTGTTGATCGATGATGAAGCCGATCACGCATCGATCAACACGAGGGCCATCCCCGAAGGAGAAGACAAGAAAGACTACGACGTATCAGCAATCAATGAACGGATTCGGTCTCTTCTCAAGAGCTTTCAGAAAAGTGCGTATGTCGGGTACACGGCTACACCTTTCGCCAACATTTTCGTCAATCCGGACACAAAGCACGAGAAGCTGCAGGACGACATCTTCCCCCGCTCTTTCATTCTCAATCTGCAAGCGCCGAATAACTATATCGGCGCGGACGTCGTTTTTGGCCGTGACGGCGATGAAGATGCCGGGATTGAGGAGATAAAGGGTCTCCCTCTGGTTCGAACCATCACCAACACATTGCCGGCCAAATACAACAAGCACTACCAAATAACTGAGCTTCCCGCGACGCTTAAGGAAGCGATTCGCGCGTTCGTGCTTGCATGTGCAGCAAGAAGCGCGCGCGGGAACCCTAACGCACATAATTCCATGCTGGTCCACATGGTGCGATTTGTTGCTGTCCAAAAATCTCTTTCCGATCTCGTCCGTACCGAACTCCTGTTCGTACAGCGGCGTATCTCGCAGGAAGGAGTTCGTGACTCAAAGCCGATAAGGGATGAACTGCGCTCATTGTGGGAGACCGAGTTTCAGCCAAAGACGGCACGGATCAACGATTACCTCAAGGAGAAGCGGCTCGGCGAACTTGACACGCTCGAGTGGGAAGACCTCGAGCCACACTTGGTCTCGTCTTCAGCAAAAATCGAGGTTCGAGAGATAAACGGAACATCAACCGACATCTTGGATTACGAGCGTCGCAAAGAAGAGGGATTGAGCGTCATAACAATAGGTGGCGACAAGCTTTCTCGGGGTCTTACATTGTCTGGACTTACCGTTTCGTACTACCTCCGTGTGTCGAAGATGTACGACACCCTGCTTCAAATGGGTCGATGGTTTGGCTATCGAGATGGATATCTTGACGTTTGCCGGCTCTACACGACTGATGAGCTGCAGAAATGGTATCGCTACATTGCATTAGCGGATAACGAGTTGCGCCAAGAGTTCGACAGGATGTACGTCGCGAGGCTCAGTCCGAAGGAGTACGGTCTTCGCGTCAGAACACACCCAGACGGACTTCTTGTGACTGCGCTTAACAAATCTCGGTGCAGCACGACAATGCAAGTCTCGTTTGCCGGAGAGTTGGTGCAGACGGCAACTTTGTACAAGGACAAGACCTCTGTTGAAAGCAATTGGAAGGCTGCAAACGATTTGGCATCTGTGCTTGGTACCACGGAACCAAGGGACAAGAAGGGGCGCGGACATGCCATTTGGCCAAACGTCGCTCGGTCGCATGTAACCGGATTCTTGCGCAGTTTCCGCGCCCATCCAGGCTCGAAAAATATCGATGGCGAGAGGCTTGCTGCATACATCGAGAGCCAAGCCCATACCAAGGAACTCTCCGAGTGGGTTGTGGTACTTGTATCCAACTCGCAGGCGCCAGCGAAGTATTGCACCTCGATTGCGCATTTATCCGACATCGGCCTCACGGTTCGAGACCCTCAGAGAATCATTGGTCCGGGCGCTACGGTTGAAGGACGGGAACTGAATCAGCAAGAACTCATGCTCAGAAACAGCAACATCATCAGCCCCCCGGATCAAGGCCTGGATTTTTCGGGTCTGGTCACTCGCGAAGACATCGAGCTTATCTTGGCCAAGAGCGTCTTCAGCAAGGCGGAGGATGAACGCCAGGTGATACAAAGTGCTGTGGGCATGTCCTTCGAGGATTTGGGGTGCCGTATCACCGATCAACGTATTACTGCTGGTGTAATCCGAGGTAAATCACCCGCAAAGTCAGTCAATGGGCGTGTGTTTCGCGACTTGAGGCCATTCACTCGAGGTCTTCTTCTGATTTACGCACTTGACTGGCGTGATCGCAGGCCCGGAATGAATGATCAGCCATTTGAAAATGTTTCGACATCTGTGCCAGTAATTGGATTCGCCATTAGTTTTCCGTCCAGCAATACTGCCAAGGCCGTAACTTATAAAGTGGGGGAGATCTACCGAAAATTGCATCTTGATTCCATCGAGGCAGGCGAGGATGACGATAGTGTCTAAGTCTCTTTGGGACGCCCTCCGCGAGTCCGCAACCGACGAAGCGCGGAAGGGATGGATTCGACGTCGTCTTCCAAGCCACCCTTCGGTTAGGCTCTGGGCGGGGGTCTGCGTCGCGGATGCGCTTCCCGCCCTCATGCTGGAGGTCGCCAAGAGCCATCTGGCCCAGGGTGAGTCACTACCGTCCACAGATGGGTTGCGTATTGACTCCGTCCGTCTAGATACGGAGTCAAGTGGAAGTCTGACGATCATCGTGAGTCTGCGTGACAAAGCTTATGAAGACATATTTACGGCATTCTGCGATGACACCGCAGATCGCCTTAGCTATTGCAGATCAGCCGAAGAAGCGGCGGACACCTTTCTTTTGAGACTGAAACGCTGGCAACGCTTCCTAAACAGCGGGAAGGACGGATTGACGCGGAACGAAGAGATTGGTCTGTTCGGAGAGCTTCATGTTCTGTCCAACTACCTCTTACCCACTTCTGGTTTGGCCGCAGTGACATCATGGTTCGGGCCGAGCGACAGATCTCAGGACTTCATTACTCCATCGAACGCAGCGATCGAAGTGAAGACCACATCTGCCAATGTCATGTCACATGCAAGGATCAGCAGCGAATATCAGCTGGATGACTCAGGTTTCAAGGCTCTTTTTCTCATTTGCATGCGCCTCGATATTCCGGAAAAAGGTGGCAGGACACTCAATCAGCTTGTCGATGAGCTAAGGAATGCGGTAGCTAGTTCCTCCGAGATGCGAGACTTGCTAGCGACTAAGCTAACTGATGCGGGCTATCTCGAACGCCACAGGAGCCGTTACGACGTCAGGCGCTTTCGTGTTGCGGAATTGGTTATCTTCCGTGTTTCTGTCGGGTTTCCGCGAATCCTGACATCTGATGTGCCTTCGGGAATAACAGAAATGTCGTATCTGCTGCAATTGGCTGAATGCAGGGCATTCGCAGTAACCGATGGGGCCATGCTCGATCAGCTTGCTGAGAGTGTGAAGCAGAGTGCAGGTATCACGGGCGCCAACCCCAAATGATCAGCCTAGAAGACTATGCCCGTGATCTGAAAAACTCGGTACGTTTCGTTGCAGGGAATGACGAGTCGGAGTCATTTCTTGTCGAAGCTTTCATGCGTGTCGTTCTTGATCGGCTTGCCGAGGCAGGCGAAATCGAGGATGCCGAGGTCTGCTCACACCCAGGACACGGCTTCCGCCTGAATGGTTACGAAATCAACACGGATGAGGAAAGCCTGGATCTCTTTGTTGCCGTTCATACCGACGAAGCTCCGCCTCACAGAGTCGAAAAATCTCGAGTCGATACGGCCGTAAAGCAATTGGCAAGCTTTTACGAGAAATGTGCCAATGGCCTCTTTCAGAAGATGGAGGAAACCGCGCCCGCATTCATGCTAGCGCAACAGATCTTCCTGATTCATAACAGTCAAGGTGGATTTTCAAGAATCAGATTCTTCGCAATTACGGATGGCATCTCGAAACTGGAGCAGGCTCCTCCGGCTCCTGTGATTGGCAATGTCGAGGTGACCGTGCATATATGGGACATCGAGCGGCTGTATCGATGGTACACATCGGGAAAGGATCGTGAAGAGCTTGTCATCGATTTCTCTGACGAGCCGGGAGGCGGAATTCCATGCCTTATTCTTGACGAGAAAGATACAGACTATGTTGCCTACTTGGCAGCGGTTCCAGCTCCAGATCTTGTCCGGTTCTACGGACAATACGGCCCGCGCCTGCTTGAACGCAACGTAAGATCGTTTTTGCAGATCAAGGGTGGGATCAACAAAGGAATTCGCCAGACGATTCTCGAAGAGCCCGGAAGGTTTTTTGCATACAACAACGGGATCACGGCAACGGCTTCCGAGATCACTATAAGAAAACGTGCTGACGGAATGGCTGTTCTCGCTGGGGCAAAAGACCTCCAGATCGTCAACGGAGGACAGACCACTGCTTCGCTTTTTAGGGCCGCGAGAAAAGACGGCGCTGATATTGATGGAATCCTTGTTTCGATGAAACTAAGCGTCGTCCGCGACTCTGAAGACATCGACGAATTCGTCGCTCATATCTCAAAGTATGCAAACAGCCAGAACAAAGTAAATGCAGCTGATCTCTCTGCAAACGATCCCTATCATCGACGAGTCGAGGAGCTTTCGCGGACGGAATGGGCTCCGGCCAAGTCCGGAAAGCAATACGAGACGCACTGGTTCTATGAGCGTGCTCGAGCGCAGTATGTCGACGAGTGGTTCCGTATGGAAACTCCCGGGCAGAAAAAGGCATTCGAAAAGAAGTTCCCACGCGAGCAGAAGTTCGAAAAAACCGACTTGGCGAAATATGAGCAGGCTTGGGATCAGCTACCTCACATAGTTAGCAAGGGGGCTCAGAAGAATTTCGTGAACTTCACCGAGCGCCTCGAAAGCCGCGGCCGCGTCGTACCAGATCTCCGCTATTTCCATGCGATGATTGGCCGGAAGATTCTCTGGGACGCAACGGACAAGATCGTCCGTGAGGAAAAGTACTCCTACAAGATCAACGTCGTGGCCTACACGGTTGCACTGCTCTCGCATATAACCGCCCGCCGGCTCGATTTCGAAAAAATCTGGGTAGCACAATCATTGCCGCCCGTGATCTCTGACTTCATTCGTGCTTTCGCCGTCGACGTCAGCAAAGTCATAGAAAGCCCTCCCGGAGGGAACATTACTGACTGGCACAAGAGCGAAAAATGCTGGAAGGAAGTCAAAGAGCTGGATGTCAGGATTCCAGCTCCAATTGAGCGCTTCCTAGTTTCTGCAGGCTCTGTTGTGGGACCTACGCTCGAAACCCCTACTGGCGAAGAGAGCGAGGAGATCGAATCTGCAGCATCAGTAAGTGCAGAGATATGGATGGGAATTGCTGCATGGGCGAAGAAGACTAACTCGCTTACAAGCTGGCAACGTAGCCTGTCGTACTCGCTGGGAAAGTTAGCAGTCAGGGGCAGCCGGCCAAGCTACAAACAGGCTAAGCAGGGCCTGAAAATCCTTGAGGAAGCCCGCCGCTTGGGATTCACCGATGATTGGGCTGCATCAAAATGAGTGACCGCACCCAGCGCTCCTAAAGCCTGCTGCTCTTCTCAGCTACTGTCGCGATCACTTTCCGAGAAACAGATCACGAATCACCATGGCAATTTTGTTTGCTAGCAGTGGTGGAACAGCATTCCCGACCTGATGAAACTGCTCCGTTCGGTTTCCTTGAAAAAAATAGTTGTCGGGGAAAGTTTGCAGACGCGCAGCCTCTCTCACGGTCAAACTCCGGCACTGAACTGGATCGTAATGAATGAAATAGTGCCCGTCCTTGGCAATGTGGCTCATGACGGTCGTAGCGGGGCGGTCTTTTAGCTGGACACGAAACCTATCGGCAAACTTCCCCGATTTCCAGTTTGCATGGTTGGGTGAAAGCCCTGGCAGATTGAATTCCTCATGGCCCTTGGGGGATCTCTTCTCCGTTTGCGCGAAAACTGCGGCGTAAGCATAGCGGCGAAGATCCTCCGTCATGTGGCCGCGGCTTTCGTGATTAAGGTCGACGAGTAGTTTCGGATCGGCAATTCGCTGGAGAAATTCGTTTGTCGTCATACGACCATCGCGCTTGATCGGGGTCCGAAGCCCACCGACCGGCAATTTTCCGGATATCTTGTCAGCTGTCGATGAAAGCTCCTCGGACAAGGATCCCTTTCCCAATTTTTCTGCAGCCGCTGCCAACTCGATGAGCTGATCCCTGACGGTGTCAGCCCACTCATCCTCGAGATCCTTTCTCCTGCTGATTCTGCTTCTGAGTTTCGGCAAATCCTTGATCGCATCGTAGACGGACAGCCTGTTCTCATCTTTTGCCAGACGATCCGGAGCCCTTTCGATGTCCTCGCGAACTCCAAGCAGGATCACACGATGTCGCGCCTGTGGGACACCATGATCCTCGGATCGAACGACGAAATCCCGCGGATCGATATCCTCGACCTCCATACCCTTGCAAAAAGGCTTTCCCGTCGTCAGCGAATAAATCTTGTAGGTTGCCCCTCGGCCAGGTTGCTTAAAGACAGCGTTCGGATCGACCAAGTCATTCAGAATGTCGTGAAAAATCTGTCGCCCCTCGACCTGGGACGAGAGAATGCCCTTCACGTTCTCCATCACGAACACCGCCGGTCTAATCTTTTGCAGGACACGCAGATACTCGCGATAAAGAAAATGTCGATGGTCGTCCTCCGGCTGGTAGTCCTTCTTGCCCAAATTGCGGGACCGACCGACCAGCGAATAGGCCTGACAGGGCGGACCACCAATTAGCAGGCAGTCTGTTCCGGCACTCAGCCTGGAATCGAGAATGCCATCCAGCTGTTTGTTGCCCTCGGGCGTTCCAAGCGTTATCTGCAGGGCCTCGCAAGCGGCCATGTCCCACAACTCGCGTGTGTCGCGGGAGTTCCAAGGTTGCGCAGCCGTGCCGTTGCAGTAATCGTAGTAGGCGGCCATTCCGAGTTCGGATACCCGTAGCAGTCGGAAATAGCTGCGCAGGTGGAGAGTCCTGTGGGCGGCCGCATCCATTTCGGCTGACACGATGATCTTGAAAGTCCGGCTATCTTGGAAACTGGCAAATCCTTCGCCCAGTCCTCCCGGTCCGGAAAACAGATCAATTACCGGAATGCTCATGAAGGATCAGGATGGAGACTTGATAGATTTACGGGCGTACTGGAATAATGACGGCCATGGTAGACGTGGTAACCCCGCAGGTCAGATCGCGAATGATGTCCGGCATTCGCGGCAAAAACACCAAGCCGGAAATGCTGGTTAGGCGCTTCCTGCACGGTCTGGGATTGCGCTATCGGCTGCATGACAGGACGCTCCCCGGTGCTCCTGATCTTGTTTTTCCACGACATGGCGCGGTGATATTCGTCCATGGGTGTTACTGGCATCGGCATGAAGGATGCAAGTATGCTACGACACCGGCCAGCAATGTCGAGTTCTGGGAAACAAAATTCGCTGAGAATGTACGTCGAGACCGCGCCGCCGTTATGGCACTGAAGAAGGCGGGCTGGCGAGTATTTATTCTGTGGGAATGCGGCTTGCGAAAGAGTGACACGGTCGGAGCCCTCCACTGGCTACCTAGGGCTATGCAGCTTGGACGCACGCGATTAGTCGTATGGCCTTGAACCTCAGTTCACAGCGCACCACTGGCTTTCAACCTCTCCAAGAACTGTTCGTAACTCATGGTTTTTTCTTTCGCTCGCCCGGGAAACGCGGCGAGATCTTCCTCGTCTTCTCGCAGCAACTCGCGAACAGCATCGTTCACGATTTCCGACATTGAGCGGTGTGCTGTCACCGCCTTGCGGCGCAGCGCTTGGTGCAGGTCGGCTTCAAGGTAGAGCGTGGAACGGACGGCTTGTGTGCTCATGGCTAACTCCAAAATACTGTCATCTCTTGACATCATAGTATCGACCCTAGCGCTTCGAGTGGTCGAATCGCCGTATCACCAGCGCCGACTTTTCAAAGCTACCGGTCCCACGCCAACCCCGCATCCCGCAAGCACACCTCCTGCCCCAACCCGGCGCAGCACTGAAGAACCCATCCCTGCGCCTACAATCAACCCCGAACGGCAAGCCCCCCACTCCCCACAAGGACCATCATGGCCTTCTCCCTGACGTCGATCTTGCCGCTGCCCGACATGCTGGCGCTGGGCTGGTTCTTTCTCTGCTGGGTCGGCTACGCCTGGTACGCGGACCATCGCCGCTGGGGCACGCGCGAGCTGGCCAGCGTGCTGCACGAATACCGGCTGCGCTGGATGCGGCGGGTGCTGGAACGGGAAAACCGCATCGCCGACACGGTGGTGCTGCAGACAGTGATGCGCAGCGACAATCTGTTCATCACCACCACGCTGTTCATCATCGCTGGCCTGCTCAGCAGCCTGGGCGCGGTCGATCGGGTGCAGGCGATGGTCTCGGGCATCGGCTTCATTGCCGTGTCTTCGCGTGAGACGCTGGAGGTGAGGATCCTGGTGCTGATCGGGATTTTCGTGTTTGCCTTCTTCAAGTTCACCTGGTCGCTGCGCCAGTTCAATTTCACGCTGATGCTGTTCGCCTCGGCGCCGATGCCGGCGGAGAAGGATGCGCCGGACCGGGCCGATTTCGCGCCGCGCGCGGCGATGATGGTGACGCACGGTTTTGCCAGCTTCAACCGCGGGCTGCGCGCGTATTTCTTCGGGCTGGCGGCGCTGGCCTGGTTCATCCAGCCCTGGGCGCTGGTACTGGCCTCGTCCTGGGTGGTGGCGGTGCTCTACTGGCGCGACAGCCGTTCGGCGACACTGGCCACGCTGGCCGGGCCGGTGACGGGGAAAGAGCTGCCCTGAGGCGGGGGTGGCCTGGCGCCGGGATAACAGTCGCCGTATCACCGGCGCCGACTTTCCGTATTACGATTCACGAATAGCGAATGGCACCTGCCAAAGTAAGCATCTTCTCATTTCAAGAAATAAGAATATTGACTTCATCCACATGAATCATTAGGATTAATGCAGTATTTTCTCATTTCAAGAAATAAGAATGGCTAAGCTCGCCAACCGTCAGCCGGTGCTCAAGCCGCAAGACCTCCTGGTCCTGCTGGCCTTGTTAAGCCATGGCGACGGACCGGTAACCCTGCCCGAACTGGCGGCCCGGACAGGGCTGGCGGTATCGGCCGTCCATGCCTCGCTCAAGCGTGCGGCGACGGCGCGGCTACTACTTTTCCAGGAGCGTCGGCCCGTACTACTCAAGCCCCAGCTCAAGGAATTTCTGCTGACGGGGGCGAAGTATGCGTTTCCGCCCCTGTTTGCCAGCATGAGTCGCGGGGTGCCCACCAGTTACGCGGCAGCCCCGCTGAACACGATCATCGCGCCGACGGGCGACCCGGTGCCGGTCTGGCCC
Organism: uncultured beta proteobacterium; assembly: GCA_903959855.1. Taxonomy (GTDB): domain Bacteria; phylum Pseudomonadota; class Gammaproteobacteria; order Burkholderiales; family Rhodocyclaceae; genus Sulfuritalea. Next base: position 19,203 of record CAJBYR010000066.1, read on the forward strand.
AGTGCCAAGGGGTCAGCACGCGGCATTGCCCTGATGCCGCTGTATCCGACGGTGCCCGATGCGGCGCTGCGCGATGAAAAGCTCTACGCGATGCTGAGCCTGTTCGATGCGATTCGCGCCGGCCAGGCACGCGAGCGCAACGCGGCGCACGACTTGCTGGCGGGCTACTTCGCGTGAAGCGCGACGACCCGAATCTGGCCAAGGTGGAAATCGTTGCCGCCGCATTGGGAAACCTCTGTGAGGAACTGGTGTTCGTCGGCGGTTGTGCTGCCGGGCTGTTGCTGAGCGATCCGGCAGCGACGCAGGCGCGGCTGACCAACGACGTCGACCTGGTCGCCGAGGTCACGGCGCTACGCGGATATCACGTCATGGAGGCCGAATTTGCGCGGCGCGGTTTCGTGCGCGACATGTCGCCGGCAGCGCCGATCTGCCGCTGGCGCTGTCGCGACATTGAGGTCGACCTGATGCCGACGGATGCGCGCATTCTCGGCTTTGCCAATCGCTGGTATCCACAGGCCGTTGCCTCCGCCCGCACGCTCACGCTGCCCGGTGGTCCGACGATTCGGCTTATTACAGCGCCGCATTTCCTGGCCACCAAATTCGAGGCTTTCGCCGATCGCGGCAATGAAGACGTGCTTGGCAGCCACGACTTGGAAGACATCATCAACATCATCGACGGGCGAACCGAACTGCTGGACGAGATCGCGGGCGAAACCCCTGACTTGCGCAGCTACCTTGGCCAGCGCTGCGCTGCCTTGCTGGCCACGCCCGATTTCGACAACTACCTGCCAGGCCTGCTGGCCCAGGACGAAACCCTGGCGCAACGCGTTACGGTGGCGACTTCCCGGCTCCAGTCCATCGTCGCACTTGCCTATCCATGAACGCTTCCGCCCTCCTCTGGGCCGGCAACTGGCGGATAGCCGTTCGGCAACCCTGGCGACGCTGGCGACGCTGGCCGGGCCGGTGACGGGCAGGGAGCTGCCATGATTTGAGGATGGCGGCTATACACCGCAAAGCCTGGATTCCGGGTCAAGCCCGGAATGACGGGGCGAATAGGGTGCGCGGCTTTAGGGATGGTCGCCGTTACCTGCCCGCGAATCCGCAGCGGCGTGGGCAGGGTTTTTGCTGCCCCGACCTGCTGCGCAGGGGTCTTATCAGCGGAATCCCAGGTACGCAGAGCGCCGCCGGCGCCGACTTTTTCAGTCATACGAGCGTGTGGCGATTTGTAGTTTCAACAGATGTTGAAAATGTTGATTATGGCGAAATTGCAGGATATGATTTCACTCAATAGATAGCTTTCAACGGTTGCTGAAATAACTATGAACGCCGAACTCCAACAGATAGCGGAAGCCAAAACCATACTGCGCGAGCTTCTGGCGCGAACAGCGTTTGTGTCCATCGGCGTTGCCGAAGCGCCGCCGCTCTCTGGCCTGCCGGGGCCGCGCAACCCGCACTTTATGCTGTCCGTGCAGGCAGGAAATGATCAGTGGCGGCTCGCGTGCAAAGTAGAAGGCCAGGTCCAGCCGCGCCAGGCACGTACGCTGATCCTGGAAATGAAAGAGTATCTGGCTGGCTTGGCCGATCCTGCGGTCTATCCGGTCTTGCTGGCACCCTATCTTTCGCCCGAGTCAGCGGAAATCTGCCGGCAGGCCGGGATGGGTTATGCGGATTTCGCCGGCAACTGCCATCTGACTTTTGGCACCGTTTTCATCGAGCGCTCGGGAGCGGGCAATCCGAAGACGGAGAAGCGTGGGCTGCGTTCGATTTTTGCGCCCAAGGCTGCCCGGATCATGCGCTGCCTTTTGCGCGAACCCGGTCGAATCTGGCGTGTCAAGGAATTGGAAGCGGCGGCAGGTGTCAGCCTCGGGCAGGTCAGCAACGTGCGCAAGGCCTTGCTGGATCGCGAATGGGCGGAGGCAAGAGCGGACGGTTTGATACTTCGACGCGCGGATGCCGTACTGGACGCCTGGCGCAATGCCTACGAAAAGCGCGGGGTCGAACGCAAGCGCTATTACACGATGCTGGGTGGCGATGCGCTTGAAAAGCAGATCAAAGCCGCGTTGAACGCGGCCGGACAGGGGGAACACGCGCTACTGGCTTCGTTTTCGGCCGCACAATGGCTGGCGCCGTTTGCGCGGTACCCGGCACAGCTGTTTTACGCCGATGAAATCGGGGAATCGATCCTGCAGAAGTGGCTTCAACTGGAGCCGGTGAGCAAAGGTGAAACCGTGATCGTCGAGCGCCCCATAGATGAAGGCATTCTTGCAGATCGGGATGAGGCTGCGCCGGGAATCTGGTGCACCGGCCTGGCACAAACCTACCTCGACCTTAACGCCGCCGGCGAGCGCGGCGCCGAGGCCGCCGAACATCTGCGCCGGACGCGCATTGCACCGCTTTGGCAGGCGGCGAAATGAATCTGCCGGATATCGCCCGCGACTACGACGCGCGCGGTTCGACGGCCGCCTTTTCAATGCTGATCGAACTGGGTCAGGTGCTCGGCGCTTACCGTCAAAAGTTCGTGATTGTCGGTGGCGCCGTGCCCTGGCTGCTGATGCCCAATGTGCGGCCGTCGCATATCGGCACGCTGGATGTAGACCTGAACCTGTCGCCGGAGGCATTGTCGGCCGGCGAGTACGCCACGTTGATCGAAAGTCTCGAAATGGCGGGCTACGAACGCGATGTGGATGATCTGAAACCGTTTCAACTCAGGCGCTGGGTGCACCTGGATGAAGGCGCACCGATCGCGATCCTCATCGACCTGATGATGCCCGACGATGCGAAGACCCGAAAGAACCGGCCACCCCTGGTCGATGGTTTGCGCGTCATCGAGGCCAGCGGGGCGCGCGTGGCGCTGGATCACAACGTGGTGCGTCATATCGAAGGCCGGATGCCGGACGGCCGCAATAATTCGGTCGACCTGCTGGTGGCATCGATCCCGGCGTTCCTGGTGATGAAGGGCTATGCACTCATCGGCCGCGACAAGAAGAAGGATGCCTACGACATCTATTTCTCGGTAAGGAATTTCGATGGCGGGCCGATTGCGCTGGCGGAGGCTTGCAAGGAATTGCTGGCGGACGAATCCGTGACGACGGGATATCGGAACATTGCCGGCAAGTTTCAGCATGAGGACGATTTCGGGCCGCAGACGGTAAAGGCCTTTCTCGCCGAATCGGATGCACTGGGGGAGATGACCGCGGAGCAGATTCAAGTCGATGCGTTCATGCAGGTCCGTGCCTGGCTGCGGGCGCTTGGGCTGACGACGGACAAAGCATGAATGCCCTGGTGAAGCCCGGCTGTTGAAAGTTTGATAGTGCGCTCTACTGTCCGTCGTCCGAGAGTTTTCATGCTGCTGCTGATCGCTGCCTTTTTCGTCGTCCCGGTGGCGATCAGCGTCGCCCTTCACTCGCCCTCGACGGTGTCGTGGAGCGAAGCGGCGCTGACACCGACCGGCCTGTCGCCCGATCCGGCGAAGGTCAGAGAGCCGGTCGTCCAGGTCTTTGCCGCGCCGGCTTTCGGCCGCCGCGGCGCCTTCGGGGTGCACTCCTGGATCGTCACCAAGCGCACCGGCGCGCCGACCTTCACGCGTTACGATGTGGTCGTCTGGAGCGGGCCGCCCTATGTCCAGGTCGACTATCTCGATCCCGACGCGCTGTGGTTCGGATCAATGCCTACGCTGCTCGCCGACCACCGCGGCGACGGTGTCGAAGCCTTGATAGGGCGTATCGAAGAGGCGGTGCGCCACTATCCCTACGCCGACACCTACCGCACCTGGCCGGGGCCGAACAGCAACACCTTCGTCGCGCATGTCGCGCGTGAGGCCCCCGGGTTGCGGCTCGACCTGCCGGCGAATGCCGTCGGCAAGGACTATCTGCCGCTCGCTTCAGCGCTCGCGTCCGCGCCCAGCGGAACCGGCGTCCAGCTTTCCGTGCTCGGCCTCGCCGGCATTATCGTCGCCGCCGAAGAAGGTATCGAGCTCAATCTGCTCGGGCTATCGCTCGGCATCGACGTCGCGCGCCCGGCGCTGCGCCTTCCCGGACTCGGGCGCGTCGGCCTTGCCAAGCCCGGACGCTGACCCGGGCTGCCGTTCAGGCGGGAAGCACGTAAGAAGAAACGGGTCGGGCCCTTTTCCCGACCTGAGTCGAGGATGGCCGTGGCGCGGGGTTGTCGCCGTGTCGCCCGCGCCGACTTTTCACGGGAACCGGTTAATCTTCGGCGGTAAGCTGATATTCTTCGCCGATGAAAATCGGTGAAATCCTGCGAATCCTTCAAGCGGATGGCTGGTTTCTGGTAGCGACGCGAGGCAGCCATCGACAGTACAAACACCCCGTGGAGCCTGGCCGGGTTACGGTGCCGGGCAAGCCAAGTGACGATGTTGCTCCCGGTACTTTGAACAGCATCATGAAGCAGTCCGGTTTGAAGAAGTGAGGTCACCATGCGTTACGCCATCGTAATTGAAAAAGCCGAATCCAATTACTCTGCCTATGTCCCCGACTTGCCAGGGTGCGTCGCTACAGGTGCAAGCATTCAGCAGGTCGAGGCGGAAATTCGCGAAGCCATCGAGTTCCACATCGAAGGCTTGCGAGAAGACGGTAGCCTGATCCCCGCGCCGTCCAGTCAAGTTGAGTACATCGAAATCGCAGCATAGACCGACAGGTCACACGGACGCGCGATAGAGCCGCGCCAAAGTGACACCAGCGCGGCACCAACCACTCCATCGTCAAGACGCCCTGGGTAGGCGATCCGCAGATCAACATCCAGGACGACAAAGGCAAGGCCAAGGCCTATCAGGTCAGGCAGGTGCTGCTTGCAATCGACAAACTGGAAGGGCTGCGCAATGAGCGTTGATCATTACACCTACCGCGTCACCTGGTCCGCCGAGGACGGCGAACACGTCGGCCTGTGCGCCGAGTTTCCGTCGCTGTCGTGGCTGGCGAAAACGCCGGAAGCCGCCCTGAATGGTATCCGGCGCGTCGTGGCTGAAGCGGTGGCCGACATGCAGGCGGCGGGCGAGGACATTCCCGTGGCGCTCGCCGAAAAACACTACAGCGGGGAGTTTCGCGTCCGCATTCCGCCACAGGTGCATCGCGCCCTGGCAACCGAGGCCGCCGAGCAGGGCGTCAGCCTGAACCGGCCGGCGAGCGCGAAACTGGCGGCTTGAGGCGGAATCCGGCGATCATCTATTGCCGAAACTCGACATCGTCGCCGGCCTGAACCGCAGCCGGCGCCGGCATCAGCAGGGCGGCGTGACCATGCTCGGCATGGTGGCGCAACACGTCATCGACGAAGCGGCGCAGGAAGCCGTCGGTCTGCGCCGAATGGAAGCGGTCGATCTCGACCCCGTGGCTGTAGGCGATGACGGTGGGAAAGCCGCGCACCTTGTGCCGCCCGGCGATGCGCATGTTCTCGTCGGCATCAACGTTGGCGAGCAGGAACTTGCCGCCACGGGCCTCGGCCAGCGCGTGCAGGCGCGGGCCAAGCACGCGGCAGGGGCCGCACCATTCGGCACCGATATCCACCAGCACCGGCCGCGCATGCGAGGCCGCGACCACCGCGGCTTCGAAATCGTCCTCGGTGACGTCGATGATGGCGGGGGTTTCGAGCGGCGCTCGTTCCTGATGGCCGGCGGGTTTCTCTGACATGCGATGGGTGTCCTAGCGTCAGCGGTCAATTGTACCCGGCGGAAAAGCCGGCCCGTTTGCCTGCGACAATGGCGTCCAATGACTATTGCCGATGAAGCCGGTTGCCGGCTCCGATCAACCGACGAAAGACGCCATGGATCCCGACCTGCCGCTGGATGACGACGAACTCGACGAACTCGATGAGTTTCTGCGCTCCGCCGCGGTCGGCGAGGACGCGATGGACGTGTCCATGCTCGATGGCTTCCTCACGGCGCTGGCCGTGGGGCCGAACAACCTTGCTCCCTCGTTGTGGCTGCCCGAGATCTGGGGCCAGGGCGTCACCTGGCCCTCGGACAAGATTGCCGAGCGCATGCGCGCGCTGGTGCTGCGCCATGCTAATTGCCTGCTGTTGTTCCTGCGCGAGGAGCCCGAGGCCTTCGAACCCCTGCTCCTGGAACGCGATGACGAGAACCAAAAAGTGATCCCGGTCATCGAGGGCTGGTGCATCGGCTTCGTGCGTGGCATGGCGCTCGACGAGGCGAGCTGGAAACCCCTGCTGGAGGATGACGAGAACGGCGTGCTGCTCGACGTCATCCTGCTGCATGGCACTGAACACGGCATGCAGCAGCGGGAAAACGACCCGACTCTCGACGATGAAATCGACATCCACGCCGCAGCGCTGGCGGGTTGCGTCGCCGGGTTGATGGCCTACTGGCTGCCGCAACGCAAGCGCGCTTCGACGCTGCGTCGCGAGGCGCCAAAGGTGGGGCGCAACGACGATTGCCCCTGCGGCAGCGGCAAGAAGTTCAAGAAGTGCTGCGGCGCCGAAGGCCGCTTGCACTGATTACTTCAGCGCGTTGCCGACCACCTCCGCAAGATCCTTGGCCAGGTCCGGGCAGGCCTGGATGCGTTCCAGCGCAGCGCGGGCGTGGCCCTGGCGCACGGTGTCGAACTTGCGCCAGCGGTCGAAGCAGCGCGCGATGCGCGATGCCACCTGCGGGTTCATCGCCTGCAGCTCGATGATGACGTCGGCGGCGAGCTGGTAGCCGCTGCCGTCCAGGGCATGGAAGTGGCGCGGGTTGGCGCCGCAGAAGGCGCGCACCAGGGCGTAGACCTTGTTCGGGTTTTTCAGGTCGAAGGCCGGATGCTGCATCAGCGCCCGCACCCGCGCACCGGTGCCCGGCAGGCGCGAGGTGGATTGCACCGCGAGCCACTTGTCGACCACCAGCGCCTCGTCTTTCCATTTGGCATGGAAGGCGGCAAGCGCCGTTTCGCGCTCGGGCAGGTCCTGGTTGGCCAGAATGCCGAGCGCGGCGATCACGTCGGTCATGTTGCCGCCCTCGTGCAACTGGGCCAGCAAGCGCGGCAGCACGGCGGCGGCATCGGCGTCGGCGAGATAGGCAAGGCAGGCATTGCGCAGGGCGCGGCGGCCGACCTGGGCGCCGTCGGGCGCATAGGGCTCGCTTGGCGCCAGTGCCTGCCAGGTGGATTCAAAGGTGGCGCGCAACCTGCCGGCGAGGTGGCGGCGCAAATTCAGGCGCGCGAGGTGGATGGCCTCGGGGTCGATGACGCCGCCGGCGCCGACAACTTCCTCTGCCAGCACCTGTTCGGCGGGCAGGGCCAGCGCCTCGGCGGCGAACGCGGGGTCTTGCTTGCCGTCGGCGAGCACACGGGCGAAAGCATTGACCAGGCTTTGCGGGATCCAGGTGTCGCCATGGCCGCCCATGGTTGACTGTGCGATGCCTGCCAGCAGCACGCGGGTGGCGAGGCGCTGCCCGGCCTCCCAGCGGTTGAAGGGATCGGAGTCGTGCGCCATGAGATGGGCCAGCTCGGCGTCGGTCTGTGCGAAATCGAGGTTCACGGGCGCGGAGAAGCCGCGCAGGATGGACGCCACGGGCACTTGCGGGATGCCCTCGAAGACAAAACTCTGGCTCGCTTGCGTGAGCGACAGGACGCGCGTGGGGAAGACATCGCTGCCGTCGGGCAGCACCAGGCCGACGGCAACGGGGATATGCAACGGCCCCGTATCGGCGGCGATGCCGGCTTCGGCCAGGCGTGCCTCGTAAGCGGTTGGCGCGAGCGATTGCGTCAGCATCAGCGTGTAGCGTTTGGCGGCCGCGTCATACTCACCCTCGGCCTTCAAGCGCGGCGTGCCGGCGCGGGCGTACCAATGGCGGAATTGGGTCAGATCGACGCCCGATGCGCTTTGCATGGCGGCGACGAAATCCTCGCAGGTGACGGCCTGACCGTCGTGGCGGGCGAAGTACAGATCCATGCCCTTGCGGAAGCTGTCGCGGCCGATCAGGGTCTCGATCATGCGGATGACCTGGGCGCCTTTTTCGTACACCGTGGCGGTGTAGAAATTGTTGATCTCGGCATAGGAGGCGGGGCGGATCGGGTGCGCCATCGGGCCAGCGTCTTCGGGGAACTGGGCGACGCGCAGGGTGCGTACTTCCTGGATGCGCGTTACGGCACGCGAGTGCAGATCTTCGCCGAACTCCTGGTCGCGATAGACGGTAAGGCCTTCCTTCAGCGAGAGCTGGAACCAGTCGCGGCAGGTGACGCGGTTGCCGGTCCAGTTGTGGAAGTACTCGTGGGCGACGACGCGGTCGATGCCCTGGTAGTCGGTGTCGGTGGCGGTGTCGGGGCGGGCCAGCACGTACTTGGTGTTGAAGATGTTGAGGCCCTTGTTCTCCATCGCCCCCATGTTGAAGTCGCCCACCGCGACGATCATGTAGTGGTCGAGATCCATCTCCAGGCCGAATCTTTCTTCGTCCCATTTCATCGACTTCTTCAGGGCCGTCATGGCGTGGTCGCACTGGTCGAGCTTGCCCGGTTCGACGTACACGGCGCAGCGCACGCGGCGCCCCGAGGCGGTGACGAAGTGGTCCTCGAGCATGTCGAGCTTTGCGGCGACGAGGGCGAAGAGGTAGCAGGGCTTGGCGAAGGGGTCTTCCCACTTCGCCCAGTGGCGTCCGTTCGGTGAATCGCCCGTGGCAACCGGGTTGCCGTTGGAGAGCAGTTGCGGAAAGCGCGCCTGGTCGGCCTCGATGGTGCAGCTGTAGCGCGCCATGACGTCGGGCCGATCGGGAAAGAAGCTGATGCGGCGGAAGCCCTGGGCCTCGCATTGGGTGAAGTAGCCGTCCTTGGATTTGTACAGCCCCGAAAGCTGGGTGTTTTTCTCGGGTTCGATGCGCACCAGGGTTTCCAGGGTGAAGGCATCGGGCAGGGGGCCGTGCACGGTCAGGTTTTCGTCGCCGACGGTGCAGCGCGAGGGCGCAATCGCCGTACCGTCAGCACCGACTTCCAATAGCGTCAGCTCTTCGCCATCCAGCACCATGTCCTGCTGCGGGTTCGTCGGGTTGCGCCGGCAGGCGAGCCGAGCGCGTACCAGCGTGTGGTCGTCGTGGATCGCGACATGAAGATCGACGGCGTCGATCAGCCACGCCGGCGGCGTGTAGTCCTTGAGGTAGATGGCTTTGGGGGTTTCGGTACGCATGGGAATTTCCGGCGGAATGAAACCGTCGCCGGCAAGGCGGCGACGTGGGTTGCAAAGTGCGCCAGCGTACCAGAGCCGGCGGCCGATTACGGCCGCCGGCCAGGACTCAGGCGGCGCGCCGGACGGCGCGCGCTATCGGCGCCACCCGCCCTGGATGGGTGTGGCACAGGCCGTCCTCGATCCGCAGGCGCCAGGCGTCGAGCGCGTTCCAGAACAGGAGTGCTTCGCCTTCGGCCAGATGGCCGTCGCTACGGATCACGTCGAAGATCAGGCGCACCAGCTTCTGGCGTTCTCCTGTCTCATTAATCTCGTCGAACACGGTTTCCAGCAGCGCCTGCGACATCAGGTAGTTGCCCGCACCCTCCGGCAACCCGGTGGCGTCCGAACAGAAATCGTAGAGCACCTGGAAGAAGTCTTCACCGGTTATGCCCAACTCCGCGAAGACGCCGCGCCGTGCCAGGCTGCTCAATTCGAGCGCGTCGACTCGGCCGTCGGCGAACAGCGCCAGGACCACCAGGCGCGCCTTGGCGCGCGGGCTGTCGACCGGGTACATCCTTAGCGGACGTCCCGCGTACTTGATCGGGGGAAAGGTTTCCCTGGCTTGCATGGTCATCATGATGTTCTTCTCCTCAAGCGGCCAGACGCTGCGGTACGCAGGTCGCCGCGGCCAAAGTGATCGGGTGCCGGGCTCGCATGGGCCGGGCTTTCATCAGCCGGCTTTGCGCACAGGCGATCGCCATGATTTCCGGAACGCGCTCCTGCCGCGCCACGCGCGCCACGGTCGCCGGATCTACATCGCAAAGTGCCCTGCAGTCGTTGAGAGTGATCATGTGCTGTCTCCTTGGTGGTTGATTCTGCGCAGCGATATTGCTGCGTATGGAGCGCACTTTACGGAGGATAGTTATCCTAATAAATAGATCTTTCTAGATACAATACTCCCAATTATTGGAACATTCGATGACCCCGGACGATCTCAATTTCCGTCACCTGCTTTACTTCTGGGCGGTCGCCAAGGAAGGCAGCATCACCCGTGCGGCGGAGCGGCTGAACCTCTCGGTGCAGACCATCAGCACCCAGCTCGGCGTGCTCGAGCGGCAGTTGGGGCAGGCCCTGTTCGCGCCGCAGGGTCGTTCGCTGGTGCTGACCGAAGCCGGGCGCGCCGCGCTGGACTATGCCGAACAGATCTTTCTGCTCGGCGAGCGGCTCCGCCACGCTGTGGCCGATCAGGCGTCAGGACGCCGCCGCTTTGCCGTGGGACTCAGCGAGGCGGTACCCAAGCTGGTTGCCTTCCGCCTGCTTCAGCCGGTGCTGGAGGCACCGCTGTCGATGCGCCTCGAATGCATCGAAGGCAATGTCGACTTCCTGCTGGCCGAACTGGCGCTGAACCGGCTCGACCTGGTCCTGACGGATCGCTCGGCGCCGACCGACGCCCATCTGAAGCTCCAGTCCAGACTGCTTGGCACGGTCGGCATCGATCTGTACGCCGCCGAGGGGCTGCACGGACGTTATGCGGCAAACTTTCCACGGCAATTGAACGGCGCGCCAGTCCTGCTGCCGGTGCGCAGCAATCCGCTGCGTGGCGCCATCGATGCCTGGTTCGCGCGGCACAATCTGAAACCGGAAATCGTCGGCGAGTTTTCCGACAGCGCCCTGCTCAAGACCTTCGGCCGCGCCGGACTCGGCCTGTTTCCGGCGCCGTCGGCAATGCATGCCGACATCCTGGCGCAGTTCGACGCCCGCTCGCTCGGCGCGCTTTCCGATGTCCGCGAGAGCTGGTATGCAATTGTCACGCAGCGGCGGATCCAGCATCCCGCCGTCGAGGCGATACAGGCTGGCGGGATCGCATCGCTGCTGGAGTGAAGCAGGAAATCACGGCAGCGCCAGCTTGAGCAGGCGGCTCAGTTCGACACCGAGCACGATGAACCAAACGAAGATCGCGATGCCGACGCCGGCGGCGGCGATGTCCTTGATGACCTTGATCTTCTCGTTGTGGCGCGTCTCGACGAAGTCGCACAGGGCCTCGATCGCGCTGTTGAAGATTTCGGCAACCAGCACGAATGCTGTCACGACCAGGATCAGCAGGAAATCCACCCAGGCGCGCGCGCCGAAGGCGATCGCCAGCACCACCACCGACAGGATCAGCTTGTAGGTCACCGACCAGTCGTAGAGCACGGCGTAGCGCAAGCCGGAAATGACGGTGCGGATCTTGCGCAACGGGTGATAGCCGGCTTCGCCGGTGCCGAGGAACTTGTGTCTCATGGTTTGTTCTCCTGCCATGCCGGCAGGCGGCGCAGCAGCACGACCCAGAGGGTCGCCAGCAGCGCGCCGGCGAAGACATCGCTCGGAAAGTGGACTTGCAGATAGAGCCGCGAGGCAATCACCATGGTCACGGCGGTTATCAGGACGGCAATTTCGACCCTGCCCGGCTCCGCTCCCGGCCGCAGCAGCCAGGCCAGTGCAAAAGCGGTGATCTGCACGGCATGGCCACTGGGAAAGCTCCAGTCCTCGGGCATGGTGATCAGCGGCGGAAACAGGTCGGGCCGCGGCCGCGCGACGATCAGTTTGGCCAGGTGCCCGAGCGCCGAGCCGCCGATCAGTGCCAGCGCGACAAAGGGCGCGCTCTTTTCGCTGCGCCGCAACCACCAGACCAGCAGCGCCAACGGCAGCAGCACCGCCAGCGATCCGAGCCAGGTGACGACGACGAATACGCTGTCGAGCCACGGCGCCCGCGCCGCATGGGCGAGCGCGAGTCCGGCCTGATCCCATGCCGGCAGTTGCGTCGGGGCCATGGTTCACCGCCTCCGTGTCGCGTAGGGTGCGGGCTTGCGCACGTCGCCGAGCTGGCTGCGCAAGGCGGCGATCTCGGCGCCCAGGCGGGCAATTTCCGTCGCGGTCGGATCGGTGCGGTCCGCAGCGCCTTCCTGATTGATCGCATTCACGATTACCGCGATGAACAGGTTGAGCAAGGTGAATGTGGATGCCAGGATGAAGATCAGGAAGAAGATCCAGGACAGGGGATAGATCGCCATCACCGGACGCACCACTTCCATCGCCCAGCCTTCGAGGGTCATCACCTGAAATAGCGTGAAGGCGCTTTTGCCAAGGTCGCCGAACAGCGCCGGAAAGTCGGCGGCGAACAACTTCGTGGCGATCACGGCGGCGACATAAAAGATGATGCAGATGATGCCCATCACCGACGTCAGACCGGGCAAGGCCGAGAGCAGGCCGCCGACCACGCGCTTCATGCTCGGCACCAGCGTGATCAGGCGCAACACGCGCAGGATGCGCAGCGCGCGCAGCACCGCCAGCGGACCGGAAGCGGGAACCAGCGCGATGGCCACCACGACGAAGTCGAAGACGTTCCACGGATCGCGGAAGTAGGCCAGTCGATTTACATAGAGGCGCAGCGCGATCTCGACCACGAAAACGCCGAGGATCGCGCGGTCCGCCGCGCTCAGCCAGCGGCCCCAGTCCGTCATCAGTGACGGGCTGGTTTCCAGGCCGAGGATAACGGCATTGATCAGGATCAGCGCGATCAGGCTGTTATGTACCGGCGCGGACTCGAGCCAGCGGTCCAGCCGCTGGCGCAAGCCTGCAGGAGCATGCACGGCGGTTTCCATGTCAGCTCCTCACTCGCCGGTGCGGCCCGCGGTCGAGGCGCGTTCGAGCTTTTCCTTGCGCAGCGACATGCCGATCGAGATGCCGATGAAGGTGGCAACCACGGCCAGCGAGAAGCCAATGGGAATCTTGTAAAGGTCGATCAGCAGCATCTTGACGCCGATGAATACCAGCACCGCCGCCAGGCCGTACTTCAGCAGCGAGAAGCGGTCGGCCATGTCGGCCAGCAGGAAGTACATCGCGCGCAGGCCGAGGATGGCGAAGACGTTGGAGGTCAGCACGATGAAGGGGTCCGCGGTGATGGCGAAGATCGCCGGGATCGAATCGACGGCGAAGATCAGGTCCGAGATCTCGACCAGGATCAGCGTCAGGAACAGGGGCGTGGCGTAGCGCACGCCGTCCTTCCAGACGAAGAATTTCTCGCCGTGCAGTTCGTCGCTGATCTTCATGTGACCGCGCAGCCAGCGGATCAGCGGGTTGTTCGCCATGTCGGGCTTTTCTTCGGCGAACCACCACATCTTGATGCCGGTGACCAGCAGGAAGGCGCCGAAGATGTAGAGCATCCAGTGGAACTGGGTGATCAGCCAGGCGCCGGCGAAGATCATCACCGTACGCATGACGATGGCGCCGAGCACGCCGAGCACCAGCACGCGCTTCTGCAATTCCAGCGGGATGCCGAAGAAGGAGAACAGCATCAGCCAGACGAAGACGTTGTCGATCGCCAGCGATTTCTCGATCAGGTAGCCGGTGACGAATTCCAGCGACTTCTGGTTCGCCACTTCGCGCCCGACACTGCCGTCGAGGTGCCACCAGAGCGCCGCAGCGAAGAGGAAGGACACCGACACCCAGATCGCCGACCAGGTGGCGGCCTCCTTGAACGACACCTTGTGCTGCTTGCCGCCGCCGACCACGAACAGGTCGATCGCCAGCATCACCAGGACGATGGCGAGAAATCCCACCCACATCCACCACGTACCGATTGTTTCCATTGCTTGATCTCCTTGCCAGACCCGGTTTGCCGTTCCTTCGCAGCCGACAGGCTACAAAAAGAACGACCCTTTATCCAGCGAGGACGAAGGGCCGTGTTTTTGACAAGGGAACCTCCGCCATCGCGGCAAAGGTCTTGCTCGCGGCAGGCTTGGGCCTGCCACCCGGACGCCGGGAGAACGATGTTCCGTTTCCGTATTGACGACGTCGCGGCGGAGAGCTACTCCCCCTTGGGACGAAGGAACTATAGCTAACCCGATTAAAACAGTCAACTACTTGGGGAAAGGTGGTTGAGCAGCAGCCGAAAATCGACACCGATCAATCGATGCGCAGCAAGAGGATGCGGTCGTTGTAGGTGTCAATCACCCACAGGTGCGGCGCGCGCGCGATCACCGCTTCAGGCTTGTGGAACCGGTTGGCGGCGCGGCCGCGCTCAGCCCCGAGCACGCCCAGCAGACGGTACTGACGGTCGAACTTGAGCAGACGATGGTTGTATTCGTCGGCGAGCCAGATCGTCCCCGCGTCGAAGGAAAGGTACTTGGGACCGTTCAGGCCAAGCGCCGCATCGCTGCTGGAAAGCGGCTTCAGGTCGGCATCCAGCACCTGGACACGGTTGTTGCCGGAATCGACGACATGAAAGCTGCCGTCGGCCGCGGCCTCGACGTCGTGCGGGTTGGCAAACTCGCCGGCCTTGGTGCCATGGCGGCCGACTGTCCGCTCCGGCTTGCCGTCGCGGAACACGACCAGGGTGCCGGCGCGGGTATTGGTGACAACGACGCGGCCGTCGGCGGCGACCGCGACGCCCTCCGGACCCGAGAGCCCCTTGAGTTCCCCGGCGAGCACGGGCTTGGGCCCTTTGACATCGTAGATCGCGATGCGATCGTTGCCAGTGTCGGCCACCAGCAACCGGCCGGCGGCGTCGAACTCGCAATCGTGGGGATAGGAAAGCTCGCCTTCACCAAAGGTGGCAACCGGCTTCAGGGTCAGTGCCGAGAAAACCCGCATGCGGCTGTTGCGCATGTCTGTGACATAGAGAAGCCGTCCGTCCGGAGAGAGCGCTGCATCGTGCGGTTGGGAAAGCCCTTCGGCGACTTCGGCAATCTGGGTAACCCGGATCGCGGGTTGCGCCCTGGCGGCGGCAATCGAAAACAGCAAGGCCAGCAGCAACAAGATTCTCATGGTGCTCATTCCCTTCCCCTCAGTCCGGGCTGATGTCGCCGATATGCCGGGGTGACCCGGTGCCGTTCAGCTGGAACAGGCTACCGCCGCCGGATGGCGTGCCGGCCCCGGTCATTTCGGCAATGGTGAACTGGTGGGTGACAAGAATCACGGGCTCGCCATTGGAAGGCAAGGCGGCCAGGAATTCGCGCAGCTGTGCCATGCGCGAGGCGCGTTCCTGCGGTGTGGGATAAAACGAGTTCAAGGCTGGCTGAGGCTCGACCCGGCCCAACGCAAGCAGGCGAGCGGTTTCCAGGCAACGGCACCACTGGCTCGAAAACACTTTGGCGCGGGTGATGCCCGCCTTTGACAGGCGGCGCCCCAGTGCTGCTGCCTGCTCTCGTCCCACGGTATCGAGATTGCGCTGGCTTGCACAGTCGTCGATTTTAAAGTTCGCCGGGTCACCGGTGCCCGGTGCATTCGCATGGCGCAGCAAGAGCACGCGGCCCGGTTTGGCCAGCTCGGCCGGGGGCAAAGTTTCTGCGGTTGCGGCAAAGGCAGCTACCGCCAATGCGAGAGCCACCAAGCCGCGCCACAACTGCATGGCCGATCAGAAAGCGGCTAGAGCGCGCGGCATTTGCCGATGGCCAGGGCCGGCGTGTTGTCGCCCTCGCGATAGGCCGGATTGCCGCTGTCATCGCTCCAGTAGCCTATCGGATACACGTAGAGGAAGCGCAGCTGGCGCTTGTTGAAGCGTAGATCGAAGACCCCGGAACAGAACAGGTTTCCGGCCTCATTGAAGTCGCGCTCGCAGGTAGCTGCAGGACGGCTGTCGCCGACTTCCTTGGCTTCCCAGGCGTAGGGCTTTTGCTTGGCGCGGGTGATGGCCAGTTTTTTTTCCGAGCGGAAATCTGCGCTCTTCCACGATTTCTTGGTCGCGTCGTAGGTGAAACCAGTAGTCATTTCGGCAACGCAAAGATAAGAATCCGTTGCGTAAACCGATGTGGCAACAAGCAGGGTGGTCAGCAGGCAAATTGCATGGCGCACGGCGATCATCGGTTGGGTCCTTCGCGCTATCGGTCGGGCCGAATGGCCCGCGACCGGGACGTATTATGCCTGCGCGAAAGAGGAAGCGCTTCCACGGATCGCGCTCGGGCGTTGTTACGGCCCGCGAAGAACTTCGGTCATTCTGCTTTTGGCGTGGCCTCCCCGGGCAGCACCTGACGATTCGCAGGAGCGACAGCGGGCTGCGGGTTGCGGCGGGTCCGCGCAGCAAGTTCGAGGCGCTGTTTTTCGGCGATCACGCGCGAGGAATAGCCACGATCGGGGTCATCGCTGGCGCCGGCGTAGTGTTGGAGGCCTTCGACCAAGCCCCCTTGCCGGTGGATGGCTTCCTGCAACACCTGGGCACCGACCCTGACGTTGCTGACCGGATCGAGCAATCCGCTGGCTGCGGCTTCCGGCGGCAGCTTGTCACGGTGGAACCGCGGGATTACCTGCATCAGGCCTTGCGCACCCATGACGCTCTGAGCCATCGGATTGAAGCCCGACTCGATGCCGATGATGGCAATGATAAGCAAGGGATCGATATCCTTCGCTGCCTGCTGGGCGGCATGAAAAATCGGTTGCAAGGCTTCCGGCGATACGCGATATCGTTGGGCTACGGCATCGAGCGCAGCAGCCATCGCCACACTGAGGTTTTTCTCGGGAGCGGTATCGGCCGGTGGCGTTTCGGGCCCGGTGGACACCTCGGCCGGGTGATTGATCAGGCGTCGATGCTCACCGCTCTTGAATACGCCGACCAGGCTTAACACCAGCATGCCGGCTACCAGAAGCATTGACGGACTGACCCGGCGTCGGCTGAGTTCGTACTCGGCGTTGCGTGATTGGTACTTCAATCTGTTATCGAAAACTGACACATCGTCTCCTGCGAAGGTCACCCGCGATCCTTCACCACAAAACGTGGCAGCTCACGCAAGAATGACTCGTTGGCACGGCTAGCCACCATTTTTGTCGTGCAGACAGAGCAGGCCCAGGGCCCGCATGCAAAGGCGACCGCCGTCAGGCGGCTAGCTAGTGTTGCTCCGGGAGGGACCCCGGAAGCTACTTGCCGATTACGCGGGAAAATGACTCCCGTGCATGGCTTGAAATCTCGAATGCCCGTTGTGAATAGTCCATGACCCGCTTTGAGTCTTCCAGGATCACTCCGGCTTGAAGCGACAACAAGGTTTGCGGATCGACCGCAGCAAGCAAGCGACGGCTGTTCGATTCACGTTGCTCAAGCATGCTGCGCACCGCACCCAGATTCAGCGCAGCCATTCTTTCAATGGTGCTGAACGCCGCGCTGGAAAGTGTTTCGAAAGCCTCGAGATTTGCTTGCTTGATTTGTTCGGCTACCTGGTTCATGGCTGTCTCCTCACGAAACCTGATTCAGCGGCCAGCTCTGTCACACTAGCGGCCAAGTCCGAATTGCTGCATTGCAATATCCATTAATATAAATACCTTAGTTGTCGTTGTCAAGCTGTTTTGATGCATTGCACAAATTCTTGTTGTTGGGGTTATGGCGCGTTCGAGGCCAAAAAAAACCCGGCAATGTGTGCCGGGCTAATCTAATCCAGTCGGATCAGAGGAGGAGGAATGGGCTCATCTTAGCGCCACCCTCGCAGGATCGTTAGGTGCAAAACTCTAAACGTCGATGTTCTTGGCGTAGAGCGCGTTTGATTCGATGAATGCGCGCCGCGGCTCGACGTCGTCGCCCATCAACGTGGTGAATATCTCGTCTGCAGCAATCGCGTCGTCGATCTGTACCCGAAGCAGGCGTCGTACGTTCGGATCCATGGTGGTTTCCCAGAGTTGCTCCGGGTTCATTTCACCCAAGCCTTTGTAGCGTTGCTTGGCCAGTCCGCGTTCGACCTCGTTGAGCATCCACTTCATGCCGTCGGCGAAGCTGGATATCGCCAGGGACTTTTCGCCACGCCGGATCACGGCACCTTCGCCGATGAGTCCGGAGATCATCTGGGCAGTGCGGCGGATCTGCTGGTAGTCGCCGGAGAGCAAAAAGTCTTCATCGATTCGTCCGGTGCGCTGATTGCCGTGGCGCATGCGTATGACCGCAAGCATCCAGCGCTCGTACTTTTCGTCAAAACGCGCCTCCACCCTGACCTCGCCAGATACGTGCTCAGTAATGCGGCGGGCACTTTCATGCGCGGCGGCTTCGCTGGACGTATCTACCGCTATGTCCTGCGCCAGAAGAGCGTGCAGCACTTCGCCGTCGATGAAATCGGTAACCCGGCGGATCACGGCTTCCGAAAGCAGGTAAGCACGCGCCAACCCGGCAAGTGCTTCGCCTTCGACTGCGGGAGCGTCGGCACGCGGGGTCAGCTGCGTACCTTCAAGGGCCAGTCTGAGCAAATGCTGACCAAGTTCATGATCATCCTTGATGTAGGTTTCGTTCTTGCCGTGACGGATTTTGTATAGCGGGGGCTGGGCGATGTAGATATAACCGCGCTCTACCAGCTCGGGCATCTGCCGGTAGAAGAAGGTCAGCAGCAAGGTGCGTATGTGGGCGCCGTCGACGTCGGCATCGGTCATGATGATGATGCGGTGGTAACGCAGCTTGGCGATGTCGAAATCCTCGCTGCCGATGCCGCAACCCAGCGCCGTTACCAACGTCACGATCTGCTCGCTGGAAATCAGCTTGTCGTAACGGGCCTTCTCGACGTTGAGCACCTTGCCACGCAGCGGCAGGATGGCCTGGAATTTACGGTCGCGGCCCTGCTTGGCCGAGCCGCCGGCAGAATCGCCCTCGACGATATACATTTCACACAAGGCAGGATCTTTTTCTTGGCAGTCGGCAAGCTTGCCGGGCAAGCCGAGCCCATCCAGCACACCCTTGCGCCGGGTCATGTCGCGCGCCTTCCTTGCAGCCTCGCGTGCTCGCGCGGCTTCAACTATCTTGCCGGTGATGATCTTGGCGTCGATCGGCTTCTCGAGCAGGTAGTCGGCCAGCTTCTGCGCTACCACTTCCTCGATCGCGGGCCGGGCCTCGGAGGAGACCAGTTTCATTTTCGTCTGCGAAGCGAATTTCGGATCGGGCATCTTTACGGAAAGCACGCAAGCCAGGCCTTCGCGCATGTCATCACCGGTGATCTCGACTTTTGCCTTTTTGGCGATCTCGTTTTCTTCGATGTATTTGTTGATCACCCGCGTCATTGCCGCGCGCAGTCCGGTCAGGTGGGTACCACCGTCGGATTGCGGAATGTTATTGGTAAAGCAGAGCACCTGTTCGGCATAGGAGTCGTTCCACTGCATCGCCACTTCGACATCGATGTTGACGCCGTTTTGCACCGACACGCCGGTAGAGTGAAAGACCGCCGGATGCAACACTGTCTTGGTGCGATTGATGTATTCGACAAAACCCTTTACGCCGCCGGAGAACGCGAAGTCCTCTTCCTTCATGGTGCGCTGATCGACCAGGCGGATCTTCACACCATTGTTCAGGAATGAAAGTTCGCGCAGGCGTTTGGCGAGAATGTCGTAGTGATACTCGATATTTCCGAAAATCTCATCGTCGGCCATGAAGTGAACTTCGGTCCCGCGCTTTTCACTGTCGCCAAGGACACGCAAAGGAGAAACCTCGACGCCATTCTGGATCTCCACGAGTCGATCCTGGACATGTCCGCGATTGAACTCGAGCATGAATTTCTTGCCATCGCGGCGGACTATCAGGCGCAGCCATTTCGACAAGGCATTCACGCAGGAAACGCCAACACCGTGGAGGCCGCCGGAAACCTTGTAGGAGTTCTGGTTGAACTTGCCGCCAGCATGCAAAACGCACATTACGATCTCGGCAGCCGAGCGCTTTGGCTCGTGCTTGTCGTCGAACTTGATACCGGTGGGAATTCCGCGGCCGTTGTCCGTAACCGAGATCGAGCTATCGGTATGAATCGTTATTACAATATCATCGCAATGACCGGCAAGCGCTTCGTCAATGGCGTTGTCGACCACTTCGAACACCATGTGGTGCAGTCCGGTTCCATCCGACGTATCGCCGATGTACATGCCCGGACGTTTGCGAACCGCCTCAAGGCCTTCAAGTTGCTGGATGCTTGACTCATCGTAAGCGGGCGACGAATTGCTTTCGGTCATAAGTGGTTTTGCCGGGGTCAGATACGCATTGGCATGACAACATATTTAAAGGTGTCGTTGCCGGGAAGGACGAACAAGGCGCTCGAGTTGGCGTCGGCGAGATGCAGCTCGATATTTTCATTGCTGACGTTATTGAGTACATCGAGCAGGTAAGTGACGTTGAAGCCGACGTCCAGGGCTTCACTGCCGTACTCAATTTCAATCTCTTCCTGGGCTTCTTCCTGCTCCGCGTTGCTCGAGATGATTTTCAGGCTGCCAGGTGAAAGCACCAGGCGAACGCCGCGGAACTTCTCGTTGGTCAGAATAGCGGCGCGAAGCAGTGAATGAAGCAATGTGTTGCGGGACAGCTTTATGACTTTGGCGTGATGTTGCGGAATCACCCGCTCATAGTCAGGAAACTTGCCATCGATCAATTTTGAAACAAGCTCGATATTACCGAACGTGAAACGCGCCTGCGTCGGTGTCAGCAGTACTTCAAGGGGATCTTCGCTATCCGCGAGTTGGCGGGAAAGCTCTAGCACCGTTTTGCGCGGCAGGATCACTTCGATGGGCGTTGGCGTTTCCGGAAGCGTCTCGGCGGCGTAGGCAAGGCGATGTCCATCGGTTGCGACCATGCGCAGTTCATTGCCTTTTGCAACCAGCAAAAGACCGTTCAGGTAGTAGCGAATGTCCTGCTGGGCCATTGCGTACTGGACCAAACCCAACAGGCGTTTCATCTGCTTCTGTGAAATCGAGAGGCGTGACGCGTGTTCGTCGCTGGTCGCCATGCGTGGAAAATCTTCGGCTGGCAAGGTCTGCAAGTTGAAGCGGCTCTTGCCGGCTTTCAACTGAAGACGTTTGTCATCGAGTGCAAGGCTGACTTCAGCAGACTCCGGAAGTGACCTCAGAATATCCTGGAGCTTTCGCGCTCCCACAGTCATCGAGGCCTGTTCCAAACCTTGCGTTGGTGTTTGGGTCGTGATCTGGATTTCTATGTCAGTCGCCAACAGGGTCAGCTTCTCCCCGTTCTTTTCCATCAGAACGTTTGAAAGTATCGGTAGCGTGTGGCGCTTTTCGACAATCCCGCAAACAGCCTGCAAGGGCGCGAGTAGTTGGTCACGAGGACCTTTAAAAAGGAGCATATATAAAAGCCTTATAGATAATAAGGGAAGCTCTTGCTTGTGGGGAAGGTCTAAATAGTCAATTAATACAGTTAATTATACAGTGTATAACGGTGTGGAAAACCTACGCGTTGGAGTGTGGATGAGTGTTGATGGTTTTCTGACTTTCCATGGGGTCGGAAGCTTATCCACAATTGGTCAAGGCTTCGTCCCTTTAAGTTATCCACAACTTATCCTTTTATTGTCTGAACCAGAATGTGCAGGTCATTGTTGAGCCTTCCATCCTTGGAGCGGAGTTCAATGATTGTTCGACAGGCGTGGAGCACAGTGGTGTGATCACGACCACCAAAAGCCTCGCCGATTTCGGGAAGGCTATGGGATGTAAGTTCCCTGCTTAGCCACATTGCGACTTGCCGCGGGCGGGCGATCGCCCGTGTGCGCTTCTGCGAGTACATGTCGGCAACTTTTATTTTGTAGTAATCGGAAACGGTCTTCTGCACCAATTCCATGGAAATCTGCCGGTTGGTAGCTCCTATGATGTCACGCAGTGCTTCCTTGGCGACGTCAAGGTTGATTTCGCGGCCATGGAAACGGGCATAAGCAACGACGCGATTGAGTGCGCCTTCGAGTTCGCGGACGTTCGAGCGGAGATTCTTGGCGATAAGAAACGAAACTTCGTCCGAAATATGGATTCGTTCGGCCTCCGCCTTCTTTTTCAGGATTGCGATCCGCATCTCCAACTCGGGCGGTTCGATAGCAACGGTCAAGCCCCAATCGAAACGGGAAACCAGGCGTTCTTCGAGACCCTGGACGTCCTTTGGATAGGTATCGCAGGTTATGATGATTTGCTTTTTAGCTTCAACCAGGGCATTGAAAGCATAGAAAAACTCTTCCTGAGTGCGATCCTTGCGGTTAAAGAACTGGATATCGTCAATCAACAGTAGATCCAGCGAGCGGTAGTAGTGCTTGAAGGCTTCGCGGGAGTTCTGTTGAAAGGCTTTCACCACATCGGAAAAGTAGTCCTCGGCATGCACGTAACGGACTTCCATATGCGGATTCGCCGAAAAGATGGCGTTGCCTATCGCGTGGATGAGGTGCGTTTTACCCAGCCCTACACCACCATAGATGAATAAAGGGTTGTAGGAAACGCCGGGATTCATCGCGACCTGCTGGGCAGCGGCACGTGCAAGGTCGTTGGCACGACCGGTAACTAGCGTATCAAAAGTGAATTCCGCATTGAGCCGGCTCTTTTCGTAGGCCGGATCAGATGGGCGGCTATATTTCTTGGTTTCTACGGGTAGGTCTGCTTGCGGCGGGTCTTCTTTTTCAGAAGTTGTTGTTGCAACATCGCGCACCGATTCAGCTACGCCGAGGACTATGCTGACCGGAGCCGAAAAATACTCAGTGCCTAAAGCCTCAATTTGCGTCAGGTAACGCTCTCGAACCCACTGCATCACGAAACGATTGGGCGCCACCAATTTGAAATGGCCTACAGTGTTCCCGTCATTCTCAAGCTGCAGGCCCTTAATCCAAGTGTTGAATTGCTGAGCGGGTAATTCACGCTCGAAGCGATTCAGACAAGTGGACCAGAACTCATTCATGGGTGGCGATCAGGCGGGATGTACTTTTTCTATGCAATGCCGGGATTGTTTTTGTTGTCGACTCGCTGTGACCGGGCCGTGTGTGATTCTAGCGTGTCCATCAAAAGTTATCCACAGCTGAAGGGCCGCCAATCTGTCGCGGGTTTTTAGACTTGTCCGGTTCTGTAGCACATGAATTGTCCGCTTTTTCTGTTGGGGGCGGGAAGCGGCGGAGGGCGTAGCCCGAAGCCGGTTTCCGCCCCCAACGGCGCGCCTGGCGGACGGATCAGGCGGC
>CAJBYR010000067.1 GCA_903959855.1 uncultured beta proteobacterium
TCGCGCATGGACGACGTGATCTACGAAGAGTTCAAGGGCACCGGCAACATGGAAATCCACCTCGACCGCAAGATGGCCGAGAAGCGCGTCTATCCGGCGATCAACGTCAACCGCTCCGGCACCCGGCGCGAGGAACTGCTGCTGGTCCCCGCCGTGCTGCAGAAGATGTGGATCCTGCGCAAGCTGCTGTACAACATGGACGACATGGAAGCCATGGAGTTCCTGCTCGACAAGGTCAAGGCCACCAAAAACAACGGCGAGTTCTTCGACGCCATGCGCCAGAGGTAAGCCACTCGAGTAAGCAGCTCGAATTTGCATCCAGATACGATTTAGCAGATAATGCCGGGCTCTGTCGGCTCGCCAAACCCACGAGCCGCGCTTGCAACCGAAAGGACACTCAAATGAAAGACGGCATTCACCCCAAGTACGCCGAGATCGACGTCACTTGCAGCTGCGGCAATACCTTCAAGACCAGCTCGACCAGCATCAAGCCGCTGCACATCGAAGTCTGCTCCTCGTGCCACCCCTTCTACACCGGCAAGCAGAAGATCGTTGACACCGCCGGCCGTGTCGAGCGCTTCCGCCAAAAATACAGCAAGAAGGCCGCCTGAACGCGGATCCCCTTGCATGACGCCGAAAAAGGCAGCTCTCGGGCTGCCTTTTTTCTATTTTGCGCCCGCCGGTCGGCACCATGCCCGCACTGACTGACCGCACACTGGCCCCGCTGCTGGCGCGCCGCGCCGCCTGGGTGCTGTGCGCCATCTGGCTGCTGGCCGGCGTGATCGGCCACGACCCGTGGAAGGTCGACGACGCCCTGAACCTCGGTGTTGCCTGGGGCATGGCCGAAGGCGCCTGGCTGGTGCCACGCATTGCCGGCGATCCCTGGCTGGTCACCCCGCCGCTCTACCACTGGGTTGCTGCGATTTGCGGCAAGTTATTCGACATCGCGCTGCCGTGGCACGACGCCGCGCGCCTGGCCTCGGCACTGTTCGGCGGGCTCTACCTGGTAGTGGTCTCGCGTACCGCCTACCGGCTCAACGGCGGCAGCGCCGCGCTGGCCGCTCCGCTGCTGGCGATTGGCACCCTCGGCATGCTGGTGCCGCTGCACGACGCCCAACCAGCCGTCGCCGCCATCGCCGGCTTCGCCATCACGCTTCGCGGCCTCGCCGTCTGGCAGCAGCATGCCACGCGCGGCGGCGCGATCTTCGGTACCGGCCTGGGGATCAGCTTCCTCGCCGCCGGCAGCGACATCGCAGCCATCGAACTGGCCACCGCGCTGACGCTTATGCTGCATCCGGACTGGCGTCGGCGCGACAGCCTGAAGGCCTGGCTCATTGCACTGGGAATCGGCCTCGCGCTGGCCCTCCCCTGGCCGCTGCTGCTGTGGCAGCAAGCTCCTTCGCTGTTCGACCTGTGGTGGACGGCGGAGCTTGCCAGCCTCGGTTTTCGCGGTGGCCTGGGTGTCAATCACCTGGAAATGCTGGCCTGGGGGGCCTGGCCGGTGCTACCGCTGGCGCTGTGGGCGCTCTGGCTGGAACGACGCAAACCGTTGCTGGCACAGAACTTCCTGATGCTGACGGCAGCGATCTGGGCCCTGCTGCTGTTCGTCGCCGATTCGCCCAAGCCGGCTTCGCTGCTGCCGGCACTGGTGCCGCTGACCCTGCTCGCGGCATCGGCTGCCGCCCGCCTGCGTCGCGGCGCGGCCAATGCCTTCGACTGGTTCGGCATGATGACCTTCAGCCTCGTCGCCGGCCTGATCTGGCTGGGCGGCATCGCCATGTTCACCGGTGAGCCGGCGCGCGTGGCCAAGAACTTCAGCAAGCCCGCCCCTGGCTTCGTCGCCGAAGCA
>CAJBYR010000068.1 GCA_903959855.1 uncultured beta proteobacterium
TCGATCAGGGTTTCGTGGCCGAGCAGGCGGTAGTCGGCAGCGACATCCAGGTACAGGGAAACCGCCGGAACATCCTGCCCGGCGGCCAGCGTGCAATGCTCGACCACGTCCTCGGGCAGCATGGTGATCTTGCGTCCCGGCATGTATACCGTGGAGAGGCGCTCGCGGGCGATCCGACCGAGGTCGGATTCCGGCGTGAAGCCGAGACCGGGCGCGGCGATGTGGATACCGATGCGCCAGCCGCCCTCGGCTTTCGCCGTAACGGAAAAGGCATCGTCGATTTCCGTCGTGTGTGCATCATCGATGCTGAAGGCCTGAACTGCCGCCAGTGGTAGTTCATCCGACTCGACCGGCGCGGCGAATGTGGGAAATCCGGTGCCGCCCTTGCCCTCCGGAAAATACTCGAAGAGGAAGTGACCCAGGTGATAGTCGTGCGTTGACGGCAATGCGCCGCAATCGAACAAGAGGCGGGCTGCCGATTTGCCAGTCTCGCCGCAGGCGGCTTCGAGGGCCTTGGTCTCGCCGCGGTTGCGATCCGGTTTGTAGATCAGTTGCTGAAGGATGGGTGCGAACTCTGCCGGCAGCTTTCCGGCGCACAATTCGTCGACCATACGTTCGATGGCCAGCGCCTGCTGGCGCTTCTTTTCCAGGCCGGCCAGTGCCGCTTGCAGGATCTCGGGCGGCGCCTTGCGGAAGCGGCCGCGGCCCTTGCGGTGGAAATACATTGGCGCGGAATGCAGACGCAGCAGTACTGCGGCGGTTTGCACTGCGTCGGGTTTTGCGCCGTGGTATTCGGCAGCCAGTTCCTCGAAGGCGAATTCCGCTTCGCCGCAGACTTCCCAGAGGAAGTCGATGTCGATGGTCTCGGCCTCTACCTCGGCGCGTTCCAGCAGTTCGCCGGGCGCGGGCGCGGCAAAACGTTGCAGCACATTGGCGGCCTTGACCTTGGCGCGCTTGCCCGAGGCCAACTCGACCTGCAGCGAGGTGGTGTTGTCGGCCAGCACGGAGCCGGCGCGAAAGGCGCCGTCCTCTTCGAACAGGACATTCATTTCAGGAGTCTGGAATCGGGTGAGGGCGCTATGTTAAGGCTTATGCCCGCAGGCAGCCGTCGCAATCAGGACGACGCTCGTCAGGCGATAGCCAGCGGCGGTGGCGTAGGGCGCCAGTTCGTCGGCGACACCGGTCGCCAGCGCCTGCTGCTTTTCCGGTGGCAGGCGCGACAGGCTTTCTGCCGCGCCGCCGGCAAGGTCGAGGAATGCCTGCCAGTAGGCGGCGGCATCGGTGAACTCGAGCGTGAAGTGATATGGACGGATTTCGCCGGTCTGAAAGTCGGCGCTGGCGAGACGGCGATTCAATTCGTCCGCATCGCCAAAGCGGAAGATCGACGGCCGCGTCACCTTCGGTGGTTGCAGCAGGCGACGCATGCAGGCGAGCGCGCATTCGACCAGCGGCACCTCGGTGGCCGGACCCCAGACCGAGAGCGCTATGCGGCCCTGCGGCCGCAACACGCGGCGGCATTCGCGCAGGGCGAGATCGGCGTCCGGGAAGAACATCAGGCCGAGACCGCACAGCACCCGGTCGATACTGGCGTCGGCAAA
>CAJBYR010000069.1 GCA_903959855.1 uncultured beta proteobacterium
CGGCCAAGCCGTCCAAATTCCATCTGTCCTGCGGTACACTTTGGCATCGGCGGAACCCCGTTAATAATTGGCTTAGACACCTGTATTAACGCGCCTCACGGCTGTTCCGCCGACCTGCTTTCGTGAAATATTCGGGCTAGGTTTCCCGCCCCACTATCAGGGGCCGGACGCCGCGCGCCGTAGCATGGTCGCGCCAGATGAGCCACAGCAGGGATTCGAAATCACGCGCGAAAGCCTCGGTATCGAACAGCGGGGTCTGCAGCCGGTTGCGTGCCAGCCTCGATCGCAGCTCGGCCATGGCCTCAGGGTCACGCGCTAGGGCAAGTGCGCGATGCACGTACTCATCGACATCGCGAACCACCAGCCCGGGCATGTCGCAGGCCTGCAACAAGCTGGCGGCAACACGACTGGAAAACGTTGCACCGGCCCGCGTCAGTACCGGCACGCCACACCAGAGCGCGTCGCTCGCGGTGGTATGGGCACCATACGGAAACGTGTCGAGCACCAGGTCAGCCAGCGACAGGCGGGCGAGATGCGCCTCCTGCGGCAGATGCCTGGCGAATATCAGCCGCTCGGCAGCAATGCCATGTTCCGCTGCGCACGCCATCAGTCGGGCTCGGGCGCCTGCATCGCCATCCAGCAACCAGAGCACGGACCCCGGTACCTGAAGAAGAATCTGACACCAGGCGGCAAATACCTCGTCGGATATCTTCAGAAATCGATTGAAGCAGCTGAAGACGAAGGCATCCTCAGGCAGGCCCGCGTCACCACGCGACGGTATCGCCCCGATCACTCTTGATCGATCATTGGGCTGATAACTGTGGGGCATCAGGGCAAGCGATTCTGCATAGTGATGGGCGTCCTCCGGCGGCGTCACCACGGCATCGCCGATCAGGTAATCCGCCAGTTGCCGGCTGCCCATGGTTGCCGGATAGCCCAGCCAGTTGATCTGCACCGTCGCCGGTCGCCAGGCCAGCGCTGCCGATCGGGTGTTGCCGGTCCAGCCATTGAGGTCAATCAAAATATCAATTTCCTGCGCATGAATGTAGGCCGCGGTTTGCGGCACATCTAGCAAACGCAGGTCATGAAAGGCATCACAGGCGGCCAGCCAGCGCCGCCGTTTGTCGCCATCGTCCTCGGGCCCGTAGGAAAACGCGTGCACTTCGAAACGATCATGATCATGGTGCTCGATCATCCCTGTGACCAGACGCGCCGTGGCATGCTCGTGAAAGATGTCGCCGAGATAGCCGATCCGCAGCCGCCGTTTCGGCTCGTCGACTGCCTGCCTTGCGGCGAGGATTTGCGGGGGAAGCAGCGACCGGCAAAAGCGTTGGGAAAGTTCAAGCTGCTCGGCCGGAGCGATCTCGCCGAGCAAAAGGAAGGTAAACGGTTCGGCGGGTACGGCACCGGCGGACAGCAGGCTGCGGCAGCGCGCTACAAGCTCCGACCTGGCCTGCCAATCGCAAAGCTCCAGCCAGCAGAACAGCAATTGCGACAGCAGTTGAAGGTCCACCCCATCCCCGGCGCAACGCGATACCACCGTTTCCAGGCAGGAGGCAGCGGCCTCGGGCAAACCGCCATCGGCCAGGGCAAAGCCCGCCAGGCGAAGCGCGAGCAATTGTTCCGGACCGTTGATCGCGGCGGCCTGCTGAAATGCAGTGGCCGCTGCCCGATGATCGGCGCGTGCATAACGCAGCGACCCCAGTTGCATCCATGCTTCCTGGTCTGCCGGATCAAGCGTACAGGCGCGCTCGAAGGCCACCTCGGCTTCGCGGTCGCGCCCGCCCGAACGCAGCAGGTAGCCCAGATTGAAGTGGAGCTGCGCGCTATCCGGTATGGCGGCGATACCTGACCGCATTGCCGACTCAGCAGCATCGATACTGCCCAGGGCGAAGTGCTCGGCCGCCAGCGCGGACCATCCGTTCGGATCGGATGGCTCCCCCTCGCAAGCGAGGCGGAGTGTATCTATTGCGTCCGTCGTCACGCCTGACGCCGCGCTTAAGCCCGCTGCTCGACCCAGCCTTTGACCGACGCCAGCGCGGCAGGCAAGGCTGCCGCATCCGTACCACCGGCTTGCGCCATGTCGGGTCGTCCGCCACCTTTGCCGCCGACCTGCTGGGCGACGAAGTTAACCAGTTCGCCCGCCTTGAGCTTGCCGGTCAGATCCGCAGTCACGCCGGCGATCAGGCTGACCTTGCCCTCGTGGCTGCTGGCGAGCACGATGGCCGCGCTCTTCAGCTTGTCCTTGAGCTTGTCCAGGGTCTCGCGCAAGGCGGCCGCATCCGCGCCCTCGAGGGCGGCAGCCAATACCTTTACGCCTTTCACATCGCTTGCCTGACTGACCAGATCGTCGCCCTGTGCCGAGGCCAGCTTGGCCTTGAGCCTGGCGAGTTCCTTTTCCAGTGCCCGGGCGTTCTCCTGGATCTGCGCCACGCGTGCTACCGCCTCGGCAGGTTGGGACTTCACTTCGGCGGCCACGGCATCCAGCAGCGCCTGCTGC
>CAJBYR010000070.1 GCA_903959855.1 uncultured beta proteobacterium
CGCCGATTCCAACCACGAAGAGCGATACGACAACCGTCAAATCACCATAGCGGGTCTCTCGTCCTGACCGCCCCCGCTGCATCCCGCGGTTTCCTCCTTCGAGGTTTATTCAACGTCTGCCCGCTGATGCCTGTGCATCATCCCCGCGTCATCACGTCCAGGGCAGACATCGAACAAACCTTAACCGACGCGGACCATCGCCACGGCAAGGCCCACGCTGCCTGGACTGACTCACGGCAACAAGAGTCGGCGCTGACCGCACGGCGAAAATCCAGTCCAACGCCGACTCTCCCACTTCGGCACCCTGTGCCATAGTGGCGCATGCTCGCCGAATTCCTCGCCACTCTCGAGTTCTCGCTCTCCGTCACCGGCCCGATCTTCCTGATCCTCGGCCTCGGTGTCTGGCTGCGCCGCATCGGCATGCTCACCGATGCGTTCATCGAAGTCGGCTCACGGCTGGTGTTCAACGTCACCCTGCCGGCACTGCTATTCATCAGCGTCAGCAAGACGAGGCTCGACACCTCGGCCAACTTTCCGCTGATCGGCTTCGGTCTGGCGGCTACCTTGCTGGTGTGGGCCGCCGCCGGACTGGTGGCGCGCTACGCGGTGCGCAAACCGCGCGACCGGGGCGTGGTGGTGCAGGGCATTTTCCGCTCCAACCTGGCCATCATCGGGCTGGCCTACTGCGTCAATGCCTACGGCCCCACCGGCCTGGCCGCCGCCTCGCTGTATGTCGGTATCGTCACGATCCTGTTCAACGTGCTCTCGGTGCTGAGCCTGAGCGCTTCGCTGCAGGCCAGCCAGAGCCTGGGCCGCATCGTCCGTTCGGTGGCGCTGAATCCGCTGATCATCGGCATCCTGCTGGCGCTGCCGATCGCCGTTTCTGGCCTGCGCCTGCCCGGCATCCTGGTCCAGGCCGGCGAATACTTCGCCAACATGACGCTGCCGCTGGCGCTGCTGTGCACCGGCGCCGCGCTCGACTTCCGCAGCCTGCGCCATGACCCGCGCGACGCTGTGATCGGCGCGGCGGGCAAGCTGCTCGCCGTGCCGCTGGTCTTCGTGCTGGCGGCGGTGGCGCTGGGCTTTCGCGGCATGGACCTCGGCATCCTGCTGCTGATGTCTTCGGCGCCGAGCGCGGCGGCAAGCTACGTAATGGTGCGCGCGATGGGCGGCAATGCGGCGCTGGCGGCCAACATCGTGGCCCTGACCACGGTCGGCTCGCTGTTCACCACCAGCGCCGGCATCGTGGTGCTGAAGAGCACGGGCCTGATGTAAGGCCGCGCAAGAGTCGGCGCCGGTGACACGGCGAGCGGCTCAGCGCGGCCGCTTGGCGCGCACCGTTTCCAGGTGCTTGCAGATGATCTCGGTGCCTTCCAGAAGGCGCGGCGTGTGGCGCTGGATCAGGGCCGGGGGCACGAAGTAAAGATCGTCGCGGGCCACCGCCGTCATCTGCTTCCAGCGCCGCCAATCATCAAGCCATTCGGGCCGGCTGTCGCCCATGCCGCTGGCGATGATGACTTCCGGGTTGGCGGCGAGCACTGCCTCGACACTGACATTGGGCGCCAGCGCCGGCAGCTCGGCAAAGACATTGACGCCGCCGCACAGCCGTATCGCATCGCTGATGATCTGGCGGCCGTTGATGGTGGTCAGCGGCTGCTTCCAGACCTGGTAGAAAACCCGCAACGGTTCGCGCTTTGCATACTGCGTGCGCAGCGCCGCCAGGCGTTCGCGGAAGGCCTTCGCCGCCGGCATCGCCACGACCTCGGTACCGGCCAGGCGACCATAGGTTTCCAGGGTGCGGGCGATGTCCTCGATGCGGTCCGGCTGGGAGACGAAGAGCGCCAACCCGAGTTGCTGCAACTTGTCGACATGGGCCGCGGCATTGCCGCTTTGCCAGCCGATCACCAGGTCGGGCTTGAGCGCAGCGATGGCTTCGAGGTCGAGCCGCGAATAGCCACCGACACGGCGGATCTTCTGCGCCGCCTCGGGGTAGTCGCTGTACTCGACGGTGCCGACGATGCGCCCGCCGGCGCCGGCGGCAAACAGTACCTCGGTGATGTGCGGTGCCAGGCTGACGATGCGTTGTGCCGGCGCGGCGAGCTTCACCGCGGTGCCCCGATCGTCGTTGATGACAATCTCGGCCTGCGCGCAAAGCGTCCGCAGGCCAAGCAGCAGGATCAACAGGATTTTCATGAGCGGCTCCAGGTGCCTAGTGCCTCGGCCAGGCGTTTCCAGTCGGCGTCCTTGCCCGGCAGGCCGAAACGCAATGCCGGGGGTTGCGCAAATGTGCGCAGCAGTATGCCGTGTTGCGCGCAGTGTTCCGCAATCCTGGCGGCATGCGGCGTGGCCGCGTAGTGAAACAGCAGACCGCCGGCACGCGACGCCAGCCCATTCGCGGCGAGCAGGTCACCCAGGCGTGCGCTCGCTGCCGTCAGGCGTCGGACTTGTTCGCCATGCCACGCGGGATCACCCAGCGCCTGCATCGCCGCGACGCGGCTTGGATACGCCAGCGCCCACGGCCCCAGTGCCTCCGCCATCCGCCGGCTGACTGTCTCCGCCGCACACAAGAATCCCACCCGGGCGCCGGCCAGGCCGAAGAACTTCCCCAGCGAGCGCAACACCACCAGCTTCGGGAAGTGGCTACCCGCCAGCGACGCCAGGCTGACGCCGGGATCGGCATCGGCAAAGGCTTCATCGACCACCAGCCAGCCGCCACTCGCGCCCTGGCGCGCGGCCAGCGCCAGCATCGCATCGCGGTCCAGCGTAGCGGCAGTCGGATTGTTCGGATTGCACAGCATCAGGACATCCGCATCGCCGATCGACTCGATATTCCCGGCATCGAATTCGGTGACGGTGTGGCCGGCGGCCTGCCATGCCGGCGCATACTCGCCATAGGTCGGGCGCGGCAGCAGCACGCGACCCGGCGCGATCAAACGCGGCAGCCACTGGATCGCCGCCTGCGAGCCCGGCAGCGGCAAGGGCGCGGGATGGCCGTAATACGCGGCCGCAATCGCGACCAGTTCATCGTCATCCTCGGGCAGCCGCTGCCAGGCGCCATCGGAAATGCTCACCGGATACGACCAGGGGGCGATGCCGGTAGAGAGGTCCAGCCACTTGTCGAGAGGAATCGACCAGCGCGCTGCCGCCTGGCGCAAGCGTCCGCCGTGTTCAAGCATGCAGGACTCCGATCACGCCGCCGACCAATGCCAGCGCCCCCCAGGTCAGCGATCCGCGCCGCACCAGGGCCAGCGCACGCCCGATGTCGGCCGCTGCCGGAGCCGGGCCGCATCCCAGCCGCGGACGCTCTTCAACGCGCCCGTGATAGATCGCCGCACCGCCGAGGCTGACCCCCAGCGCGCCGGCACCCGCCGCCATCACCGGCCCGGCATTGGGGCTCGACCAGGCCGGTGCCTGCCGGCGCCAGCAGCGCAAGGCCTGACTGCCGCTGCCGGCCACAGCATAGCTCAGCGCCGTCAGCCGCGCCGGGGCATAGCCCAGCACATCATCGGCGCGCGCCGCGCACCAGCCGAAGTAAATGCGGCGCTGGTCGCGGTAGCCCCACATCGCATCCAGGGTATTGGCAAAGCGAAAAGCCACGGCACCCGGCCCACCCAGCAAGGCCGCCCAGAACAGGGCGCCGAAGACGGCATCATTGCCGTTTTCCAGCACGGTTTCGACGCTGGCACCTGCAATGGCCTCGGCCTCCAGCGCGCTGGTGTCGCGCGACACGAGCCAGGACAATTTTTGCCGCGCCGCGGCGAGATCGCCCGCGGCAAGCGGTTCTGCCACGGCCAGCGCGTGTTCCTCCAGGCTGCGCCCCCCCAGCGCAAACCAGAGCAGCAGCGAATGCCCGGCCAGGGCCAGCGCCCAGGGCATGGACGCCAGCAGCCAGGCAAGCGCCAACGGCAGGGGCAGCACCAGAAGTGCCCAGGCCAGCGTGCCGCGCAAGCGATTGCCCAGCGCATGGCCGGGGTCACCGCTGCGCAATGCGCCTTCGAGCGCATTGGCGAGCCTGCCGAAACCCACCAGCGGATGCCAGCGGCGCGGCTCGCCGAGCAGGTGGTCAAGCAGGAGGCCGACGGGAAGGGAAAGCAGCATGGTAAGTTTTGCCGCGATGCGATAATCGGCCGATGAAAGAACGGAGATTTTACCCGTGAGCGCCAGGGCACTCATGGTTCAAGGCTGTACCTCGGATGCCGGCAAGACCACGCTGGTTGCCGCCCTGTGTCGCATCCTGGCGCGGCGCGGCGTAAAGGTCGCGCCGTTCAAGCCGCAGAACATGGCGCTGAACTCGGCCGTCACCGCCGACGGTGGCGAGATCGGCCGTGCCCAGGCACTGCAGGCGATGGCCGCGTGGATTGCGCCACGGGTGGATTTCAATCCGGTGCTGCTCAAGCCGACCACCGACCGCCGCGCCCAGGTCATCGTTCATGGCCACGCCATCGACACCCTCGACGCCCGCGATTACCACGCCTACAAGACGGTGGCGATGACGGCGGTGATGGAAAGTTGGCAGCGCCTGAAGGATGAGTTCGATTGCGTGCTGATCGAAGGCGCCGGCAGCCCGGCCGAGATCAACCTGCGCGACCGCGACATTGCCAACATGGGCTTCGCCGAGGCCGCCGACGTGCCGGTGATCCTGGTTGCCGACATCGACCGCGGCGGCGTCTTTGCCCATCTGGTGGGCACGCTCGACCTGCTGTCGGCGTCCGAGCAAAACCGCGTCATCGGTTTTGTCATCAATCGCTTCCGTGGCGACATCGGCCTGCTTGAATCCGGCCTCGACTGGCTGGAGGCACGCACCGGCAAGCCGGTGATCGGCGTCCTGCCCTACCTGCACGGCCTGATGCTCGACGCCGAAGACGCCATCGCCACCGGCAGCGCGGCCAAGCCCGATGCGCGCCTGAAGGCTGTGGCCATCGCCTATCCGCGCTGTTCCAACCACAACGACCTCGATCCGCTGCGCCTGCATCCCGAAGTCGATTTTCGCTGGATCGGGCCCGGCGACGCCCTGCCCGCCTGCGACCTGGTGGTGCTGCCTGGTTCCAAGGCAGTGCAGGCCGACCTGGCCTGGCTGCGCGAACAAGGTCACGAGACGGCGCTACGACGCCACCTGCGTTACGGCGGCAAACTGGTCGGCATCTGCGGCGGCTTCCAAATGCTGGGCAGACTGCTGCACGATCCGCACGGCTTGGAAGGTGATGCCGCAAGCATTGCCGGGCTCGGTCTGCTGGATTGCGAAACCGAGCTGGAGCCGGAGAAGCAGTTGCGCAATGTCACGGGCACACTGGCCCTGCCCGGCGCGCCGCGAGTCGCCGGCTACGAAATCCACATGGGCGTGACGCGTGGTGCGGCGCTATCACGGCCGGCGGCCTTGCTCGACGGAAACCCGGACGGCGCCATCAGCGCCGACAACGCCATCCTCGGCAGCTACTGCCACGGCCTGTTCGATACGCCCGACGCACTCACCGCCCTGCTGGCCTGGGCCGGCCTGGCCGCGCCGCAGGCGGTGGATTTCGGCGCGCGACGCGAAGCCGATCTCGACCGGCTGGCGGATGCGGTCGAGGGCGCATTGAAGCTCGATATGCTGGGTCTTGGCTGAGATCGGGTACGCCGGCCAGGAGCATTGACAAGTCTCCAGCCGTTTTAGCGGAAGCGGCTATGACAACGCCTCCCGGCCAGCTACTGATGCAGCGATATCTGCAAGCACTGCGGCGGACAATGCACGTGCTACCGCGCTAATGGGTGCCGGGCATTCCGGCGAGACGGACCTGATGCTAAAGGCATTGAAGGCATCTGAGGCGTCAATATTGGCAACTGCAACGGCGGCCGAAGCGCAGAAAGCATTTGCCGAGGCATACGAAGCGTTGCAGAAGGCAAGGCTGAGCACATAGTTCGTGTCACGGGCGCCATTCAGCGGGCGTTGATCCACCACCCCCGCTGCTAGCCCTTCAATTCCAGCGGCTGACCGGCAACCACCAGCGTCACGCGGCTGCAGGCCGCGGCGATGGCCTGGTTGATGCGCCCCTGCTCGTCGGCAAAGCGGCGACCCAGTTCGTTCATCGGCACCACGCCCCAGCCTACCTCGTTGCTGACCAGGATCACGCGGCCCGGCAGCACCGGCAACGCTTCCAGAAACCGGCTGCGCTCGGGCTCGAAACCGGGACCGAGCAACAGGTTGGTCAACCACAAGGTGACGCAGTCGACCAGGATGCAACGCCCCGTGGCAGCCTCGGCACGCAGCGCAGCGGCAAGCTGCAAAGGCTGCTCCACGGTCTGCCAGTGCGCCGGCCGGCGCTGCCGGTGATGGGCGATGCGCTCGACCATTTCATCGTCGCCGGCGGTCGCCGTGGCGATATAGACGACCTCCAGCCCGGAGTCCGTTGCGCGCCTTTCGGCCAATGTGCTCTTGCCCGAACGCGCGCCGCCAATGATCAGTTCCACAGTCATGGCATAAAGCCTAGCACGGCCGTTTCATGCCAAACGATCCCTGAACTGCATCTTTCGCTAAAGTAGGGGATGTGCCGGCAACCTGCCGACACGGTCGAAAGGACAGAACATGGTCGCCCCCGCCACGCCCAAGCGCAACGCCATCGCCCGCAAGCCGGCGTCGACGCGAACCCGCAAGATCATGCCGGAGCCGACTCCGGAGGCGGGGCTGGTCGAGCAGATGCGCAGCCTGGCCGGCAAGGTGCTGGATGTTGGCGCCGCCACGGTAGGCGCCGCCGGCAGCCTGAAGACGGCCGCCGGCGTGGCGCGGGCGCTGAGCCAGGGCCGGACCATGGAAGCCGCCGCCGACGTGCTCAAGGCCGTCATGCCCGGCCTTTCCGAGCCCGGTGTCTGGACCCGCACCGGCGCGGCGCTGAAGCGCCTGCGCACCGCCGCCGGGCTGACCATCACCGAGGTCGGGACGGCCATCAACCTGAAGGATCCTTCGCTGATAGAGGCCTGGGAGAACGGCCGCATCGCCGTTCCCTTTGAGATCATCCTGCGGCTGGCCGCCGTGCTCGGGCGCAATGACCCGATCGGCTTCGTCATGAAGTTCACGCGGGCCTCCAACCCCGACCTGTGGCGCGCCCTCGAATACCTCGGCGTCGGCAAGCTGCTGATCCAGACGGCGCGCGAGCGCGAATTCGCCAATATCTATCGCAGCGACGACGAGGCGCGCAAGCTTTCCGACAAGGAATTCGCCGAGGTACTGACCTTCACCCGCGCTGCCTTCGAGATGGCCATGGCATTTCACGGGCGTAGCGCCGGAGGGCGCAAGGCTGCAAAGGGCACATCCACTTAGCGACCGGCTGGAGGCGCGGCCCTCAGGCCTGCCTGGCGAAGACATCCTCGGCGCGCGTAAACGACTTGAACTCCAG
Source organism: uncultured beta proteobacterium (assembly GCA_903959855.1). Classification (GTDB taxonomy): domain Bacteria; phylum Pseudomonadota; class Gammaproteobacteria; order Burkholderiales; family Rhodocyclaceae; genus Sulfuritalea. The sequence goes on from CAJBYR010000070.1 coordinate 7,368, forward strand.
GGCGTTGCCGTCGGGATCCAGGAAGAACATCGTGGCCTGTTCGCCGGGCTTGCCGGCAAAACGCAGCGTAGGCTCCATGAGGAAGCGCAACCCGGCCTGCTTCAAGCGATCGGCGAAGCGCCAGAACTCGTCAGGCGCGAGGATCACGCCGAAGTGGGGAATCGGCACCGCGTGGCCGTCGACCATGCCTTCGCAGGCTGCGCCCGGCGGCTTGCCCAGATGCGCCGAAAGCTGGTGGCCGAAGAGTTCGAAATCGATCCAGTGCGCCGTGCTGCGCCCCTCGCTGCAACCCAGGGTACCCACGTAGAAGTCACGCGCGACGGCAATGTCGGTGATGGGGAAGGCGTAGTGGAAAAGACTCATGGCCGGCTCCGGGGTCACTTGGATGCCGGCGATTATCCACCGCGCGACCACCTTCGCCAATGGTGATTAGAATAAGGAAAACCCTAGAGGAGAAACACATCATGGACAAGATCTGGCTCAAGCATTACCCGGCCGACGTACCTGCCGAGATCGACCTCAACGAATTCAGCTCGATCGGCGACCTGTTCGAAAAGAGCGTCAAGCGCTACGGTTCGCGCAAGGCCTACATCAACATGGACAAGGCGCTGACCTACGCCGAGCTGGACAAGCTTTCGGCGAACTTCGGCGCCTATTGCCAGTCGGTGCTGAAGCTGCCGCGCGGCAGCCGCATCGCGCTGATGATGCCCAACCTGCTGCAGTACCCGGTCTGCCTGTATGGCGCGCTGCGCGCCGGCTACACCGTGGTGAACTGCAACCCGCTGTACACCGAGCGCGAACTGGAACACCAGCTCAAGGATTCCGGCGCCGAGGCCATCGTCATCGTCGAGAACTTCGCGAAGGTGCTCGAAAACGTGGTTGCCAGAACGCCGGTCAAGCATGTGATCGTCACCCAGCTGGGCGACATGCTCGACTTTCCCAAGCGCATGATCGTGAACCTGGTGGTCAAGCGCATCAAGAAGATGGTGCCGGCCTGGCACATTGCCAACGCAATTGAATTGCGCGACGCGCTGATCGACGGCGGCCGCCACCCGCTGAAACCGGTCGACGTCGGCCACGACGACATCGCCTTCCTGCAATACACCGGCGGCACCACCGGCGTCTCAAAGGGCGCGATGCTGACCCATCGCAACATCATCGCCAACCTGCAGCAGGCGCACGCCTGGATCAAGCCCTTCATCCGCGATGAAGAGATCATCATCACCGCGCTGCCGCTGTATCACATCTTCGCCCTGACGGCGAACTGCCTGACCTTTTTCAAGATCGGCGCCACCAACGTGCTGATCACCAATCCGCGCGACATCCCCGGCTTCATCAAGGAGATCGGCAAGTACCCCTTCACCACCATCACCGGCGTGAACACCCTGTTCAACGCCATGGTGAACAACCCCGACTTCGCCAACATCGACCTCTCGCAACTGCGCCTGACCCTGGGCGGCGGCATGGCGGTGCAGCGTGCAGTGGCCGAACGCTGGAAGCAGATCACCGGGGTGACCCTGATCGAGGCCTACGGCCTGACCGAAACCTCGCCGGCGGCGACCATGAACCCGGTCGACCTTTCCGAGTACAACGGCAGCATCGGCCTGCCGATCTCATCGACGATCGTCTCGATCCGCGACGACGACGGCAAGGAGCTCAAGCTGGGCGAGGCCGGCGAACTCTGCATCTTCGGTCCGCAGGTGATGAAGGGTTACTGGAACCGGCCCGAGGAAACCGCCCAGGTGATCATGGCCGACGGCTTCCTGCGCACCGGCGATATCGCGGTGATGGATGAAAGCGGCTTCGTCAAGATCGTCGATCGCAAGAAGGACATGATCCTGGTCTCCGGTTTCAACGTTTATCCCAATGAAATCGAAGACGTGCTGGCCATGCATCCGGGCGTGCTGGAATCGGCGGCGGTCGGCGTCGCCGACCCGAAAACCGGCGAGGCGGTGAAGATCTACGTGGTGAAGAAGGACCCCGGCCTGACAGAGGATTCGCTGCTCGAACATTGCCGCGCCAACCTCACGGCCTACAAGGTGCCGCGCCACATCGCCTTCCGCAACGAGTTGCCGAAAACCAACGTCGGCAAGATCCTGCGCCGTCAGCTGCGTGACGAAAAGGCCTGAGCCAAGGAGCCCCATGACATGAGCGAGATACGTGTCGTCCGTCCCCATCACACCACGCTGAAAAAGGCGATCAAGGGCGCGGAGAAGATCGCCGAAGAACTCGGCGAGGAGTTCTCCCTCGACCACGAATGGGACGGCCACACCCTGCGCTTCCAGCGCATGGGCGTTGCCGGCCACATCGAGGTCGGCAAGAAGGAAATCGAGGTCTACGTCAAGCTCGGCTTTTTGCTGACGGCCCTGGGCCCGCGCATCGAGCACGAGATCAACCGCTTCTGCGACGAGAATTTCGGTCCGGCCTGAAAGTTATGTCTCCGGCAAAGCCGGAGACAGTATCCCTTGCGGACGGCGACACGCCGACGCCGCGCGCCCGAACCATGAAAATCAGTCCTTGAGCGATTTCACCAGATC
>CAJBYR010000071.1 GCA_903959855.1 uncultured beta proteobacterium
CGCCGGAAGCCCTGCGGGCAGCACATCGTAAAACCGGCATATTCATGCCTGACATTCAAAAACCAAATTCACTACCGGATCACCGCGCTCCCAACTCGCCGCCGCCAAATCTGTACGGAAATCCGACGCCGTTAACACCTGGATGACCTTGTGGCGGGCACCACCCTTAACGTTGTCGGGGAACCATGTGATCTGGCCGTCGTTGTGATCGATGGCGTGTTCGAGGATTTCATACTGGGTGTTGCTGAGGGTGATGCGATTCGTCATGGCGATCTCCTTTTGGTTAGATGAGGTTCAGTCTTCAAGGACGGTGCGGCCGTCGAGGGTGATCCAAAGGCGGGCGTCTTCCATCGTGGCCATCTCGCGCGTTTCGCGACCGGTGGACATCCAGACGCCGTCCTTGCCGGTGTAGCTGTAGGTCTTGCCGTCGTGGACAACCTCGACGGTCAGGTTCTGGTGAAACTCGACATCGACGTTCATCCAGCCGCGCAGCTGATGGTTGGTATCGATCACTTTGGCTTCGACGGTTTGTTTGCTGTTCATGCTTCGCTCCCGAGGTGGTGTTGATGACGATTACATGAATGCTTCATTAAATCGGGAAGACAAGTGGAATCTGCTCGAACTCAAAAGAAATGCTTGATGTAGATCATGGGTCTGTCGATTCGCGCTTATGCCCGCCATCGCGGTGTCTCTCATGTAGCGGTTAAGAAGGCGATCGATACCGGGCGTATTACGCCGGAGTCAGATGGCACGATCGAACCGAACCGGGCTGACCTGGAGTGGGCTCAAAACACCGTGTCTGCCCGGAAACCCACCCCGGCCAAATCAGCTTCGCCGGCAGCGGAGCCGATACGCCAGTCAAACACTCCGGTCGAACATGTCGCCCCGACTCTGTCCGCTGGCGGCACTTCCCTGTTACAGGCCAGGACCGTCAATGAAGTCGTCAAGGCTCAGACCAACAAGGTGCGCCTGGCGCAGCTCAAAGGTGATCTGGTTGATCGGTCGCAGGCCATTGCTCACGTGTTCAGGCTGTCACGGACAGAACGCGATGCCTGGCTCAACTGGCCAGCCCGGGTATCGGCCGAGATGGCTGCCAAATTGGAAGTCGACGCCCATGAATTGCATGTCGCCCTGGAATCTGCCGTGCGCGATCACCTGATCGAACTTGGCGAACTGCGAGCCCGGGTGGATTGATGGACCAAGAAGAGTACGAAGGCGCCCTCGATATCGAGCGTGCCTGGCGGGAGGGGCTCGTCCCGGATCCCCTGCTGTCGGTATCGGAATGGTCAGATCGGCATCGCATGCTGTCCTCCAAGGCCTCGTCCGAGCCGGGCCGCTGGCGCACCAGTCGCACCCCGTATCTGAAGGCCATCATGGATTGCCTGTCGCCGACCTCGCCGATCGAGCGAGTGGTGTTCATGAAAGCGGCCCAACTGGGCGCAACCGAGATGGGCAGCAACTGGATCGGCTACGTGATTCACCACGCGCCCGGCCCAATGATGGCGGTCTGGCCGACCGTGGAAATGGCGAAGCGCAACTCGAAGCAACGGATTGATCCGCTGATCGATGAATCGTCGATCCTGCGTGAGTTGATCGCACCGGCCAGGAGCCGTGACTCCGGCAATACGATTCTGGCGAAGGAGTTTCGCGGGGGCGTCCTGGTGATGACTGGGGCTAACAGCGCGGTCGGCCTGCGCTCGATGCCGGTACGGTACTTGTTTCTCGACGAGGTCGATGGCTATCCGATTGACGTCGATGGTGAAGGCAATGCCGTGGCTCTGGCCGAGGCCCGTACCCGAACATTCTCTCGGCGCAAGATCTTCATCGTATCGACGCCGACGATTGCCGGTGTCAGCACCATCGAACGGGAATACGAGGCCAGTGATCAGCGACGCTACTTTGTTCCGTGCCCTCACTGTGGGCACCGGCAGTGGTTGCGCTTTGAACAACTGCGCTGGGAGCGTGGTGAGGATGGAAACTTCCCGGACACCGCCGGCTACGTGTGCGAATCCTGTGCGGTGCCAATCCCTGAGCACCACAAGACCTGGATGCTGGAGCATGGCGAGTGGCGGTCGACGGTCGAGGGTGAGGATGCCAGCAACGGCCGGACCGCCGGCTTCCACCTGTCGAGTCTCTACAGCCCGATTGGCTGGCGCAGTTGGCGGGAGATTGCCGCTGCCTGGGAGAGTGCCATCAGCAAGGAATCGGGGTCTGCTGCCGCCATCAAGACGTTCAAGAACACCGAACTCGGTGAGACCTGGGTGGAGGAGGGCGAAGCGCCCGACTGGCAGCGTCTGCTGGAACGCCGCGAGGACTACCGGATCGGGACCATCCCGGTTGGTGGCCTGCTGCTCAGCGCCGGTGCCGACGTCCAGAAGGATCGCATCGAGGTCTCAGTGTGGGCCTTCGGACGTGGCAAGGAGTCCTGGCTGGTCGAGCATCGTGTGCTGATGGGTGATACCGCCCGCGACGAGGTTTGGAAAGCACTGGCCAGCGTGCTGCGGGAAACCTGGACGCATGAAACCGGCTGCCAGCTTGGGCTCGGTCGTTTGGCATTGGATACCGGTTTCGCGACGCAAGAAGCCTATGCGTTCGTCCGGGGTGTGCGCGACCCGCGTCTGATGGCCGTCAAGGGTGTAGCCCGGGGCGCTGCCCTGGTCGGCACGCCGACCGCTGTGGATGCCACGTCTGGCGGAAAGAAACTGCGCCGAGGCATCAAGGTGTTTTCGGTCACGGGTGGCATTGCCAAGCTGGAGTTCTACAACAACCTCCGGAAATCGCCGGAGGTGGCCGAGGACGGTCTGACGATCCGCTATCCGGCTGGGTTTGTTCATCTTCCCAAGGTGGATGCCGAGTTCCTGCAGCAACTATGCGCCGAGCAGTTGATTACCCGGCGTGACAGGAACGGCTTCGCCATCCGTGAGTGGCAAAAGATGCGTGAGCGTAACGAAGCGCTCGACTGCTACGTCTATGCCCGGGCCGCTGCGGCGGCCTCAGGCCTCGATCGCTTCGAGGAACGCCACTGGCGAGAACTGGAAAAGCAATTCGGGATCGCGAGTGTCGATCCCAATGAAGTCTCTGACGAACCGAATGCCGAGTCCACCCATCGCGGTGGCCTCGCTGTTTCTGGCGCCCGCAATCCGGGGCGTCGCTTGATCCGCAGCCGCTGGCTGACCTGAAACCACAACCAAAGGAATCCACTCCATGAGTCTGCAAACCCAAATCCACAGCCTGGTCATTCGTGTCGCCGACGAGTTCAAAGCGGTCTATTCCAAGATCGGCAATCTCTCGTCACTCTCGACCACCGACAAGTCCACGCTGGTCGCGGCGATCAATGAGCTCAAGACCGTCATCACGGCGTTCGCGGTGATTGATGACCTGACACCGGGCAGCACCACCACGACCTTCTCGGCATCCAAGATCGTCACGCTGCTCGATGATCTGCGTGCTCAGATTCTCGGTGGCGCCGACGCCGCCTACGACACCTTGCTGGAACTGCAACAGGCCTTGCAGAACGATCAGACTGGCATTGCCGCGCTCACGGCGGCCATCGACAAGCGCGTGCGCTTCGATGCAGCGCAGACGCTGACGGCCCCTGAGCAATTGCAGGCGCGAACCAACATTGGCGCGGTGGCGAGTACCGATGTCGGGAATACCGCCACTGACTTCGTTGCCATCTTCGAAGCCGCCTTGATCGCCTGAGCATGAGTCTGGCGTCACAGATCAGCGCACTGGCCACCCGGCTAGCGAATGAGATCAAGGCACTGGTCCGTCCAGAGCATCCAGGTCTGGCCCGCGCCTGGGTAACGTTCGGCTATAACGGCGGAACGATCCAGGTCCGTGCGTCGCACAACGTGTCCGGGGTTACGCGTCTGGCCACCGGGCGCTATCGCATCACGTTCGCCGTTCCATTTGCCGATGCCAACTACTGCTGGCTGGCCTTTGCCCGAAGTTCGGTCAATACCGGTACGGCCCGCACCGCGCTCGCGCGATCGACCTCGGATGCGAAGACGGCCGCCTATGTGGACGTGGTTTGCGCGACCGGAAACACGTCATTGACCGACACCACCGAAATGAATCTCGTGGTGTATCGCTGATGGCACACAGTCAGGATCAACTGACGGCCCTGGAAACCGCATTGGCCAAAGGTGAAAAGCGCGTCACCTTCGGCGACAAGACGGTCGAGTACCGCACGGTGGAGGAATTGCAATCCGCCATCGAAACGGTAAAGCGCGACCTGCACGATCAGGCGGTGGCCAGCGGCCTGTGGCCCAAGGCACCCCGGCAGATCCGCGTCACCACGTCCAAGGGATTCTGAGATGCGTTGGCTGAGACGCATCGGCCTCCGGATGTTCGGCGGCACCCCCCTGCACGAGGCGGCAGGGGGCGGCCGTCGCTCGTTTGCGTGGCTACCGGCCAACCCGGGGGCGGTCGCGGCACTCGCCGCCACACAAACGGAACTGCGCACCAAGAGCCGGGATCTGGTGCGTCGCAATGCCTGGGCCAATGCCGCACTGGAATCCTATGTGGCCAACGCCATCGGTACCGGCATCAAGCCACAGTCCCTGGTGGCAGATGCGGTCCTGCGGGAGCGCATCCAAGCCCTGTGGCGTGACTGGACACTGGACGCCGACGCCGCCGGCCTGACCGATTTTTATGGTCTGCAGGCAATGGCCTGCCGGGCGATGTTGGAAGGCGGCGAAGCCCTGGTGCGGATGCGCTATCGGCGCCCCGAGGATGGTCTGGCGGTGGCCCTGCAATTGCAGGTGTTGGAACCCGAACACCTGCCAGTCACGATGAACACCACGGCCGACAACGGCAATGCCATTCGCGCCGGGATCGAGTTCGACCGGTTGGGACGCCGAGTGGCCTATCACCTATACCGCTCCCACCCCGAGGATGGAGCACTGGCCCCCATGTCCGGCAGTGGCGGCATGGAGACCGTGCGGGTCAATGCGTCCGAAATACTGCATCTCTTCCGGCCGCTGCGTCCGGGGCAGATTCGTGGGGAACCGTGGCTCGCCCGGGCGCTGGTGAAGTTGAACGAGCTTGACCAATATGACGACGCCGAACTGGTGCGCAAAAAAACCGCTGCCATGTTCGCCGGCTTCATCACCCGTCTCGCTCCCGAGGACAACCTGCTGGGCGAAGGTGTGGCGGATCAGAACGGTGTCGCGCTCGCCGGACTCGAACCCGGCACGCTGCAGATTCTGGAGCCGGGAGAGGACGTCAAGTTCAGCCAGCCGGCGGATGTCGGCGCGAGCTATGCCGAGTTTCTGCGTATGCAGTTTCGTGCAGTCGCCGCCGCCATGGGGGTCACCTATGAGCAACTGACCGGGGATCTCACCCAGGTCAATTACTCATCAATCCGTGCCGGTCTTCTGGAATTCCGTCGCCGTTGCGAAGCCTTGCAGCATGGCGTGCTCGTCCATCAATTGTGCCGGCCCATCTGGCGCGCGTTTATCGAACAAGCCGTGCTTGAGGGCGCGCTGTCGCTGCCCGGTTATGTGCGCGGCGGCGTGGTCAAACGCCGCGAGTATCTGTCGGTGAAGTGGATTCCCCAGGGCTGGCAGTGGGTGGATCCCAAGAAGGAGTTTGACGCCATGCTCACCGCCATCCGGTCGGGTCTGCTCTCCCGTTCGGAGGCCATCTCGTCCTTTGGTTACGACGCCGAGGATGTCGATCGCGAGATTGCGGCGGATAACGCCCGGGCCGATGCCCTGGGACTGGTGTTCGAAAGTGATCCCCGGCACGACCAGCCGACTGCAACCGCGCCCGTTTTACCGACCGCCGTTTCCACCGATTCTTCGGAGACCCCCTGATATGCACTTGCCTCATCTTGCGTCCCGTCTCTACGGGACGCCGCTGCTGCTTGCACGCTCGAAGCTGGACATCATTCTCTCGGTGCTGGGCGAGCGTATTGGCTGGCCCGACGCCACGGCGGCCGTGGCCATGCCGGTCGCTCGAGCGCGCATTGATGCTCGATTGGACGCAAATGCGGGCATTGCCGTGATTCCGGTGGTGGGCTCGTTGGTCCGTCGCACCATGGGTCTGGATCCCGCCTCGGGCTTTACGTCCTACACGGACATCGCCGACCTGGTCGATGCCGCGCTGACCGACCCGGGTGTCGAGGGCATCTTGCTCGACATCGATTCCCCGGGCGGCGAGGCCGGCGGGGTATTTGAACTGGGCGAGCGGATTCGGGCGGCAGACGCACTGAAACCGATCTGGGCACTGGCGTCGGATTCCGCCTTCTCGGCGGCGTATGCCATCGGTAGTGCCGCGTCGCGCCTGACTATCACCCGCACCGGTGGGGTCGGCTCCATTGGCGTGATTGCCATGCATGTCGACCAGACCGCGCGGGATACCCAACAGGGCTACCGCTACACCGCCATCACGGCAGGGGATCAGAAAAGCGATTTCTCGCCACACGAGCCCCTCGATCCCCACGCGCATGCCCGCCTGCAAACCGAGGTCGATCGCCTCTACGGAATCTTCCTCGCGCATGTCGCGGCGATGCGCGCGCTCGACGTCGATGCCGTGCGGGCGACCCAGGCCGGCATCTATTTCGGCCAGGACGCCGTGACCGTGGGGCTGGCCGATGCCGTTGGCAGCCTTGACGGGGTGCTGGCCGACTTCAGCAGTTTTTTGGTGGCACGTCGAGCGCGCGGCCACGCGGTATCCGGTCCCACGCGCTCATTTACCACAGCCATTACTGCATCCCCTCCCACCCTTCTGGAGAACCCGACCATGTCGCTTCCTGAACACCCTGATGTACCCGTTGTTATCGACCCGGCCACCGTACCGGCCTCGCCCGTCACGGATGCGACCCCGGCCGAGGATGCCCTTACCCCGGCAGCACCTGGCGCCTCGCGCGCTGACGCCATTGCCATCGCCGAACTGTGCCAACTCGCCGGTCACTCCGAACTGACCGCCCGCTTCCTGTCCGAGGGCGCGACTGAATCTCAGGTTCGGAAGTCGCTCCTGGCGGCCCGTGCAGAAAGCGTCGAGATCCACTCGACGATTACTCCGATCGACGGGGATGCCGCACCCCATCGTCATGCCGCCAATCCCCTGATGGCGGCCATCAAGAAACTCACTGGAAAGGAATAAGTCATGCCTGTCATTACCGAAGGTCTCAATCTGGGCGACCTGCTCAAGTACGAAGCTCCGAACCTCTATTCGCGCGATCAACTCACCGTCGCCGCCGGCCAAAACCTCGTCCTCGGGGCGGTGGTTGGGATCGACACCCTCACCGAGAAAGTGAAGGCGCTCGATCCTGCTGCAACCGATGGCACCGAAGTCGCAGCCGGCGTCCTGACGGCCGCCGTCGACGCCACCTTGATCGACCGTCCCGACGGTGTGGTGATCACGCGCCATGCCGTGGTGGCCGATCACGCGCTGACCTGGCCGGTCGGCATCACTGCCCCACAAAAAGCCGCTGCCATTGCCCAGTTGAAAGCACTGGGCGTGCTTGTTCGCCGCGCTGTCTAACCCAATTCGCCGAGGAGTCTTTCCATGCAAAACCCGTTCTCGAATCCCGCCTTCACGATGGCGAATCTCACGGCCGCCATCAATCACCTGCCGAACCGCTATGGCCGGCTGGAATCCCTCAATCTGTTTCCGGTTCGCCCGGTGCGTTTCCGTCAAATCCTCGTCGAGGAAAAGAATGGGGTGCTGAACCTGCTGCCGACCCTGCCGGTGGGCAGTCCCGGCACCGTGGGTAGTCGCGACAAGCGCAAGATGCGCTCCTTCGTGATCCCGCACATCCCGCACGACGATGTGGTGCTGCCCGAGGAAGTCCAGGGCCTGCGCGCCTTCGGTTCCGAAACAGAACTGGAGACCATCGCCGGGGTCATGGCGCGTCATCTGGAAACGATGCGGAACAAGCACGCGATCACCCTGGAGCACTTGCGCATGGGCGCCCTCAAAGGGGTGATCCTGGATGCCGATGGATCGACGCTTTACGATCTCTACGGCGAGTTCCAGATCACGCCCAAGACGGTCAATTTCGCCTTGACGACCGATGCCACCAAGGTTCGCCAGAAGTGCGTCGATGTCCTGGCGCACATCGAAGACAACCTGCGCGGTGAGTTCATGACGGCGGTGCGTTGCCTGTGCTCACCCGAGTTCTTCGAAAAGCTCATCGCCCACCCGGTCGTCGAGAAAGCCTACGAGAACTACCAGCAAGGCGCGATCCTGCGTGATGACGTGCGTGCCGGCTTCACCTTCGGCGGCATCGTCTTTGAGGAGTATCGCGGCCAGGCCACCGATGGCAACGGCGCGACGCGACGCTTCATCGCAGCCGGTGAAGCGCATTGCTTCCCCCTGGGCAC
>CAJBYR010000072.1 GCA_903959855.1 uncultured beta proteobacterium
ATGATCGACAACTACGACAGCTTCACCTACAACCTGGTGCAGTACTTCGGCGAACTCGGCGAGGACGTCAAGGTGTTCCGCAACGACGCAATCACCCTCAAGGAAATCGCCGCGATGAACCCGGCGCGCATCGTCGTCTCGCCCGGCCCCTGCTCACCGGCCGAAGCCGGCATCTCGGTGGCGGCGATCAAGGAGTTTGCGGGAAAGATTCCGCTGCTCGGCGTCTGCCTCGGCCACCAGAGCATCGGCGCGGCCTTCGGCGGCGAAATCGTGCATGCCAAAACCTTGATGCACGGCAAGACCTCGCCCGTCATCCATGAAGGGAAAGGCGTCTTCGCCGGCCTGCCGAATCCGCTGACCGTAACCCGCTACCATTCGCTGGCGATCCGCCGCGAGACGCTGCCGGCCTGCCTTGAAGTCACCGCATGGACCGAGGATGGCGAAATCATGGGCGTGCGCCACCGCGATCTCGATGTGGAAGGCGTGCAGTTCCATCCTGAATCAATACTCACCGAATGCGGCCATGAACTCCTGAAACATTTCTTGAAGAAAGACTGATCATGATCACTCCCCAGGAAGCACTCCAGCGCACCATCGAGCACCGCGAAATCTTCCACGACGAAATGCTGCACCTGATGCGGCAGATCATGAAAGGCGAGATCTCGCCGCTGATGGTCGCCGCCATCCTCACCGGCCTGCGCGTGAAGAAGGAAACGCTGGGCGAGATCGCCGCCGCGGCCACGGTCATGCGCGAACTGTCGACCAAGGTCGACACGCCACACAATCCCCACTTCGTGGACATCGTCGGCACCGGCGGCGATGGCGCGCATACCTTCAACATCTCCACGGCATCCATGTTCGTTGCCGCAGCGGCCGGGGCCACCGTGGCCAAGCACGGCAACCGCAGCGTGTCGTCGAAGTCCGGCGCCGCCGATGTGCTGGAAGCCTTCGGCGCCAACATCATGCTCACGCCCGCCCAGGTCGGCGAATGCATCGAGGCCATCGGCTGCGGCTTCATGTTCGCCCCCAACCACCATCCGGCGATGAAGAACGTCGCTCCGGTGCGGCGCGAAATGGGCGTGCGCACCATCTTCAACATCCTGGGGCCCCTGACCAATCCGGCCGGCGCGCCGAACACCCTGATGGGCGTGTTCCACCCCGATCTGGTCGGCATCCAGGTGCGTGTCATGCAGCAGCTCGGTGCCGACCACGTCATGGTGGTCTGGGGCAAGGACGGCATGGACGAAATCTCGCTCGGCGCCGCCACGCTGGTCGGCGAACTGAAGAACGGCAAGATTACCGAATACGAAATCCATCCCGAGGACTACGGCCTGGCCATGATGTCCAACCGCGGCCTGCGCGTCGCCGATGCCGCCGAATCCAAAGCCATGCTGCTCGAGGCGCTGGACAACAAGCCCGGCACGCCGCGCGAGATCGTCACGCTGAACGCCGGCGCCGCCCTCTATACGGCCAACCTGGCCGACTCGATCGGCGCGGGCATCGCCAGGGCGCGGGAAACCATTGCCAGCGGCGCGGCGCGCAAGAAGCTCGACGAGTTCGTCGCCTTCACCAAGAAGTTCGGCTGATGGCGGCGGACATCCTTGAGAAAATACTCGCCGTAAAGCGCGAGGAGGTCGCGGCCGGCAAGGCCGCCAAGCCGCTGGCCGCTATGCGTGCCGAGGCCGAGGCACAGGCGCCGGCAAGAGATTTCGTTGGCTCGATTCGAAAAAGAATTGGCGCTGGTGGTACGGCGGTCATCGCCGAGATCAAGAAGGCCAGCCCCTCCAAGGGCGTGATCCGGGCGGACTTCCGCCCCGCCGACATCGCCGCGGATTACGAAAAGCACGGTGCCGCCTGCCTGTCGGTGCTGACCGACCAGCCCTTCTTCCAGGGCTCGGCCGAGTACTTGCGCGCGGCGCGCGCGGCCTGCGCGCTGCCGGTGCTGCGCAAGGATTTCCTGGTCGATCCCTGGCAGGTGTATGAAGCCCGCGCCATGGGGGCCGACGCCATCCTGCTGATCGTCGATGCACTCTCGCTCCCGCAGATGCAGGAGATGGAAGCCATCGCCTTTGCCCTCGGCATGTCGGTAGTGGTGGAATGCCACGATGCCGCCGAACTGGACGTAGCACTGCAACTCAAGACGCCGCTGGTCGGCATCAACAACCGCAACCTGCGTACCTTCGAGGTCGATCTCGATACCACCCTGTCACAGCTTGGCCGGATTCCTGCCGACCGCATCGTGGTCACCGAATCGGGCATCCTCGCCCCGGCCGACGTGGCGCTGATGACCTCGCGCGGCGTGCAGGCCTTCCTCGTCGGCGAAGCCTTCATGCGTGCGCCCTCGCCCGGCGCAGAACTGGCGCGGCTGTTCGCCTGAGCCCGACCGCACGGCTGCCGCGGGACGGAAAGTCAGCGAAGCCGGCCCATGTCGTTGCCGCAATCCAGCCGCCCTGTCGCAGCCCAGCGCTCAAGTTGCCTCCAGAGCAGTTGTACGCCGTCGCCGCGCCGCCCCTGCAAACCATGGTCTGCCTCCGCAAGACGCCAATCGCAGATTTGCATGCTATTGGCCGCGGGCAACGAGCGAAACCTGTCATAGGCCTCCTGGGGTAACAGCGCATCGTCGCTACCCCAGACACGCAGCAAGGGAAGCCCGGTCTCTGCCAGCGCGGCTGTCAGCTTCCAGCCAAACATGTCGCGCCAGTAGCGCAGGCTGCGACCTTCGACAATCATGCCGTCCGGCTGGCTCGATGCCGATGTTTCCTTGAGGCGCGTCCAGGCCGCGCGCTGGCCTGATCTCTCGGCATGCATTTCGCCGGCGACCGCCGGGTCCAGCCCGGTCGCCGAAAGCAAAACCATGCCCATGGGATTGGAAATTGCCGGGAGTAGATAAGGCGCGATCTCGGCTCCCTCTGAAATGCCGAGCACGATGGCCGGCAAGGAGGCGGCATCACCCGGGGGCAACTGCCTCAATGCTGCAATTGCGTCATCGCGCCAGCTGCCGAGCGCATCATTGCGCACGAACTCGGCGGAGCACCCGGCGGGTGCCGGCCCGGCGAACAAATCTGCATAGGGCTTATGCAGCACAATGACCTGCGCCTTCGTCAGGCCGTTGAAATACCGGCCGGCAAATGGCGCAAAGCCGGTACATCCCGAACCGGGAATGACGATCAGACGGAACAATGCCGGGCCCTGGGTTGGCTCGCGGCGCAGGGCAATGATCCGGCGCTCCGGCGAGCCACCGAGGACTACCTCTGTGCGCCAGCCCGGTGGCATTGCTTCCGGGCCGAACGGGCCGGAAGCCGGTTCCCAGGCACTGCAAGCTGACGCGAGCAGCAAACCCAGCGTCAGGCCTGCCTGCCTGACAGAAAGTAACGCCAAGGCGGCGATTACTTGAGGATTTGCACCTGCTCAGCCGCGGGTTGGCCGGCCGGGGGGGCTGCATATGCGCCACCGCTACCCATCTGCGGACGAACGCGATTGCCCATCGCCGGGTCGGACAGCCCAAGCTGATCTGCCAATTGCTCAAAAACATTCTTCGCCAAGGTCTGTGAAGTCTCGCGCATCACCTTCGAGCGGTTCGGCGGAATCACATCCCCGCGACCGGAGAAGATCTTGGTTTCGCTGCCCGCACCCTGCGCCGAAAACGCTGCCTTGATCTCATAGTTCTTGGTATTGATCAGCGAAAAATCCGCCAGCAGATCGAGGCTGAACTGGCGGGTGGTACTGGAAGTCCCCTGCAGCGGCGACAATTCGTTGCGGAACTCGACATTCGACAACACCCCGAACAGCACATAGTCGGCACCGGGGAACTCGCCCTTCTTGATCCGCGCAATGATGTCCTTGACGTCCGGTTGCTTCACCGGCTTTGCAATCTTGCCGGACTGCAGCTGGTTCAATGCCTGCTCGGCCTTGGTCGGCTGGGGTTCGCCGCTGTCGAAGCGCTTGCCCTGCACCAGGCGAAAGGTCGTACCGCGCAGCAAGGCACCCTTGATGTCGTTGGAGAAAGAGCCCAGTTCGCGATGGTCGATGTAGTTATGGGTTCCCGCCACGTAACTGCCGGTGGTCTGGCTATCGGTTGTCAGCGTCGCCTTGTTGGCATGAACATTCGAGGACGACTTGATGGTTGCCGCCTCGAAATATTCAGCGACGGTTTGGGAATACGCCAGGTCCGTGACGGCGATCTTCGGCACGGCCTGGGCCAGCGCCGATGAGCCGATCACGGTTGCGCCGACGATCGGCAGGATGCGGAATAGTACAGACAGTTTCATGATTGCCTCCGGTCAGCGCTTGCTGGTCTTGCGGATTTCTTTCTCGTCCTGCCATTCGATCGTGCCTTCTTCGACGTCGAACATTTTCAGGGTGAATTTGTAGAAGACATCCTTGGTGCTGTTGTTCTGCTTGACGATGCTGGTCAGCTCACCTTCCATGCTGTACTTCGCGGCCGTCATCTGCCCGACCTTGGCGGTGGTCTTGTTCTTGTAGAGCCCGCTCTGGTTCTGCCGCTGCAGTTCATCGACGCCGGCCTGCATTTCGGTGATGGCACGGGTAAACCTGACCTTGCCCGACTTGACCAGCGCGGTCTGGATCGAGTTCATGACGTTGGTCGTATCGATGTATTCGCTGGTCTTGTTCTTGACCGTCGAAATGGTCACGGTTGGCCGCCCCTGGAAGATGCCAGTTTCAAGCAGGCTGCCGACCATTTTTTCAGCGATCATCTGCAGGTCGGACGAACCGAATTCGTTGGTTACAAGCTCAACCGACTTGGCATCGCCATAGTTAACTTGCCGGTCAAAGCGCACCACCGGTGATTGAACACCCGTCGCGCACGCCGAAAGCAACAGCGAGGCAAGGAGTACCGGAATCATGAACTGCTGGGTCATGTGAGATCTCCCTTTACTGTGTCTTTGCGTTCATTTCCGGACGGAAATCAACGGCGGAGGATTGCGGAGCAAGGCTATTGGCATCCATGTAGCTGACCTGGCGGTCATAGCGCACCACCGGCGACTGGACGCCAGTGGCACAGGCCGATAGCGCGACGGAGGCAAGCAGCACGAGGATCAAGGGCAATTTGGACATGGGATTCTCCGCTTACTGGGTCTCGACGTTCATTTCAATACGAAAATCGACCGCCGACGAATGCAGCGCGACGCTTTTCACAGTCTGGATCTGATGCCCGAGAACGGTCATCTGCTTCCAGGATTCGCCATCGCCGACCTGGCTTCCGCTGCTGTCCAGCCAACGAAAACGATAGAACACGGTGCGGTTCGACTCGGTGGTGTTCTTCATGTCGGCCTGCACCACCATCACGTCATTGCGCCGGACGATGCGGATTTCCGGAATCACGAGATCATTGGCATCGCCGCGCAACTGAATTTTTGCCGCCACGGCGGCGGGCGTACCCGTCGGGGTACCCGATTGCGCCATCGCGGTGCCAACCGTCAGAGCCAACGCAAGGGGCAACAGAATGTTCCTCAGTTTCATCGCATACTCCAATCTCATTTCGCTGTTGTCTGCGCTTCGGGCTTCTTGGCGCTGGTTTGGGTCTTCTTCGTGGTCTTCACCGAAACCGCCTTGGACTTCACCGGTGCCGCAACTGGCGGCGGCGGCAGTTCCTGTTCCGGCAGTTTGCCAATGCTGCCCACCTCGCCGACCAGGGCCACCGATTCATAAAACCGCAAGGGCACCACCGCGTATTGTCCATCAATCTTGATGGGGCCGAATTCACGGCCATTCACGGTCACCTTGTGTTCGCCCGGCGGCAAATGGGCGCGGGCTACATACACCCGCTCCGGCAACATCCGCCAGATGCGGTCATCAGCCTGTTCGGTCACCGCCGAGGCAACGCTGCCAATAATCGAACCGAACATGCCGGCGTTTTTGGACAACTCGTCCTGCAACACGCCCTTGGCGATGGCCCGCGTCATGCCGCGCAGGACCATGCCCGGCATCTCGTCCTTCAAGACCCGGCGCGCCATCAGGTTGAGGTCGACGACATTGCCCAAGGGCAGCGTCTTGTCCGCAACGATCAGCGAAGCAAGCTGCGGCGACGTGGATGGGTCAATCGTCGGGTAGGAGATGCTGACTGTGCGTATGCCGCTACGAACCGGGATCGGAATCGTAAATGCCTTCGGCACTCGCGCCGGCGCGGTGCCGTACTCGACGAGAAACAGGACGTCGGTCTGGCGCTGCTTGCGTTTCCAGGTCACACTGGTCCGGGAATCAAGGCCGCTAAGGCCTTCCTCAAGCACGCCAACGCCAGGACGCAACTCAATGGCCTTGCGGTAGCCCGGCGCGGCCAGTCCGCTTTCATTGAGCGCCTCGTAAAGAAAGCCGGCAAGGTAGTGGCTCAGCGCGTTCTGGTAGCCATTCTTCAACGCGAGCACCTCCGGATCATTGAGGGTCTCGACCGGGTAGCCGTTCAGTTCCGTGTTGGTGGTTTGCGCACCCTTCGCCTTGGCTTCCGCTTCGGCCTCGGAAGTCTCCTTGGAACGAAACTCCGCAATGATCGCCTCGCGTTCATGGGTGCGCTTGACATCGACACGAGCCTTGTCGAAGTCAGACACGCCAATCCGGTTCATGGCAATACGGGTGGTCAGCCAGACCTTTTCATAGTCCTGGCCTTCATACTCCTTCAGACGTTCGCTGATCAGCGACGCGCCCACCATGCCGAGGAGTCGCTGCGGGTCGGTCTTTGCCGCTTCTTCCCAGGCATTGACCTTTGCATCAGCCACCAGGAATACCTCGGTGCTCTGCCCGTACTGCCGGTCGAGGCGCAGCAATTCGCCCCGCTCCATGTTGTAGAGCAACTCCTTCTTGTTCTCCGCTGACGGATTCCGCTGATCGAGTTGTGCGATGGCGGCCTTGAAATCACCGGCGGCGCCACTGGCCTTGACCATGGTGGCGGTTTCGTTGTGGCTTTGCATGGCAACGCACCCGCCCAGGATCAACGGGGCAAGCAAAGCCAGCGGGGAAAAATACTTGTTTCTCATGGAGGGGCCTATTCGCGAAGGCAATCAGGGAATGAAGATAGCGATGAATTCTCAAAGCAGCGCCGCATCCTGCCTCGAAACAATGCGAAATTCAATACCCGGACGCAATTTCCTCGTTTTGCAATACGCCGAATGACATAGGCCCTTGCATCGCGCCCCGCGTCAGGCGCAGCTATTGCCGGTGGTTTCCGGCACGCCCAGCTTCTTCAGGATCATGTCCGGCGGACAGGATTTTGTGAAGCCGCTCTGGAACAGGTTGGCGCCGACGAAGGCGGCAAAACAATTGCCTGATGTTCAGCCGGCCCATACGCGGGCGAGGAACAGCAAGGTCAGTCTCGCCGCCACGCTGCCACAGCTCGGCCGCATCCCCGCCAACCGCATCGTGGTCACCGAATCCGGCATCCTCGCCCCGGCTGATGTCGCGCTGATGACCTCTCGCGGCGTGCATGCCTTCCTCGTCGGCGAAGCCTTGATGCGCGCGCCCTCGCCGGGTGCGGAACTGACGCGCCTGTTCGCCCGAGCCTCGATCGGGATAAACTTCGGCATCCATCTCGCCGATAGGCGAATCAGTCATGGGCACACTCGACACACTGCACGACAGGAGAGATGAAATTCTCGCCGCCGCCAACCGGCATGGCGCGGGAAACGTGCGGGTTTTCGGCTCGGTCGCGCGACGCAGCGACACAGCCGAGAGCGATATTGATCTGCTGGTCGATTTCGGGCCGGAGCGATCACTTTACGACCTGGTCGGACTGCAACTCGATATTGAATCCATGCTTGGCCGCCGTGCCGATGTCGTCACCGAAGCGAGCCTGAGTATCCACTTGCGGGAACGTGTTCTCGCCGAAGCCCGCCCCTTATGAAAGACCGGCAGGTCTATCTACGGCATCTCGCGGATTGTCTGCAACGTATCCGCGAATACACCGTGGATGGGCGCCAACAGTTCATGAACGACCGCAAGACTCAGGATGCGGTGATCCGAAATTTCGAAACTGTGGGGCAGATCGTCCGCGATCTCGGCCCCGATAGCCTTGCCGAGCTACGACCGGAGGTTCCGTGGGCCAGAATTGCCGGTACTCGCAACATCCTCGCGCACCAGTATCTCGGTGTCGACCTTTCGCTGATCTGGAACATTGTCGAGCGGGAGTTGACACCGCTGGAACAGGCGGTCCAGAGTTTCCTCGACGCGTAACCGCGCAGCCAGCACACGCTGAAAACTATGCCCCGTGCGCAGCAGGGGGCGGTATCCCTTGCGGACGGCGCTGGCGACATGGCGATCTATTACTTTTAGGCGCAGCTATTGCCGGTCGTTTCCGGCACGCCCAGCTTCTTCAGGATCATGTCCAGCGGGCAGAACTTGGTGAAGCCGCTCTGGAACAGGTTGGCGCCGACGAAGGCGGTGAACCACAACCAGGACAGCTTGCTCATGTCGACCTGGCCCATGACGTGGGCGAGGACCAGCGAGGTGAGGATGAAGAATCCGGCGACGATGCGAACGATTTGATTGACGGTCATGTGAAGCTCCTTATGAGGTTGCCTGGGGTTTGACGATGCGGCCTTGCATCGCCGCGTAATACAGAACCGGGATCACCACCAGCGTCAGCATGGTGGAAACGAGGATGCCGAAGATCAGGGACAGCGCCAGTCCGGCGAAGATCGGGTCATCGACGATGAACAGCGCACCGAGCATGGCGGCGAGGCCCGTCAGCACGATCGGCTTGGCGCGTACCGCGGCGGCCTGGATCACGGCTTCGGCGAAGTCCATGCCGCCCGCGACCTGCTCGTTGATGAAGTCCACCAGCAGGATCGAGTTCCTCACGATGATGCCGGCCAGCGCGATCATGCCGATCATCGAAGTCGCCGTGTATTGAGCGCCGAACAGGGCATGGCCGGGCATGACGCCGATGATGGTGAGCGGAATAGGCGCCATGATGATCAGCGGCACGAGGTAGCTCTTGAACTGCGCCACCACCAGCAGGTAGATCAGGATCAGGCCGACGGCATAGGCGGCGCCCATGTCGCGGAAGGTCTCATAGGTCACCTGCCATTCGCCGTCCCACTTGATCGAGTACTGGGCGTAGGGGTCCTTCGGCTGCTTGAAGAAATATTCGCCGAGCGTGCCGCCCTGAGGCAGTTTCAGGTCAGTCAGCTTGTTGCGGATGTCGAACATGCCGTACAGTGGCGAATCCAGCTTGCCGCCCATGTCACCGGTGACGAAGACCACGGGCAGCAGGTCCTTGTGGTAGATCAGCTTCTCGCGCAGCATACGCTTGATCTCGACCACCTCCGACACCGGCACCAGGGCTCCGTCGCGGCCACGCACTTTGAGCTTGAGCAACTGGTCGATGCTGTTCTGGCGTTCGGCCGGCAGCACGATGCGCACCGGGATTTCGTACTTGGCGTCGCCGTCGTGCACCGGGGTCACGTCCTCGCCGGACAGCCCCATGCGCACCACCTCAACGATGTCCTTCTGCGCCACGCCGAGCAGCGCGGCCTTGGCCTGATTGACGCGCAGCACCAGTTTTTCCGCGTCCTCATCGATGGTGTCATCGACGCCGATGATGTCGGTCGTGGTTTCGAATGCCGCACGCACCTGCTTCGCCACGGCGATCTGTCCGGCGTAGTCGGGGCCATAGACCTCGGCGACGATGGGCGACATGACCGGCGGGCCGGGTGGCACTTCGACCACCTTGGCGTTGCCGCCATGCTTCTTGGCCACCGCCACCACGCGGTCGCGCACCGAGACGGCGATCTCGTGGCTCTGGCGGTCGCGATGCTTGGCGCCGACCAGGTTGACCTGGATGTCGCCCATTTCCGGTGCGCTGCGCAGGTAGTACTGACGCACCAAACCGTTGAAGTTGATCGGCGCGGCGGTGCCGGCGTAGGCCTGGTAGTCGGCAACTTCGGGCACCTGCGCGATCTCGGCGGAGATTTCGCGCAGAACTTTTGCGGTTTCTTCGAGCGGCGTGCCGACCGGCATGTCGAGCACGATCTGGAATTCGCTCTTGTTGTCGAAGGGCAGCATCTTCAGCACCACCAGCTTGAAGAAGCCCAGGCTGACCGAGGCCAGGATCGCGACCAGGATGCCGAGCCACAGTTTGCGCCGCGCCGACGCGCCGGTACGCGGATCGAGCAGCGGCGACATGAGACGGCGGAAGAAGCGGTCGAGCCTGGCGGTGGTGGGATCGACGACATGCCCGGCCGCACCGTGCGCGACCGGCTTCATCATCTTCAGCGCCAGCCAGGGCGTGATGACGAAGGCGATGGCCAGGGAGATGAACATGCCCATCGAGGCATTGATCGGGATCGGGCTCATGTAGGGGCCCATCAGGCCGGTGACGAAGGCCATCGGCAGCAGGGCCGCGATCACGGTGAAGGTGGCAAGAATCGTCGGCCCGCCGACTTCATCGACGGCCGGCGGAATGATTTCCCACAGCGGCTTTTCGGGATGCAGCAGGGTCCAGCGGTGGATGTTCTCCACCACCACGATGGCGTCGTCGACCAGGATTCCGATTGAGAAGATCAGTGCGAACAGCGACACGCGATTCAAGGTGAATCCATAGGCCCAGGAAGCGAACAGCGTCGCCGCCAAAGTCAGCGTCACCGCCGCGCCGACGATCACCGCCTCGCGTTTGCCGAGGGCAAAGAGCACCAGCAGTACGACGAACATCGTGGCGAAGATCAGCTTGCCGATCAGCTTCTGCGCCTTGTCGGTGGCGGTGGCGCCGTAGTTGCGCGTCACCGAGAACTCGACGCCCTCGGGTATCACCGTGCCCTTGAGCGCCTCGGCGCGCGCGATCACCGATTCGGCGACATCGGCAGCATTGACGCCGGGCTTCTTCGATATCGAGAGCGTCACCGCCGGCGACTCTCCGTTCTTGGTCCCGTGCCAGACATAACGCGACGGCTGGTCGGGGCCGTCCACCACCTGCGCGACGTCAGCCAGGTACACCGGCTTGCGCTCGTAAACACCGACCACCAGGCGCTTCACGTCAGCGGCGGATTCGATATAGGTGCCGGTCTGGACCAGCAACTCCTTGTTGCCGGAAACCAGGGCGCCGGCCGGTTGCGAAGCGTTCGACACCTGCAGCGCGGCCTTGAGGTCCTGGGCCGTGATGCCGTGCGCGTTCATGCGGTCGGCATCCATGACGACGCGGATCACGTGACCGGGGCCGCCGATGGTGGCGACGTCGCGCGTGCCGGGAATGCGCTTCAGGTCGATCTCTGTGGCGCGCGCCACCTGCTGCAATTCAAAGGCCGACTTCAAGGGATCGGCGCTGTGGAAGGTCAGCGTCACGATCGGCACATCGTCGATGCCCTTCGGCTTGACAATGGGATCAAGCACGCCGAGGTTGGGCGAAAGCCAGTCCTTGTGTGAATTGATGGTGTCGTAGAGCCGCACCAGGGCCTGGATCGGGTCCTCGCCAACCAGGTATTGCACGGTGATCACCGCCATGCCCGGACGCGATACGGAATACACGTGCTCGATGCCGGCAATGCGCGACAACACCTGCTCGGCCGGACGCGCCACCAGAGCCTCGACATCGCGGGCCGACGCGCCCGGAAACGGCACGAAGACATTGGCCATGGTGACGTTGATCTGCGGCTCTTCCTCGCGCGGCGTTACCAGCGTGGCGCCGATGCCGAGCAGCAGAGCGATCAGCGCGATCAACGGCGTCAGGGAATTCCTGAGGAAATACTCGGCGATGCGGCCGGAAATGCCCATGCCAGGCTCCGGTTTCAGCGCGCTGCGGCGGCTGGCGCCGCCTTGAGCTCAATGCCGGCTTTCAAAGGCGTCAGGCTGACGCGCTCGCCCGAATTTATGCCAGCCAGCACTTCGAGCTCGCCGCCTGCGACCGCTTCGCCCAAACGCACCTGACGCAGCCGTGCCGCGCCCTTGTCATCCAGTACATACACGGCGGTGACTTCGCCGCGGCGCAATACCGCGGCCGGCGGCACGGTGAGCTTCTTCGCCTGGCCGATGGTGAAATGGGCGCGAGCGTAACTGCCCGGCACCACGCCCTCGACGTTCTCCGGCAAGTAAAGGCGCGCCGTCGCCGTATGGCTGCGCGCATCCACGGTCGGCAGGATTTCGATGCGCTGCACGTCGATCCAGCGCCCGCTTTCGGGAAACTCGATGCGGGCACGCGCGGACTTCTTCAACTCGGCCAGCTTGTACTGCGGCAGGCTGGCGATCACGCGCAGGCCTTTCGGGTCGAAGATGGTGATCAGCGGTTTGCCGGGTGTCGCCATTTCCCCGGCTTCGACATGGCGCTGCGCCACGAGGCCGGCGATCGGTGCCGTCACCGTACC
>CAJBYR010000073.1 GCA_903959855.1 uncultured beta proteobacterium
GCTGATGATGCGATGGCCGGCCAGGGCCATGCGCCGCACTCGCGCATCGTCGCGGTTGAGCACCTGGATGCCGGGGGCGCCCGGCGGGCTCTGGAAAATCGCGGTCTTGGCCGCGGCATAGTGGTCGACGTCATCGTAGCGATCGAGGTGATCGTCGGAAATGTTGAGCACGGTGGCCGTCGCCGGATACAGCGTGCGTGCGGTTTCAAGCTGGAAGCTCGACAATTCGAGCACCCAGATCTGTGGCAGCGCCTTGGCATCTTCGGCATCCATCAGCGCCGTCAGCGCGGCCGGAGAAATGTTGCCGGCAACGCCAACAGTCTTGCCCGTGGCGCGCAGCAGATGGCCGGTCAGCGCTGTGGTCGTGGTCTTGCCATTGGTACCGGTGATTGCGATCACCGGTGTCGGCAGGCCGGCATTGAGCTTTCGCAAACCCCAGGCAAACAGCTCGATTTCACCGACCACGGCAATGCCCAGGTCGCGCGCTTTTGCCACCACCGGAATCCGGCCGGACAGGCCCGGCGAAATGACCAGCAGGCTGACCCCGTCGAGCAGGGCCACGGTGAATTCGCCCGGCACGAAATCAAGTCGGGAGTCGGCGCCAGCGCCACGGCGCTTCAGCTCGCCAAGATAGGGCGGCGCATCGCGCGTGTCGGCCACACGTACGCTCGCGCCCTGGCGCAGGCACCAGCCGGCGCAGGCCAGGCCGGATTCGCCGAGGCCGAGGACGAGGACGCGCTTGCCCGTGATGTCCATTACCTGATCTTCAGCGTCGACAGGCCGAACAGCACCAGCAGGATGGTGATGATCCAGAAGCGCACCACGACTTGCGTCTCCTTCCAACCGGTCTGCTCGAAATGATGGTGCAGCGGCGCCATGCGCAGGATGCGCCGACCCTCGCCGTACTTCTTCTTTGTGTACTTGAACCAGCCGACCTGCAGCATCACCGACAGGGTCTCGGCGACGAATACGCCGCCCATGATGAAGAGCACGATCTCCTGGCGCGCGATGATGGCGACGGCGCCGAGTGCGGCACCCAGTGCCAGGGCGCCGACGTCGCCCATGAAGACTTCGGCCGGATAGGCGTTGAACCAGAGGAAGCCGAGGCCCGCCCCGGCCAGCGCACCGCAGAACACCGTGAGTTCGCCGGCGCCGGGGATGTAGGGCAGCAGCAGGTATTTGGAATACACGGCATTGCCGGCGACGTAGGTGAAGATGCCGAGCGCCGCACCGACCAGCACCGTCGGCATGATGGCGAGGCCGTCGAGGCCGTCGGTGAGATTTACCGCATTGCTGCTGCCGACGATGACCAGGTAGGACAGGACCATGAAGCCGAAGATGCCCAGCGGGTAGGAAACGGTCTTGAAGAAGGGCACGATGAGGTCGGTCTTGCTCGGCAACTCGAGCGTGAAGCCGCTACCCACCCACTGGAAGAAGAGCTCGATGACCTTTTCGTTATTCGGCGCCGAGATCGAGAAGGCGATGTAGATGGCGGCGATGACGCCGACCACCGATTGCCAGAAAAACTTGGCCCGTGCCGAAAGGCCGTCGGGATTGCGATACACCACCTTGCGCCAGTCATCGACCCACCCCACCGCGCCGAAGCCGAAGGTCACGATCAGCACGATCCAGACGAAGCGATTCGACAAGTCGGACCAGAGCAGGGTCGAAACGCCCAGCGAAATCAGGATCAGCGCCCCGCCCATGGTCGGCGTGCCGGCCTTGATCAGGTGGGTCTGCGGCCCGTCCGTACGCACCGACTGGCCGATCTTCTTTGCCGCCAGCCAGCGGATCACCGCCGGGCCGAAGATGAAGGAGATCGCCAGTGCCGTCATGGTGGCCAGCACCGCGCGCAGCGTGATGTAGCCAAAGACGTTGAAGGCGCGGTAGTCCTTCGCCAGCCATTGGGCAAGTTCAAGCAGCATTCATGTTCCCCTGATCCACAATGGCCTCGACCACGCGCTCCATCTTCATGAAGCGCGAACCCTTGACCAACACCGTGGTCTGCGCATCGAGCTCGCCCAGCAAGTGCTTCTGCAAATCCTCGATGCGTTCGAAATGGTGCCCACCTTCGCCAAAGTTGCGGGCAGCCGCCAGGGACAAATCGCCGAGGCAGAACAGGCGGTCGACGCCGTGGCTCTTGGCGTAACCGCCGATCTCGTCGTGGAACTGGCCGGCGGCGGCGCCCGCCTCGCCCATGTCGCCCATGACGAAGATGCATTTGCCGGGCACCGAGGCGAGCACGTCGATAGCGGCACGCATCGAATCCGGATTGGCGTTGTAGCTGTCGTCGACCACCAGCGAACCATTGCGTCCCGGGCGGCGCTGCAGGCGCCCCTTGACGCCGGTGAAGGCTTCCAGGCCCTGCTTCACGGCATCCAGCGTGACGCCGGCGGCCAGGGTTGCGGCAGCGGCAGCGCAAGCATTGCGCGCGTTGTGACGGCCGGACACGGCAAGCGCCAGCGTCAGCTTTCCGACGGGAGTTTCCAGCAGCAGATCGCCGCCCAGGCCATGCGGCGTGAAGCTGCCGCGTACTTCGGCCGCCTGATCCAGGCCGAAGCGGACCTGGCGGCGTTCGCGCGACAGCTCGTGCCAGATCCCGGCATGCGCGTCATCGGCGTTGAACACCGCGATACCCTCCGCGCCCAGGCCGGCAAATATTTCGCCCTTGGCCAGCGCCACGTCCTGCACCGTACCCAGGCCTTCGAGATGGGCACGCTGCGCGTTGTTAACCAGCGCCACGCCCGGCACCGCAATGCGTGTCAGGTAGTCGATCTCGCCGGGATGGTTCATGCCCATCTCGATCACCGCCGCGCGATGCGTGGCACGCAACTTGAGCAGGGTCAACGGCAGGCCGATGTCGTTGTTGAGATTGCCCTGGGTCGCCAGCACGCTCTCGGCCGCACCGGCGAAATGCGCGCACAGGATGGCGGCGCACATTTCCTTGACCGTGGTCTTGCCGTTGCTGCCGGTAACGCCGATCAAGGGAATGGCAAAGCGGGCACGCCAGCTCGCGGCAAGCTGGCCCAGCGCCAGGCGGGTGTCGTTCACCACCAGCAGCGGCAACCCGGGGTTGGCTGCGGCCCAGGCCGGTTCGACCATGGCACCGACGGCGCCCTTGGCCAGTACCTCGCGCACGTAATCATGACCGTCGAAGCGCTCGCCCTTCAGCGCAACGAAGAGCATTCCCGGCGCCACGGCACGCGAGTCGGTGCCGACGGCGTTGAATTCCGCGTCGGCGCCCTGGTGCGCCACACCGATTGACGCACCTGCAGCGGAAAGCGACATCATCGCCGTGCCTCCAGCGCCGACTTTGCGGCATCGAGGTCGGAGTAGGCGTGGCGCACGCCGGCAATCTCCTGATAGGGCTCGTGGCCTTTGCCGGCGAGCAGCACCACATCGCGTGCATCTGCCGCAGCGATGGCCTCTGCCACCGCCTGCGCCCGCTCAATCTGCACTGGCGGACGAGCTTTCATCCCGCTCACGATGGCCGCGATAATCGCCTGCGGATCCTCGCTGCGGGGGTTGTCGCTGGTGACCAGCACGCGGTCCGCAAGCTGTTCCGCGATCTCACCCATCTGTGGCCGCTTGCCCGGGTCGCGGTCGCCGCCGCAACCGAAGACACAGATCAGCTGGCCGCCACGCGCCGTTGCGGTTTCACGCAGGACGCCCAGCGCCTTCTCCAGCGCATCCGGCGTATGGGCGTAATCGACGACGACCAGCGGCTGGTGATGACCGCCAAGTACCTGCATGCGCCCGGGTGGCGGCCGGATACTGCGCAACGCATTGGCGATCGCATCCAGGCTTTCACCGCGGGTAAGCAGGGCGCCGGCAACCGCCAGCAGGTTCGACACATTGAAGCGACCGACCACGGGCGCCGCAATCGTCGCGCCGCGCAGTTCGAATTCGATCCCGGCAGCTCCCATGCGCAGGTTTTCGGCGCACAACACCTCATCTGCATCGGCGGAGGCGTTGCCCAGCGTGTAGCCCAGCGTCGGCAGCCGGCCCTTGAGGCGCCGCGCCAGCTCGATGCCGAACGGATCATCAAGGTTGATCACGGTGGCACCGAGGCCCGGCATGGCAAACAGCCTTTCCTTCGCTGCGGCGTAGGCCTGCATGGTGCCGTGATACTCAAGGTGGTCACGCGTCAGGTTGGTGAATACCGCAACATCGAAAGCCACACCATTGGTCCGTCCCTGATCGAGTCCGATGGACGACACTTCCATGGCGCAGGCCTGTGCACCGCGCTCGAGGAAGCCCGCCAGCGCGGCATGCAGGGTGATGGCATCGGGCGTGGTGTTTGGCGATTCGGTCAGGCCATCGACAAAGCCGTTGCCCAGGGTGCCGACCACGGCGCAGCGCCGACCCATCGCCTCCAGCGCCTGTGCGATCCATTGCGAGACGGAAGTCTTGCCATTGGTACCGGTGATGCCGGCCAGCCAGAGCTTCTCCGACGGCCGGCCATAGACCAGGTGGGCAATCTCGCCGGAAAGTGCAGCGAGGCCGGCAACCTCGACCATCGGCGCACCGCCAGCGCCGTCCCAGGGGATACCGCTTCGCATAACTTTCGCCTGCGCTCCGGCTTCGGCGATCACCGCCGCCGCACCTTGCTGCAAGGCGTGAGCGATGAAGTCGCGGCCATCGACATGGGCACCGGGGAAGGCGACGAAAACGTCGCCGCGCTGCACCCGCCGCGAATCGGCGGTCAGGCGCTGCGGTACGACGCCCTGCTGCCTGAGCTGGTCGAGAATTTCCATTGCGCCTTCGCCGGGCCGCCCCAAGAAGGCGCAGCCACCCGCCTGCGAGCGTAGCGAGCCATAGTCACCCCCTTCCTCGGGGAGGGGGCTGGGGGGAAGGGCGTTCATGATGCTCACATCTCTTCCCGCACCGGTGCGGCGTTCGCCACCAGCAGCGGCGCGAGCGGCGCATCCGATGCCACGCCCAAGGCACGCAAGCTGCCGGCCATAACCTGGGCGAACACGGGTGCGGCGACGTCGCCGCCGTAGTGCTTGCCGTTCGACGGCTCATCGATCATCACCGCGACGATCAGTCGCGGATCGGAAACCGGGGCGAAGCCGACGAAGGACGCCACATACTTGTTGGCGTAGGCGCCGCTTTCCAGCTTGTGCGCAGTCCCGGTCTTGCCGGCGACACGGTAACCGGGGATCTGCGCCCTGGGCGCGGTACCGCCCGGCTGCACCGCCATCTCGAGCATGGCGCGCACTTCACGCGCGGTCTGCGGCGAGAACACCTGCTTGCCATTGGCCGGCGGCACGTCGACGCGCGACAGGGACAGCGGCACCAGGTCACCGTCGCGGGCGAATGCCTGATAGGCCCGTGCCAGCTGGATCAGCGTGACGGATATGCCGTGGCCATAGGCCATGGTGGCCTGCTCGATCGGCCGCCAGGTCTTGGCCGGGCGCAGGCGTCCGCCGACTTCGCCGGGAAAGCCCAGTTTCAGCGGCGCGCCGAAGCCCAGGCTGTCGAACATGGCCCACATTTCCTCGGGCTTCATCGACAGGGCCAGTTTGGCCGAGCCGATGTTGGAGGATTTCTGGATCACCTGGGCCACGGTCAGGATGCCGTGAGCATGGGCGTCGGAGATCGTCGCCGTGCCGATGGTCATCTTGCCCGGCGCGGTCTGGATCGGCGAATCGAAGCGCACCTTGCCCTGCTCCAGCGCCAGCGCGGCGGTGAAGGGCTTGAGCGTCGAGCCCGGCTCGAAGGTATCGGTCAGCGCGCGATTGCGCAACTGGGCACCGGCGAGCTTGGTTCGGTTGTTCGGGTTGTAGGTCGGCAGGTTGGCCAGCGCCAGCACCTCGCCGGTGCGCGAATCGATCACCACGATGCCGCCGGCCTTGGCACGATGCTCGTCCAGTGCCTGCTTGAGGTGGCTGTAGGCCAGGTACTGCACCTTGGAGTCGATGGCGAGGACGATGTCCTTGCCCTCCTGCGGCGGGCGGATGCTTTCGACATCCTCGACCACGTTGCCGCGACGGTCCTTGATCACGCGGCGCGAGCCGGGCTTGCCGGCCAGTTGCCCGTTGAAGGCCAGCTCGATACCTTCCTGGCCGTTGTCCTCGGCACCGGTGAAGCCCAGCACATGCGCTGTCACCTCACCCGCCGGGTAGTAGCGGCGGTATTCGTTCTTCTGGTGGATGCCGGGCAACTTGAGCGCCGTCACCTTGTCGGCGACATCGGGCGGCAACTGGCGCTTGACGTAAGTGAACTCGCCTTCGCTGGCCAGCTTGCGATTGACCTCGCGCACATCCATGTCGAGCAGGCCCGCCAGGTTGCGCGCCTGCGCCGGGGCCAGCTGCGCATCTTCCGGTATCGCCCAGATCGAGCGCACCGGGGTCGATACCGCCAGCACGTCGCCGTGGCGATCGGTGATGCGCCCGCGCGTGGCGGAAATATCGATCACGCGCTCGAAGCGGGCGCGTCCCTTGTCACCGAGAAATTCGTTTTTGAAGCCTTGCAGGTACACCGCACGCCCGATCAGCAAGGCAAAGGCGCCCAGCAGCATGACCAGGACGAAGCGCTGGCGCCAGGGCGGCAGGCGCTCCGAGAGCAAAGGGCTGCGGGAGAACTTGACCGCCTTCATCGCCTCCTCACTTCGCCCCGCCGTCGATGGCGATGATCTGGCCGGGCGCCGGCGCCTTCATGCCGAGCCGGTCGCGCGCCAGTTTTTCGACGCGCACATGTGCCGCAACGGTGCTCTGTTCGAGCTGCAACTGCCCCCATTCGACTTCGAGGTCGCGCATGTACTTTTGTGTCGATTCGAGTTCGGTAAACAACTTGCGCGCCCGATGGTTGGAGCTGACCACAAAGAGGGCGCACACCACCGCCACCAGCAACAAGAAGAGATTCAGGCGCGCGAGATTCACAGCTTTTCCGCAGTCCTGAGCACCGCGCTGCGGCAGCGCGGGTTGGCAGCAATTTCAGACCCGGAGGGAAAACCCGCCTTTCCCACCAGGCGCAACACCGGCGGCGGCAGGTCGGCGGCCCGCACCGGAAGCTTGCGTGGCGGCTGCGGCGGATTCGCCGCATCGCGCAAGAAGCGCTTGACGATGCGGTCTTCGAGGGAATGGAAGCTGATCACGGCCAGGCGTCCGTCCGCTGCGAGGCGTGCTACCGCCTGCGGCAGGACTAGCGACAGCTCTTCAAGCTCCCGATTGACGTGAATCCGTAAAGCCTGAAAGCTCCGCGTCGCCGGGTGCTGACCCGGTTCCCGCGTGCGGACGACCTTCGCCACGAGCGTGGCAAGCTGTCCTGTGCTTGAAATACCGTGCTCGCCCCGAGTAGCAACAAGCGCCTTTGCAATCGCATGAGCAAACCGTTCTTCGCCATAGTCTTTGATCACCCTTTCTATTTCTGATTGCGATGCCCGGGCCAGGAATTCAGCCGCGGTCTCCCCCTGCGTCGTATCCATGCGCATGTCCAGCGGCGCATCGAAACGAAAACTCATGCCCCTCTCGGGCGTATTCAGTTGCGGCGACGACACGCCCAGGTCCAGCAGCACGCCATCCACCTGCGCCACACCCAGCCGGTCCAGCTCCGAACCGAGTTCGCTGAAGGCGGCGTGAACCAGCGTCAGCCGCAGATCGGCAAGCGCAGCCCCGGCGGCAATCGCCGCCGGGTCGCGATCCAGCGCGATCAGCCGGCCGGCCGGCCCCAGCGCGGCGAGGATCGCCCGGCTGTGGCCGCCGCGGCCGAAGGTGGCATCGACATAAATTCCCTGCGGTCGGATCGCCAGCGCTGCCACCGACTCGGCGAGCAGCACGCTGACGTGGGTGTCGGCGCTCACAACGCAAGGTTTTCCAGGCCCGGAGGCAACAGCTTGTCGCCGACGGCAAAGATCGCGTCCTGCTGCGCCTTCCAGCCGGCGGCAGACCAGATCTCGAAATGGCGACCCTGGCCGATGAGCCAGATTTCCTTTTCCAGTCCGGCGTATTGGCGCAAGGAGGGCGAAATCAGCAGGCGCCCGGCGCCGTCGAGCTCGACATCTTCGGCAAAACCCACCAGCAGGCGCCGCACCATGGCCGACTCGGGCTGCAGGCTGGAAGCGGCAAGGATCTGGTCGCGGATCGGCTCCCAGGCGGGACGCGGATAGAGCAGAAGGCAGCGATGCGGGTGAGCGGTCACCACCAGGCGGCCTTCGCCGACCACGGCAAGCGCGTCGCGGTGCCGGCTCGGTACCGCCATGCGGCCCTTGGCATCCAGACTCAACGACGTCGCACCCTGAAACATTCACTCTCCCCCGGCGGAATTCAGGCCTTCGCGACCAAAATTTCCCACAAACCCCCACCAGAACCCACTTTAAGACACTTTTTGACCTAGGTCAAGCCGGAAAAGGGCTGTTTTTTCAAGTGCAACAAGGGCTTAGAGAACGGTCGCGAGAATTTTACTGAAAGTTTTATTCAATAAAATCAGCGTGGATAGAGCATAAAGCGAATGTGCTTTGTTAGGAGTTGACGGAACAAGGGGAGCAAACCTTAGGCCCTGGCTTCTGAAACTCCCGGGGCGCGCGCTGGAAACCTTGGCTCCAGCCGTTTTCGTGATTTCAGGCGTGCCGAGCGCCCATTGCCTCACCCAGACGGATCGGTCGCGCCGGCGCCCAGGCGGGATTAAAGTCGAGGGAGGCCCTCGGAAACAGCATCACCACGGTTGAACCGAGCAGGAAGCGGCCCATTTCCGCGCCCTGGGCGTAGCGCAGGTCCTGATCCTCATAGCGCCACTCACGCAATTGGCCGGGGCGCGGCGGATTGACGAGGCCATGCCAGACGGTCGCCATGCTGCCGACGATGGTGGCGCCGACCAGCACCATGACGAAGGGTCCGCACTCGCCTTCGAAAACGCAGACCACGCGCTCGTTGCGGGCGAACAGTCCCGGTACGCCGCGCGCCGTCACCGGATTCACCGAGAACAGGTCGCCCGGCACATGGATCATGCGCAACAGCCTGCCGGCGCAGGGCATGTGGATGCGGTGATAGTCCTTCGGGCTCAGATACAAGGTGGCAAAGTGACCATTTTCGAAGCGCGCCGCCAGCCCGGCATCGCCGCCGACCAGCGCCGTCGTCGAATAGGAATGGCCTTTGGCCTGAAAGATCTGATCGCGCTCGATGGCGCCGAACTGGCTGATCGCGCCGTCGACCGGGCAGATGAAATCGGCTTCGGCCAGCGGCCTGGCACCTTCCTTCAACGGGCGGGTGAAGAACTCGTTGAAGCTGGCGTAGCCGGCGATGTCGGGATTCGCCGCCTCGGCCATGTTCACGCCGTAGCGGCCGACAAACCAGCGGATTACCGACGTCGTCAGCCCACCAGCCCGCGCCGACGCAAATTTGCCGGCAAGTACGGTGAGCGCCTGTTTCGGCAGGAGGTACTGGGGCAGGACGGCGAGGCGATCGGACACGGCAGTGGCGGCGCGAAAGTAAGGCGCGAATTATAGCGACGCGCCCCAGCGCACCTTACTGCTGGCGCTTGAGCAGTACGGTCAATACCGGCGGCGTCACCAGCGTGGTCAGGATCACCATCATGAC
>CAJBYR010000074.1 GCA_903959855.1 uncultured beta proteobacterium
CCGCCCTGCGCGCCAGCGGCCAGGCCGACTCCTGGCGTCTGGGAGCTGCCTACCCCGTGATCCGCAGCCGCGCCGCCAACCTCAAGCTGCAGCTTGAAGCCGACCAGAGCAAGCTGGTCGATACCTTCCGCGCCGCCGGCACCGAGACCGACAAGCGCAGCCGCGGCCTCACCGCCACCGCCAGCGGCGACTGGCTCGACGACTTCCTCGGCAGCAGCTCCACCCGCGCCGAACTCGCCCTGCGTACCGGCCGCCTGCAACTCGACCCCACCGCCGCCGCGCAGGATGCACCCCCCGGCGGTTCCGGCACCGCCGGCAGCTACCGCAAGGCCACGCTCACCGCCCAGCGCCAGCAAACCATCAGCCAGGCCCTCAGCCTGCAAGCCAACCTCACCTGGCAGATCGCCGGCAAGAACCTCGACTCTTCGGAAAAGCTCAGCCTGGGCGGCCCCGCCACGCTGCCCGGCTACGCCAACGGCGAAGCCAGCGGCGACAGCGGCGTATCGGCCAAGCTCGCCCTGCGCTGGCAGGCCCTGCCCGAACTGGCCCTGACCGCCTTTACCGACTATGCAAGGCTGACACTGGCCCACCGCCCGCTGCCCACGGTCACCAACAACTCCAAGCGCCTCACCGATGCCGGGCTGAGCGCCGACTGGCTGGTCGGCAACGGCTTCACCGCCAACGCCATCCTCGCCTGGGCCGGCAAGGACGCCCCCAACGCGGCCGACAACGACAAACCGCGGCTGTGGTTCAGTTTGGGGTACGGCTGGTGATGGATGCCAGGGTAGCTCGCGTGGCGCATGCATCTGGCAAGGGGAAGGGAAGCCTGTTCCCGCTCCTCGAACCGCAAGTTGTGCAGCCTCTCGGACGGCTCATCGACGAACAGGCTGTGCTGCGGCGCTGGCGCGACGGTGGATCGCCAGCTTGCCCCCTACGCTGCAACAGGCTCGAACCGATGAATACGCGCGAGCACGTCCGCCAGTGCATCCCTGGCCTTCGCCGTATCGAAATCGCCCTGAAGGTTGAGCCAGCTTTGTGCGTCGGTCCCGAAAAAAGCCGCCAGCCGCAGGGCAGTATCGGCGGTAATGCTGCGCTTGCCGGCGACGATCTCACCGATGCGGCGCTGCGGCACGCCAATTTCCTTGGCAAGGCGATATTGCGTAATCCCCATCGGCTTCAAAAACTCCTCCAGCAGGATTTCACCGGGATGCGGATAAGGAATCTCTCGCGGCATGGTCGTTCTCCCTCAGTGGTAATCGACAATCTCGACATCCAGTGCGTGATTGCTCTCGAAGCGAAAGCACACACGCCACTGATCGTTGATGCGGATACTCCATTGCCCGTCACGATCCCCGGAAAGTCTTTCCAGCCGATTGCCGGGTGGAATGCGCAAGAAATCCAGCGTCACCGCCGCATTCACTTGCGCCAGCTTGCGCAGCGCAACGGACTGGATATTCACGAAACGCGCCACCCGGCGGCCGTTGAACAGGGCTTCGGTGTCGGTGCATTTGAAATTCGCTATCACGGGCGGATACTACCGCATCGCGTTAGTAACGTCAATCGGCAGCATTGGGGCAACGCATGAACCACATCTACCGCCTGGTCTGGAACGACCTCAGCAACGCCTGGGTCGTCGTCGCCGAAATCGCCAAAGGGCGCGGCAAACGCAGCGGCGGCAGCGGCGACATCGTGGGGCATGCGCCGTGTGGCCAGCGCCGACTTTCGCAAAGGATTCTTGCCGCCGCACTGGCTGTGATCGGCGTTCCTGCCTGGGGGCTCGACATCAACGCCCTGCCCTCCGGCGGCAAAGTCGTCGCCGGCGCCGCCACCATCAGCCAGGCTGCCAATGTGCTGACCGTGCAGCAGGCCAGCCAGCGCGCCGCGCTGGACTGGCAGAGCTTCAACATCGGCGCCGCCGCCACCGTCAATTTCGTCCAGCCCAACAGCAGCGCCGTGGCCTTGAACCGTATCGTCGGCAACGAGGCCAGCCAGATCTACGGCAAGCTCAACGCCAACGGCCAAGTCTTCTTCAGCAACCCCAACGGCATGCTGTTCGCGCGCGGGGCGCAGGTCAATGTCGGCGGGATTCTGGCCACCACCATGAAGCTTGGCAATGAAGACTTTATGGCCGGGAACTACCGATTTACCAACCCCGGAAGTGGCAGCATCCGCAACGAGGGCCTCATCAAAGCGCTGGGTAGCGTTGCGCTGCTCGGCAGCAAGATTGCCAACGATGGGCAGATCGTCGCCACCACCGTTACGCTCGCCGCTGGCAACACCGTCGCGGTGGACTTGACCGGCGACGGACTGATCCGGGCGCGGGTGGAAGATGCGGCGCTCAAGGCCAGCATCGAGAACAGCGGCAGTATCGAAGCGGCCCAGGCAGTCACCATGACCGCTGGCCAGGCCCAGAACATGCTCGACCGCGTCGTGAACAACAGCGGTATGATCCGTGCGACCGGGCTGACCATGAAGGGCGGCGAAATCCTGCTCGAAGCGGCGACGGTCGAGAACACCGGCAGCATCGCCGCCTCCGGCCCCAGCGGCGGCGGCACGATCAAGCTGATGGGCGACATGGCTGGCGGCACGGTCAAGGTCAACGGCACGCTTGACGCCTCGGCGCCCATCGCGGGCGACGGAGGCTTCATCGAGACCTCGGCGGCAAATGTTCAGGTCGCGGACTCGGCGAAAGTGATGGCCGCTGCCGCCAGCGGCAAGGGCGGCACCTGGCTGATTGACCCCACCAATATCACCATCGACGCCTCCTCCTGCACCGGCACCAACTGCATCGCGGCGAACACCATCTCCAGCACCCTGAGCGGCGGCACCAATGTCACCCTCAGTACGGACGCCGCCGGTGCGGAAGCCGGCGACATCACGGTGGCCAGCGCCATCGCCGTGACAGGCACAAGGTCCGCGACGCTGACCTTGCAGGCAGCGAACAACATCGTCATCAATCAGAACATCGGCTCCGCCAATGCCGCGCTCAATCTGGTGCTCGACCACGGAAGTACCGGAAACGCCAGTATCGCCAGCGGCGTCAGCGTCAGCCTGCTGAACGGTACTCTTGACGTCAAGCAAGCCGGAGTGTCGGCGGCAGGCACATTGGGCCTGACCGGAAGCCTGGCCAACGCCACGCTGAAAGCTGCCACGCTGGCATCTACCAGTGGCTGGCTGAACAACGTCACCATCGGCAGTAGCATGACCCAGAGCGTCTCATCGCTCTATGTCGGTGGCAACCTCTCGTTGGCACATGGCATCAACTACCAGACCGGCGGCAACAACATCTATTTCGATGCCGCCGCAGCCAACATCAATCTCGCCTCGGGCGCCACCTCGGCAACGCTGACGCAGGCGAACGGCACCCTGCTTGCCAACAATGCCAACAACAGCGGCACGGTGACCATAGCCAGCGGTGTCACGCTACAGGGCGATGGCCAGTTGTTCAGTTTCAATGCCGGCGGCGGCTGGGTGAACAACGGCATCATCGATGGCAACGGCAGCGGCCAGACGTTGACCCTCGGCAGCAACTCCATCGCCAACGCCTTCATCAACAATGGCACGCTGAAGTCCTCAGCGGGAACAGTGCTGGTCAATGCCCCGACGTTCTTGCAAGCAGGCAAGGTCGAGCTCGCATCGGGTGCGACATTCAGCCGTCCCGGCGGCTTCACCAACGCCGGGACGCTTTCCGGCGCCGGCACCATCGACGTCGGAACGGGCAACACGCTGGTCAACGACGGCATCATCGCCCCGGGTTTTGCCAATGGCGATTCCACAGCCACGCTGTCGATTACCGGCAACCTCGCGATGGGCGCGAGCGGCAGCCTGAACCTGGATGTCCACGCGCCGATCGCTGGTGCCTACGACGTCCTGAATATCAGCGGCTCTGCCACATTGACCAACGGCACGCTGAATCTTTCCGGCGTCGGCGCGGTGGCCTCCTACCCTGTGCTGTTGGCAGCAGGCGGCGTGGCCGGATTATTCGACACGACCAATGCAGGAACCTTCACGTTGACCTCGCAATACAACGCCAGCGATCTGACGCTGGCGGCGAGCGCCAACACCCAGGCGGCCGTTTATTGGACCGGAGCATCGAGCGGCGACTGGAGTACGGCCGCCAACTGGAGCAATAGTCAAACGCCCACGGCAGGCACCAATCTCTATATCCCGAACGGCATAGCCACCGCGGTGACCACGAGTAGCCAGGTCGGCAATGTTCTGGTTGCCGACGGCAGCTTGGCCGTCACGGCCGGAGGCTTGACGCTGGGCGGCACTAGTACCGTCAAGACCTTGAGTCAGTCCGGCGGCACACTGACGCTGAACTCGCCGCTGACGCTCACGGGCACGGGCACATGGAGCGGCGGCTCGTTGTCGGGGTCGGGCTCGCTGACGGTAGGGAACGGGGCGACACTTAACCTGAGTGGGACGGCGAACAAGTACCACTACGGGCTGCCGATCATCAACAACGGCACGGTGGCGTGGAGTGGTGGC
>CAJBYR010000075.1 GCA_903959855.1 uncultured beta proteobacterium
ATCCTTGCGGTAGATGACCACCCGGTCAACCTGCTCCTGGTAGCGAAACTGCTGCAGCCGCACTACCGGGTCCGCACGGCAAACTGCGGCGCCAAGGCCCTGGAAGAGGCGCAATCGGCGTCGCCCCCGGACCTGATCCTGCTCGACGTCATGATGCCGGACATGAGCGGTTATGAAGTCTGCGCCCGGCTCAAGGCAAATCCGGCCACGCATGACATTCCGATCATTTTTGTCACAGCCATGTCTGAAATCGAAAGCGAGGAACAGGGCCTGTCGCTCGGCGCGGTCGACTATCTGACCAAGCCGATCAGCACCCCCATCCTGCTGGCGCGGGTGAAGAACCACCTCGCCTTGCGGCAGCAGGCGATGGAGCTTGAGGAACTCAACCGGTCCCTGGCGCAGCGGGTTGCCGACGGGGTGGCCCAGGTCGAGCGCTTCAGCAGGCTGCGCCGCTTCTTCTCGCCCGCGGTCGCCGACATGCTGCTGACAGGCGATGCCGAGGACCCGTTGAAGACCCATCGGCGGGAAATCGTCGTGGTATTTCTCGACCTGCGCGGCTACACCTCATTCACCGAAGAATTCGGCGCCGACGAAGTCATGCACGTGCTGGGCGAGTTCCATGCCGCAATGGGTCAGTTGATCATGGCTTACGGAGCGACGCTGGAACGCTTTGCCGGCGACGGCATGATGATTTTCTTCAATGATCCGCTGGAGAGTGAGGATCCGGCGGGGGCCGCGCTGCGGATGGCCCTTGAAATGCAGCAGCGCTTCGCCGAATTGCAGGCTCTGTGGCAGACGCGCGGCTACACCCTGTCGATGGGCATAGGCATCGCCCAGGGTGTGGCAACCATCGGTGCCATCGGCTTCGAGGGCCGCCGCGACTACGGCGCAATCGGCAGCGTGACCAACCTCGCGGCACGACTGTGCAGCGAGGCACGCGGCGGTCAGATCCTGCTTGACCGCCAGGCGGCAGGCAATGCCGCCTCATCGGTCGCTACCCGGTCAGCGGGCGAGGTCAAGCTCAAGGGCTTTGCCGCTCCCGTAGAGATTTTCGAGCCCGCCGCCCATCGCTAAGCATCCGCCGTACGGAGCCCTGCACCGTCAATCAGTGGAACTCGTCCTCGTGGGGAACGGGCGCGGGAAGCACGAGGATGCCTTCTTCGAGCAACTCCAGCGTTTCGTCCGCGCTGGCGACACCGCGGATACTGCGGGCCGGAGCTTCGTCGTAGTGGATCCGGCGCGCCTCTTCAGGAAACCGCTCGCCAACGTTTTCTGCCTGTTTGGCGGCCAGCGCCAAGACCTGATACAGCTGGGCAGCAAGCGCGGGCGGCACAACCGGCGCCGCGCCCTGCTCGACCGGAGTATCCGCAGCACTGCGTCGGACATGCGGCGCCGACGGCAACAGGCTTACCGCCGCAGTCTGGCAATGCGGACAAAGGACCAGTTGCCGTTCGCACTGCTCTCGAAACGCATTGGACGAAGCAAACCAGCCCTCGAAGCGATGGCCGGATGTACAAAGTATGTTGAGGACGATCACTGTCTGGTATCTGCGCGTCGTGGCTGTAAAGCAATCGAAGGATGCATTGTAGCCGCGCAATCTCCGCCCCGTATTTCCCGCAGCGAGCGCGTATTTTCCACAAGGGTCGCGGGACCGGCTTTGGTTTATCCTGATCCGGTCCGGCCAAGCGTTTGCTTGCGTGCGAATGCACAATCCAGGCCGATCCGAGATCAGGGAGCACGAGATGGCCCAGCAACAAGCCCTTCCGGTACGAACCGCATCACCCGGGGAAATCATTTTTTCCGAAGGCGCGATGGGAAACCCCTTGATGTACGTGATCAAGGAAGGTTCGGTAGAGATTTCGATCACCCGTGGCGAGCGCAAGGTCGTGCTTTCCACGCTGGAGCGCGGCCAGTTTTTTGGCGAAATGGCCTTGCTGTCGACGGAGCCGCGCAGCGCCACTGCCAAGGCCCTGACCTACTGCGAATTCCAGGTCATTGAAGGCGACGCGCTGGAACGCCTGATCGACAAGTCATCGCCCATCGTCCGCTACATGCTGCGGACCCTGATCACGATGGTGAAGAAAAAGGACGAACTGGTCGCGCGCCACGCCATGGGTTTCTCGGTGGTCGTGGCCTATGCCCAACTGCTGGAACTGATCGCCGTGCCGGAGGCAACATCCGGCAAGCTGCGCCGCGACCGTGAAGCGGAAGTGTCGCTGCCTATGGACGAGGTCGTCGATAAATGCATGCGCATCCTCAGGCATTCCCGGCAGGAAGTCACCGCGACGCTCAAACACATGTTCAAGCTTGGTCTGATCACCGTCGAGTCAGGCCGGCCAGGCTACCGCAAGGTCCGCCTCAATGACAAAGTGGTCACGGTCGATGACGGAAAGCCGGCGTATCAGAACCTGCGCTTCAACCATGAGGAAATCGTCAAAAAAGCACAGAACCTGCCGGAATCGGCGAATCAGGATCTCGCCGGATTCATCCGCGCCGAACTCGAACTGGTCGATCTCGCGGAAATCGAAGCCATGGTCGGTATCGACCGTGGCGCCATTCTGCGCAAGCTCGCTCAGGACGATCTGGCCGACGAACTGTTCGTCTTCCGCAAGTCGGCCGTGCTGCGCCATCTCGAGGAAAAGGGTGCCGGTTATTTTTCCGGCTGAGCGAACATAAGGGGATTGGTGCCCGGAACCGGAATCGAACCGGTATGGCTTGCGCCGAGGGATTTTAAGTCGGGCTTTTACATTGACCCGCAATAACAGACAACAACACAGCGCGGTCGCAGCAAGGCTTTCCGGATGCTGAAGACCAGAACAAAAGCGCTCTACAGCGCGCCAACTTCGCTCATCAGTTCCGGGTGTTGATCCACCAGGCGCAGCAGCTTGACCAAGGGTGCGGGGGCCTGCGTCTCGCCGCGCTCGTAACGGGAAAAGGCGATCTTGCCGATACCAACCAACCGGCTGGCCTCGACCTGGGTGAGCTTCAGCTTCTTGCGGATACGGCGAATTTCGGCCTGGCGCCGTTCCCGCGAGTGAGCCAGCAACGTATCCCCGGCCTCGCCGTAGCGGCGGGCGCTCTCGTCATCGAGGATGGATTCGCCACAGGACGGGCAGAACCAGCCGGCCAGACCCTCGACCATCATGGCCTCGCCGTCGTACTCGACCCGTTCAGTCCGGGATTCATCCCGCTTCATGGCCTTGCTGCATTCCGGGCATTTCATCTTCATGGCTACAACTCCTTGAACTGGATTACTGGCGGCATGCCTTCGCCCTGACCGGTGACCTTGATATAAGCCACCTTCCCGGCCAGCGCAGCCGCGTGATACACGTCCTGCCATACGCGATGATCGGCGTGGGTGGTCATGGACTTGTAGAAATCGCCCCTCGTGAGACTGCGAACCACGTCGATCATCTGTGCCACCGTGAGCCCCATCGCGAGGCCATTCCGTAGCGCTGTCATGGTGAAGGCTGCCGCACCGCGCCTGGCGACCTCATCCTGAACTGCGGATAGCTGGTAATGGGGCTTGATCTTCTCCACGGGAATCAATGTTATCAGGATGATAAAAACTATTCAACTTGATAAAAAATGCTTGGCGGCCATTCGCGGACTGGCGCATGATCCGCCTCGGTGCTCGAAACACCTCGTTAAGCGGTAGCCGCTCCCGACAGTCAAAGCGGCGTTTTTGCGTCCATAGGTCAATCTATGGCGGGTAGTGGGCGGTCATACAACAGCCTTCGGGCGAAAGCTGCCAACGGTCACTACCGTCTTATCCCATGCTGTACTTGGTGCCCGGAACCGGAATCGAACCGGTATGGCTTGCGCCGAGGGATTTTAAGTCCCTTGTGTCTACCAATTTCACCATCCGGGCACGAGAATCAGCTCGATGCGGAGGAATACTGGAGGCGCGACCCGGAATCGAACCGAGGTACACGGCTTTGCAGGCCGCTGCATAACCACTCTGCCATCGCGCCGCGAAGGACTTGTTGAAGCTAAAAGGGGGAAAGCGATTGCTTTCCCCCAGGATTCTGGAG
>CAJBYR010000076.1 GCA_903959855.1 uncultured beta proteobacterium
CATGTTCGTCACCGGCCCGGAAGTGGTGAAGACGGTGACCCACGAAGAAGTCACGGCCGAGGAACTCGGCGGCGCGGTGACCCATACCAGCAAGTCGGGCGTTGCCGACCTGGCCTTCGACAACGATGTCGAGGCGCTGGTCATGCTGCGCCGCTTCTTCAACTACCTGCCGCTTTCGAACAAGGAAAAGCCGCCGGCGCGGCTGACCGACGACCCGGCCGACCGCCTCGACCATTCGCTCGATACCCTGGTGCCGGACAATCCGAACAAACCCTACGACATCAAGGAACTGATCTTCAAGGTGGTCGACGACATCGACTTCTTCGAGGTGCAGCCCGACCATGCCAAGAACATCGTGATCGGCTTCGCCCGCATGGAAGGCCAGACCGTCGGCATCGTCGCCAACCAGCCGATGGTGATGGCCGGTTGCCTCGACATCAAGAGTTCAATCAAGGCCGGCCGCTTCGTGCGCTTCTGCGATGCCTTCAACATTCCGATCATCACCTTCGTCGACGTGCCGGGCTTCATGCCGGGTACGGCGCAGGAGTACGGCGGCATCATCAAGCACGGCGCCAAGCTGCTCTATGCCTACGCCGAATGCACGGTGCCGAAGATCACCGTGATCACGCGCAAGGCCTACGGCGGCGCCTACGACGTTATG
Organism: uncultured beta proteobacterium; assembly: GCA_903959855.1. GTDB lineage: Bacteria > Pseudomonadota > Gammaproteobacteria > Burkholderiales > Rhodocyclaceae > Sulfuritalea. Next base: position 662 of record CAJBYR010000076.1, read on the forward strand.
GCCTCGAAGCATTTGCGCGGCGACGTCAACTTTGCCTGGCCTAGCGCCGAGATTGCGGTGATGGGTCCGAAGGGTGCGGTGGAAATCATCTTCCGCGAAGACAAGGGCGATCCGGCCAAGCTGGCGGCGAAGGAAGCCGAGTACAAGGCCAAGTTCGCCAACCCCTTCGTCGCCGGCGCGCGCGGCTTCATCGACGACGTCATCATGCCCAACGAGACGCGCAAACGCATTTGCCGCAGCCTCGCGATGCTGCGTGGAAAAGACATCAAGAATCCTTGGAGAAAACACGGGAATATTCCGCTCTGACGATTCATAGCCTCTCTCCGAATTGAGGACATAACATGTTTAAAAAAATACTGATTGCCAACCGCGGTGAGATCGCCTGCCGCGTAATCAAGACCGCCCGCAAGATGGGCATTGCGACCGTTGCCGTGTATTCCGAGGCGGACAAGGATGCGATGCACGTGACCATGGCCGACGAGGCGGTCTGCATCGGGCCGCCGCCGTCGAAGGAATCCTACCTGTCGATGGACAAGATCATCGCCGCCTGCAAAGAGACCGGCGCCGAAGCGGTGCATCCGGGCTACGGCTTCCTGTCGGAGAACGCCACGTTCTCGCGCCGCCTGGAAGAGGAAGGCATTGTCTTCATCGGGCCGAAGCATTACTCGGTGGAGCAGATGGGCGACAAGATCGCCTCGAAGAAGCTGGCGTTGAAGGCTCAGGTCAATGTCATTCCCGGATACAACGACGCCATCGACATGCCGGAGCAGGCGGTCGAGATCGCCAAAGGCATCGGCTATCCGGTGATGATCAAGGCCTCGGCCGGTGGGGGTGGCAAAGGCCTGCGCGTGGCCTTCAATGATCAGGAAGCCTTTGAAGGTTTCGCCTCGTGCAAGACCGAAGCCAAGAACGCCTTCGGCGATGATCGCGTCTTCATCGAGAAGTTTGTTGA
>CAJBYR010000077.1 GCA_903959855.1 uncultured beta proteobacterium
GCCAACCCGGCGCGCGAGCGGCGAATGGCGTCGGATACCAGGCGCACCGCCTCGTCCTGACCGACGACCCGCTGGTGCAGGCGGTCTTCCATCTGCAGCAGCTTCTCGCGTTCGCCCTGCATCATCTTGCTCACCGGGATGCCGGTGGCGCGCGAAACGACTTCGGCGATTTCCTCGGTGCCGACCTGGGTGCGCAGCAGGCGGTTCTTCGCCGTACCGCCAGCGCCGACTTTCGTGGTGGCCAGGTCGGCGGCCTTCAACTGTGCTTCGAGCTTGGGCAGCGTGCCGTACTGCAGTTCGGCGAGCTTGTCGAAGGCGCCCTGGCGCTGCAGTTCGGCCATCTGGCCGCGGATCCTGTCGATTTCTTCCTTGATGTGCGCCGAGCCCTGCACCTGGGCCTTTTCGGCGCGCCAGATCTCGTCGAGGTTGGCCAGTTCGCGCTCCAGCTTGTCGATTTCGTCCTTTATCAATACCAGGCGCCGCTGCGAGGCTTCGTCCTTTTCCTTCTTCACTGCCTCGCTCTCGATCTTCAACTGGATCAGGCGGCGGTCGAGCTTGTCCATGACTTCCGGCTTGGAGTCGATTTCCATCTTGATCTTCGCCGCCGCCTCGTCGATCAGGTCGATGGCCTTGTCCGGCAGGAAGCGGTCGGTGATGTAGCGATGGCTCAACTCGGCGGCGGCGACCAGCGCCGGATCGGTGATATCCACGCCGTGATGCAGTTCGTATTTCTCGCGCAGGCCGCGCAGGATGGCGATGGTCGCCTCGACGCTCGGCTCATCGACCTGCACCTTCTGGAAGCGCCGTTCGAGCGCGGCATCCTTCTCGATGTACTTGCGGTATTCGTCGAGCGTGGTGGCGCCGACGCAGTGCAGTTCGCCGCGCGCCAGCGCCGGCTTGAGCATGTTGCCGGCATCGATCGCGCCTTCGGCCTTGCCGGCGCCGACCATGGTGTGCATCTCGTCGATGAAGAGGATGATGCGCCCCTGGTCCTGCGCCACTTCCTTGAGCACGGCCTTGAGGCGCTCCTCGAATTCGCCGCGATACTTGGCACCGGCCAGGAGCCCCGCCATGTCCAGCACCAGCACGCGTTTGTCCTTCAGCGTCTCGGGTACCTCGCCATTGACGATACGCTGCGCCAGGCCTTCGACGATGGCGGTCTTGCCCACGCCGGGTTCGCCGATCAGCACCGGGTTGTTCTTGGTGCGGCGCTGCAGGATCTGGATGGACCGGCGGATCTCGTCGTCGCGGCCGATCACCGGGTCGAGCTTGCCCTGGCGGGCGCGCTCGGTGAGGTCGAGGCAATATTTCTTGAGTGCTTCGCGCTGGCCCTCGGCTTCCTGTGAACCGACGTTCTCTCCGCCGCGTAAGGCCTTCACCGCGTCTTCCAGCGCCTTGCGATTGAGCCCGGCTTCCTTGAGCAGCCGACCACACTCGCCTTTGTCCTGGGTCAGGGCGAGCAGGAACATTTCCGAGGCGATGAACTGGTCGCCGGCCTTCTGCGCTTCCTTGTCGGTAACGTTGAGCAGGTTGGTCAGGTCGCGACCGATGCTGACATCGCCGCCATGGCCTTCGACCTTGGGCAAGCGCTCCATGGCCTTCGCCAATGCCGCCTTTAGCCCGCCGACATTGGCACCGGCGCGTTGCAACAGCGAGGCGGTCGAACCGTCCTCCTGATTGAGCAAAGCCAGCAGCAAATGCGGCGGCTCGATGAACTGCTGGTCGTTACCGACGGCCAGGCTTTGCGCATCGGAAAGCGCCTGCTGGAAACGGGTAGTCAGTTTGTCCAAACGCATGGCATCAGCCCCAAGAAAATAGTCATTGGACTGAACATGGTGATTCGCGCCGGAATTTCAATCCTCCGGCAACAATCGTCGTCGCTAGCGTCGTCCCTGCTGGCTCTGGAAATAGACCACCTTGCGCGCCCGCATCACCTCGCCCAGCGGCCGATGGTCCATCAGGGCAATCCAGGGGTCGAAGGCCGCCGCCTCGATCGCCGCCGCCAGTTCGCGTCCCTCCGGCGACGCGGGGTCCTGCGGCGGCAGGCTCAGCACCCCGACCGTGAGGTAGGGCGCGACATCCTCGGACCAATCGACCGAGGCATCTTCGATCGGCGTACGCTTTTCATCGACGAAGAACTGAAGTTGCAGTTCGAAGCGCAGCGGCCCCTGCACCAGGCGCCGGGTAAAGTCACCGGCCCAGTCTCCCGAGGCGCCCTTTCGGGGTTCGTCGCTAGCCGCCAGCAGGCGCACGCGCGCCGCGTAGGGCCCGCAGGCGATCGGTGCGGCGGAGTGAAAGTTCTCGGTGGCGAATCCGGAGAACGGACGTTTGAAGGTCTCGCCCAGGCGCTTCATCATCTTCATCGCGCCGAACAGGCCGTAGCGCTTCACCAGATAGCCGAGCAGCGCCCCAGGACCTTTGACCAGGTGCTTTGCCAGCCCGACGAACTCGTCGGCCCCGGCGAAGGCAAAAGCCGGATGGTTGATCAGCAGAAAATCCTGGGCATCGGTCGGCCCCGACCCGAGCGCACCCGGGCCGCTGACCCCCTTGAGCTTGATGGCAAAGCCCCTCACGTCGGGCTTGTGATCGGCCTGGCGGTCAGGGCCACCGTTGGACAGGCGCACCCAGGCATCGTAGCTCCCGGGGGCGGCAAAGACACCGTGGCACGCATGCGCCGGCAAATTGCCGAGCACCTCGAAGCTGCCTTTCAGGCCCAGTTGCTGCTTGCGGTGCAGCGCCCTGCCCTTGCCGTATCTGGCCGACTTGGTCGCCTGGATCTGCTCAAAATCACTGGCGTAGCCGGCATGGCGCGTCGCCTCATCCCCAGCTACCCGCTCCTTCCATGACCTGCCCGGCTCAGACATGTCGCCCTCCTAGATCGCCAGGACGGCCAGCAGGGCAAGCAAGGCCGGACCGGCCTGCAGATACATGATGCGCGGCTTCACTGTCATGCCCCCGTAGATGCCGGCGACGATGACGCAAGCAAGGAAGAACATCTGGATGTGCAGCCCAGGGACGCCGGGATAGGCCAGCCCCCAGAACAGGCCGGCAGCCAGGAAGCCGTTGTAGAGCCCCTGGTTCGCCGCCAGCACTTTGGAATCCTCAGCCTTCTGTGCCGTGTTGCCGAATATCTTCAGGCCCTTCGGCTTGGTCCACAGGAACATTTCCAGGTACAGGAAATACAGGTGCTCCAGAGCCACGAGTACCACCAGTGCGGTGCCAAGAAGTTTCATGTCTGATCCTTTGCCACGTCAAATGACTCTGGCAAGTATCCGCTACCCGCGCCGCGGAAACAACACCGATGCGGATTGGCCCTCGCCTTGACATAGGTCAGGGTCTCGTAAGCCATTGGTGTTACATTGTTTCTTTTGGACTAAATACAGGAGAACATCATGGCTGGCAAAGTTGAACAATTCAGTGAATTGCAGCGCAAGAATATGGAAGCCGCCATGCGTCTGGCGCAGCTTTCGATCGAGAACTCGCAGCGCATCATGGCCCTGCAAACCGAACTGGCGAAAGAGATGTTCCAGTCCGGTGTCGAGAACGCCAAGGCCCAGACCATCACCAGCGATCCGCAGGCGATGATGCAACTGCGCACCCAGTACGCCCAGGAAACCACCCAGCGCATGGTCGCTGCCGCCCAGCAGATCGCCGAGATCGGCAACGGCGCCCGCGCCGAATTCGCCCGCCTGATCACCGAGCAGCTCGCCTCGGGCAGCCAGGACATGGCCGAGTCCTTCCAGGCCTTCATGAAGAACCTGCCGGGCCAGACGCCGAACATGATGGAGTCCTTCCAGCAGGCGATCGCCACCGCCAATCAGGCGTTCGAGCAGATCGCCAAGACCTCCACCGCCGCGATGAACACGGTCGGCGACTCGGTCAAGAAGGCCAGCACCAAGCGCAAGTAACAATCAGGGAGGAGGAGCCCCCCGGTACGGCTGGCCGCGCAAGCGGTCAGCCGTTTTTTTTGCGCTCCTGGATCGAATGACCTGCGGATGCGGCCGGCAAGGCATGATGCGTGGATGCATCAACGCTGGCGCAAGCGCCCGCCACTTTCCCCCGATGCGTTTGCCCAGAAGCCAGGCGATCACGGTGAACACTTTTTGCGGCTTACCCATTCACCTCGCCGGGGGCATCCCATCGGGATCAGCGTGGTGTGGCCTTTCCGGGGTCAGCACGAAATACCGTCCCACCGGCGCCGACTTTCCGGCATCCGCGATGGCCGAGTTGCCCGACCGAATTCAGTGGCGCGAGACCGGTTGGTCGAGCATGGCCTCGTAGGAATCGATGAAGTCCTCGAATTCCTCCTGATCGTGATCCTGAGTCAGGAACTCCCTGAACTCGCCGCGCATCCGGTCGGCCGTTGCGCCACGCAACAAGCCCACGCGGCCATTCCGCTTGTCCAGAATCTCGAGGGCGTCATGCCCCGGGTAATCGATCACATGGAGCAGCGGGTTGTTGAACAGCACATTCACGGCGATACCTCGGTGGATTTCTGAAACTGTAGATGCGGCCGAAATACGCGGATTCAAGGCCGGGACTCCGCCCGGCAGCAGAGTTCTTGTTGGGGTGCCGTCGCTCATGCCCGGACAGGTCGATTCGACCGCTGGGTGGTGCCGGCGGATATGTTTTGCTACTGATCCCCGAACAGTGGATCGCGTTCAACAATTCCGGAAACTTGTAAATGCAGTAGTCGGGTACCACTCCCTGCTTTTCCTGCGCGCCCTGATTCGACTTGATCTGTGGAATATTCGGCGACCCGTGGCCGATCCACAGATTTCCGGCTGCGCTATCGCCGCTGGTCCGCTACTTGGAATCGCTCCAGCGACCCGCCGCCGCGTCGTCGCTTTCCCGGGCATCGACCCAGCGTCCCCCCTGCAGGGTTTCTTCCTTCTTCCAGAACGGGGCGCGAGTCTTCAGGTAGTCCATGATGAACTCGCAGGCGGCGAAGGCATCGCCGCGATGCGACGAGGCCACGGCGACGAAGACGATGCGATCGCCTGGAAGCAGGCGACCGACACGATGGATGACGCGCACACCGAGCAACTCCCAGCGCGCTTGCGCCTGGACCACGATTTCCTCCAGGGCCTTCTCGGTCATGCCCTGATAGTGCTCCAGGGTCATGGCCTTCACTGCCGCGGCAGCGCTTGTTTCGCCATCGGCCTTGTCCGCGCGCACCAAACCGACAAAGCTCGCCACCGCGCCGACGTCATCGCGCCCTGCCGACAGCGCGCCGATCTCGGCGCCGGCGTCGAAGTCGGCTTCCTGCACGGATACCGACATCTCAGCCACCGGTCACTGGCGGAAAGAACGCAACCTCGTCACCGGCCTTCACCGGGGTATCGAGCCCGACCATCTGCTGGTTCACCGCAACGCGCAGGTTCTTCGTCGTTGCCAGCGCCGACCAGGGTTCGCCACGCGCCGCCAGAAAATCACGCAATTCACCCACGGTGGCAATACCGGCAGGCAGGTCCAAGGTTTCGGACCCGCTGCCCAGCGCCTCGCGCAGCCCGGCAAAGAATAGGATCTTGACGCTCATCGTTTGACTATAGCAGTTCGGAAAAGGGCAGGAAGCGCACTGTGTCGCCGGATGAAATGGCGTGCCGCGGCAGATTGTCGATCAGGCCGTCGGCCCAGGTGCAGGAGGTGAGCACCCCGGAACTCTGGTTGGGAAACAGGTCCAGCCCGCCGGTGTCGTTGATCCTGGCGCGCAGGAACTCGCGGCGCGGGTCCCCTTTGTAATCGAAATCCGCCTGCAGTCCCCGCGCCCTCGGCCGCAACTCGGCCGCGCCCTGGCACTTGAGGATGAAAGGCCGCACCAGCATCAGGAAGGTAACGAAACTCGACACCGGGTTGCCGGGCAGGCCGATGAAGGCAGCCTGGCCCTGGCCGGCCGGGCGGCGCACGCTGCCAAACGCCAGCGGCTTGCCCGGCTTGATGGCGATCTTCCACAGGTCGAGCGAACCCTCGGCCTCGACCGCTGGCTTGACGTGGTCTTCTTCGCCGACCGACACGCCACCGCTGGTAAGGATCAGGTCATTGCCTGCCGCAGCCTCGCGCAAGGCGGCGCGCGTTGCCTCGCGCGTATCGGGCACGATACCGAGGTCGGCGACTTCGCAACCCAGGCCTTCCAGCAGCGCGCGCAAGGTGTAGCGATTCGAGTTGTAGATACCGCCCGGTTTGAGCGGCTCGCCCGGCATGGCGAGTTCGTCGCCGGTGGAAAACAGCGCCACCCGCAGCCGGCGGAACACGGTCAAATGCGCCGCGCCCACCGATGCGGCGACGCCGACATGGGCGGCCGTGAGACGGGTGCCCGGGGTCAGCACCTCGGCACCGGAAGCGATGTCTTCGCCCCGGCGACGGATCCATTCGCCGGAATGCGGCACATGGTTCACGACAATCGAACCGCCCTCCACCGCACACAGTTCCTGCATCACCACCGCGTCGGCGCCGGCCGGCAGCGGCGCGCCGGTGAAGATGCGCGCCGCCGTGCCCGGCGCCAGGGTGTGGCCGACGCTGCCGGCGGGTATGCGCTGCGCCACGACCAGTTGTGTGCCGCTCGCCGGCACGTCGGCGCAGCGCAGCGCGTAGCCGTCCATCGAGGTGTTGTCGAGCGGCGGCACGTCGATCGTCGAGTGCAGACCTTCGGCCAGAACCCGCCCCGCGGCCGACTGCGTCGCCAGGCTTTCGGTTTCGCCCAATGGCCCGGCACCCGCCAGCAGGCGCGCCAAAGCGTCTTCGTAATCAAGCATGCTTGAACCCCATGTGACGCAGGATGAATTCCGCGATCGTGTCTCGGTCGTTGAGTTCGAGAATCGGCAGTGTCGTCTGCCCTGCCAAAGCGGCTGGTTCATCGGTGGCGACGGCGACAATGGTCTCGACGCCGGTACCGGCGATCAGCGGCTTGCCCAGCGCCGGGCGATGCACTTCGAGCTTGGGAATCGGCGTCTCTTTGAAGCCTTCCACCAGCACCAGGTCGCACTCCGAAAAGCGCGCGATCTGATCGTCCAGCGACGGCTCGGGTTCGCCGCGCAGTTCGTGCATCAGTACCCAGCGCTGGTCGGAAATCAGCAGCACCTCGGAACAGCCGGCTTCGCGCAGGCGAAAGGAATCCTTGCCCGGATGGTCGATGTCGAAGCGGTGGTGGGCATGCTTGATCAGCGATACGCGCAGCCCTGCCGCCGTCAGGCGCGGAATCAGTTCTTCCAGCAGCGTGGTCTTGCCCGAGCCGGACCAGCCGGCGAGTCCGAATACCTTCATGTTGCCTCGTGTATGCCGGGCACTGTAAGTACCGGCGCAAAGCCGCCGCCGGGGGTGCGGAAATTGGTCGTCTGCCCCTGCCACAGGCGCGCCGCGATCAATTGCACGTGGCCGGCATAGACATAGTTGCGCAAGTCGAGTTTGAGTTCCACCGGCGCTTCGCCGACCCGCAAGGTACGCGAGGACGGCGGCACCAGGGCCTGGGCGATGTAGTTGCCGGCGAGGACTTCCTCGAACACGCGCTTGGTCATCTTGTCGCCGCGATAGGCAGCCTTTGAGCCATAGCCCGCCGCCGGCTTGAAGAAGAGTTGCTTGCGCCGCGCCCAGAGATCGTCCGCCATGTGCGGCAGGACCAGCTCAGTGCGCGGAATTTTCGCCGCCAGAATCGCCCGCGTTTCGCCATCCACGCCCCATGACGCAAGCAAGGCCGCGTCGCACAAGGCAACCAGGTTGCGCTTGTCGGCATACAGCGCATGGGCCTGCGGATGCGGCGTGATCAGCGCGGCATCGGCCTGCCATGCGGCACGCAGCGCGGAATTTCCCGGGGCGTCGAGCGTGAAATCGGTCAGGCGGTTGTACACCAGGTCGATGCGCAAGTCGCGATACCACAGGCCGTCGTCGCGAAAATCCAGCTCGCCGGGATCGCAGATCACGGCGCGGATGCGGGCCTGCTCGAAGAGGCGCTGGAACAGGACGAACTCGGGGTAAAGGTATTGCTCATGCGGAGACTCGTCCACGATCGCAATGCTGCGTAGCGGAGCGCAGTTCCCGGCGCAATCGGCGAACGCACGCCACTCCGCGCGGAACATCTCGAGGAAGAGATGCTCCGGCGTGTCGCCTCCCAGGTCGCCCGGCAACAGGGTTTCGACATCGTCGCAGCAGGCTTTCTGGGCGCGGGCCAGCAAGGCATTGAGCAGGCCGCCGCCGGCATTGGTATTGATCTCGATCAGCTGCGGCCCGGACTGGCCAAGGTGAAAGTCGTAGCCAAGAAAGACCCCGCGCGCCGGGCTCTCGTGGCGCGCGCTCTCGGCCGCCCAGGAAAGCACATGTTCCCGGTACGCCGGCAGGGCAACCACGCGCTCGACGGCAGCCACCAGCCGCGCCATGCGTGCCACGTGTTCGGCACCAACGAAGGCCACCGATGACGAGAACAGGTGCGGCCGCCCCTCCATGACCTCGGCGTGGAAGCCCGGGCTGACGCGCTCCAGTTCCGCCTCCAGGCGCCCGCTGTCAAGCGAGACGCACTGGCAGTCGGCATTCAGGCGTTCGGCGAGTTGGATGCTGCTGGTCATGCGTCCGATTTTACCGGCTCGGCGAAGAAGGCCTCGACATCTGCCAGATCGCGCGTGCGGCGCATCGGCGGCAGCGAGCGCCAGACCGCTTTGCCGTAGGGTTTGCCGGTCAGGCGCGGGTCGCAGATCATCAGCACGCCGCGGTCGTCCTCGTCACGGATCAGGCGGCCCGAGCCCTGTTTCATGTTGATCACGGCGCGCGGCAGCTGGTATTCCATGAAGGGATTGCGCCCTGCCGCACGCAGCTTGTCGATGCGCGCCGCCAGCACCGGATCGTCGGGCGGGGCGAAAGGCAGCTTGTCGATCACCACCAGCGAGAGCGCCTCGCCGCGCACGTCCACGCCCTCCCAGAAGCTTTGGCTGGCCACCAGGATGGCATTGCCGAGAAAGCGGAAGCGCTCGAGCAATTCCGTGCGCGAACCCTCGCCCTGCATCAGGAGCGGCAGGTCCAGGCCCTCGGCGGCGAGCTTTTCCTGCAGCAGTTCGCGGATGCGGCGCATCGCCCGCAGGCTGGTGCACAGCACGAAGGCCCGCCCGCCCGAGGCGCGGATTGCCGGCCAGGCAGCCTCGGCCACTGCCTCCTGGTAAAGCGGACTGTTCGGATCGGGCATGTGCGTCGGCGCGTACAGCAGCGCATTTTTCTCATAGTCGAAGGGGCTGCCCCAGACCGCGGTCGTCGCCTCCGCCAAGCCCAGTTCGCCACAGTAGTGCGAGAAATTGCTGCCCACGGCGAGCGTCGCCGAAGTAAAGATCCAGGCGCGCGGATGGCCCTCCATCTGGCGCTGGAATATCGGTGCGATGTCCAGCGGCGTCAGGTTCAGCGACATCGCCTGCAAGTACACCTCAACCCACTTCACTACATCATCACCGCCGGCCACTTCCGGATCAGCGCTCCCTCCGCGCCAGCGTTTCAGGGATGCCGCCAGTTCCTGGGTGCGGCGCAGGCAGTTGGCCAGGCCCTCACCGCGCTCGGCCTGGGTGTCGAGATGACGGCCAAGCTCGGCGATCGCATCGGCCAGGCCCTGCAGAGCCTCGATGAACGCGGCTTCGGACTCGATGCGCGCCGCCGGCAAGCGCAGGTTCTCGCCCTTCACCGCCAGGCGCAGGTCGCGCGCCGCCTTGTCCAGCGCGTTCGCCGCATCCTGCAAGGGCGCGTAATCCTTGGCCGAAACGATGCCCTCGTTTCGGGTATCACGCGCCAGTTCGATGATCTGGGTGGTCGACAGGCTCTCGCCGAAAAACAGGCCGGCGACCTCGGGCAACTGATGGGCTTCATCGAAGATGATGGTGTTGCAGGCCGGCAGCAGTTCGCCCATGCCCTCGTCCTTGAGCATCACGTCGGCAAAGAACAGATGGTGGTTGACCACCACCACGTCTGCGACCAGGGCTTCCTGGCGAGCCGCCGTGACGAAACAGCCCTTGGCGTTGGGGCACTCCTGGCCCAGGCAGTTTTCGCGCGTCGAGGTCGCCACCGCCCAGGCGCCCGAGTCCTCGGGCACATCGATGCACTCGGCGCGATCGCCGGTGCGGGTGCGCTCGGCAAAGCGGGCGATCTTGCGCAGATGTCCCGCCTCTTCGCGCGTGGCGAGGCGCGCCGCCGACAGTGAGCGTTCCAGGTGGTAGGGACAAACATAGTTGGCGCGGCCCTTGAGCAGGGCGATGGTCGCGCCGACACCCAGGGCATCGCGCACCGTCGGCAGGTCGCGGTTGAAGAGCTGGTCTTGCAGGGTCTTGGTGCCGGTGGAGACGATCACCTTGCCACCCGAAAGCAGTGCCGGCACCAGATAGGCAAAGGTCTTGCCGGTGCCGGTGCCGGCCTCGGCCACCAGCACCGTGTTGCCCTCTATCGCCGCCGCGATGCGCTGCGCCATCTCCAGTTGCTGCGGCCGCGGGCGAAAGCCCGGCACGGCGTCGGCAAGCGGCCCCTCGGGGGCGAAGATGCGCTCAATGTGTTGCATGGAATCAGGCATGGCGGGCGCGGCATGGTAGCACGCGCGGCAAACCCGCCGGTTCAAAAGTCGGCGCTGTCAATACGGCAACTACGGGTGTGTGCCACCTGCTTCGGACTGACTTGATTTCATCAGCCATTTCAGCAAAAGCGTATAGAGCTGTTCCGGCCGGACCGGCTTGGTGATGAAGTCGTTCATGCCCGCGTCGAGGCACCGATTGCGGTCCTCGGCAAAGGCATTGGCGGTCATGGCGAGGATCGGCACCCCGGCACCCGTGACCAGCCCGCGTATCCGGCGCGTCGCTTCCAGGCCATCCATCTCCGGCATCTGCATGTCCATCAGGATCAGGTCGTAGGTGTTGGTCGTCGCCATGTCAAGGGCCTGCTTCCCATCCTCGGCCAGATCAACCGTCAGCCCGACATCGTCCAGCATCATCTGGCTGATTTCGCGGTTGACCGGTTCGTCTTCCGCCAGGAGAACCCTGCGACCCGTGAAATCGCGCCTCAAGATCGCCTCGGCGCTTCCCGGCACGGGCAATTCGGGAGCGACACTCGCTGCCTTGCCCTTGTTCAGTCGCGCGGTGAACCAGAATTTGCTGCCGACACCCAAGGTGCTCTCGACCCCGGCATCACCGTCCATGAGCAGGGCGAGCTTGCGGGTAATGGCGAGCCCGAGGCCGGTGCCACCGTAGTTGCGAGTGGTGGAGTTGTCGGCTTGTTCAAAGGTCGAGAACAGCCTCGGCAGCACTTCCGGTGCGATGCCCACGCCGGTATCTTCCACCTCGAAGCGCAACAAGGCGGTTTCGCCATCCTCTTCAAAAGTCCTGACACGCAAGCTGATGCTGCCCTGATCGGTAAACTTCAGGGCGTTGGTCGCATAGTTGAGCAGGGCCTGCTGCAAACGGGTCGGATCGCCAATCAAGTGGGGAGGGATGGCATCC
>CAJBYR010000078.1 GCA_903959855.1 uncultured beta proteobacterium
CAACGTGCCTGCAGAAATGGTACCGCTGGCGCTAACGGCCTGCGTGGAAGCAGATCCGCCGCTGTTCGCTGCCGAGGAGAGCGAAATGTTTCCGGTCGTTGTCAGGGACGCCAGGGAAATTGCGCCGGTGGCGTCATTTCCATTTGGTCCGTTGCCATATGAGAAGGATATCGCACCACTGCCGGCGTCAACGGTTGTCGCGCCCGCCATGGTGATCGTGGCGTTGCCTGCAACGCGATTTGCCGCCTGGGCTCCGGCATGGTTGGCTATCGCGGTGAAGTCACCGCTGTCGGTCGTGACGTTGGCATTGATCGCAATCGATCGCCCGGCATGGAATGTCAGCGCGCCACCGTTGCCACCCGCATTGTTGCTCGTGATCGCCTCATTTACCGTAATGTCGCTATTGGCCTGAAGCGTTACCGCTGTACCCGCATTGGTTAGCGCCGTGATGAAATCGGCGTCAAAGGTTGCGTCCGCAGCGGGATTCTCAGCGAAGGCATCGTTCGCAGCAATCGGATCCGCGCCAGTGTCAGCAACAATAATGTTCTTCGGGTCGAATAGAACCGATCCAGCTTTACCTTTTGGCGCGGACAGATCTAGTGAGCCGCGGAAAACAAGCTGCTCATGTCCTGAAACCTCGGTAGTACCACCATCCCCAGAACTCTCCCCACCCTTTGAAAAGATACTTCCAAAGAAAGCTGTGACTTTGTCCGCCCAAACCACCACCTTGCCACCATTGCCATTGCCTGCTGCATTAGCGTTGATGGTTACGTCCTTGCCGACATAGGTCGCGGTAGCGTTCTGCTCCGGCCCCTTGCCCTGCCAGTTGCCGCCGATCAGCGCCGTACCGCCAGCGCCGACTCCTGAAACATCCACTTTGGCCTCGCCGAACAGGCCGACCTTGTCGCCGAGGACTTTGACGGTACCCCCGGCCTGGCCGGCTTGCGTGCCGGAGGCATCGAGCGTGCCGGTGACGCTGACCACGCCGGAACTACCGCCGCCCAGCCAGATTTCACCGTTGCGGCTTTCGAGGCTTCGAGCGCGGATCACGCCCTCGTTGTTGAGCACGGTTGAAAGCAGAGCGTCCTTGGCCTGCGCATTCATGACGACACGGCCGCCATCGGCAAAGATAAGACCGCTGTTACCGGCACGCGCACCCGCCTCCGCGACATCGATCTGGAAGCTCAGCAGACCATCGTGATCGAAGTCCAGATTGACTTTGCCACCCGCGGCAAGACCAACGCTGCCACCGGTGGCCGTGATGGTGCCCGCATTGCTGACTTGGGGAGCAATCAGAGCTACGTAACCGCCTTGTGCAGCATTAATGGCGCCCTGATTGATTACCGCCCCACCGGTGCCGAGTTTGTCGAACTGGTACTTGCCGGCCAGGAAGTTGGCATCGGAAATGCCAAGCGATGAGGCGACCAACCCGCCCACATCGACTTGCGCACCCGGCGCAAAGAGTATCCCGCTTGGGTTGGTGAGAAAGACATTGCCGTTCGCCGTGATTCGGCCGAAAATCGCCGAAGCGTCGCCGCCCATTACCCGGTTGAGAATGACGGCCGAAGCGTCCGGCTGTGCAAAATTGACGTGGGCCTGACGCCCGACATTGAAACTTGCCCAGTTGACGATTGCATTCGGCGACGACTGGCTTACGTCCATCCGGGCGCCATTGCTGCCGAAGTCGACACGGCCGGCCACGACCTGCCCGCCGGTGGGCAATGCCGAGGGCGCAAGTTCCCCGGCGGCAATCGCCATCCCCGTACCAAACGCCAACATCGTACCGGCCGCGATGACAGCGGAAGTCCGCTTGCCGCGGGCACTGGCAAATTCCGCCACGGCTACCCAGGTATTTCGCAACTCACTCCAGACCAGGCGGTAGGCGCGATTCAGGGTTGCGTGCTTGAACATAACGATGGCCCTTGGCTTGGGTTATTGCCGATATAGTCCGCTGTCGAGCGTTGCGTCAACAGCCATGATTTGCTGCATTGGCTTGCGATTCCAGGCATATGTTCCTCGGGTCCTGCGCTCCGCATACGCCGGTAGATCAGAAGAACTTGTTGAACTGGAAATAGAAGCGCGGATAACGCAGCAGATGATCCGCTGTAGCCTTGGTCGTGTCCCGGAAGGCCATCGTGGCGCGCAGATACCAATCGTTGGGCACTTCCCAATTAACGCCAATGCCCGGTCCGGCAATACGTCGCAGCAAAGCCGCCGGAGTAGCCCCCGTAAGATCCGCGGAGTTGGGCTTCTTGATCAGGATGGAGCGCCCGAAATCGTAGAAGCCTGCTAGAACCATGCTTCCGGGCAGATCCTCCTCGACCGGCAACCGGTAACGCATTTCGAAGGTACCGAAATACCCTTCGTCACCAGCGCCCTCGCCCTGCGGATAGGCGCGTACGGCGTTAGGGCCGCCAAGACTGATCTTCTCGCTGGGATCGAGGTTCTTGTTGGTGAACTGCTGACTGTACGAGGCATATAGCGCCAGGCGCTCGCCGACTGCCTGCAGGCGCGACAAGGTGAGGTTGGTCTTGCTGAAAAGGCCCTTGAGCTTGCGCCCGCCCGCCCCCTGATCAGCCAGTTCCTTGGCCGCAATTCCGAACTTGAGCTCGCCCAAGGTATAGGCGACGTTGAAAACGTTGATGCCGCCTCCCCCCAGCCTATCGCGGAAATCCCCCGATAGTGCCAGCGAGCTAACATCGCTCTTCTTCAGGTTTTCATCACCGCTTGCCAGCGAAATGTCATAGAACTCGCGCTTGTCGCTCTGCGCAATCAACATCAGGTTTGTGTTGCGCGAACGGACGAAAGGGTGGATAGCAGTCAGCGATGTGACATAGGCTGCGCCATTGACCTTCAGCGGCGAGAACGACGGGGTGCCCAGCCGGTAATTCAGATCCGAAATCGCGCCCCCGATCTTGGTTCCCCATGGGCCGACAGGCATCAGAATCGAGGCGCGCGCAAAACGCAGATTGCCGTCGATTGCATTGCTGGCGCGAACGCTGATGATCTCGCCGCGACCGAAAAGTCCGTTTGCGTCGATTCCGGCACTGGCCCGATGAAGGCCGGTGTAGATGGACCCGTTGGCATCGAAATCGAAATTGGCGTCGAACTTCTTGGCTGCTGCAACGCGGATCGTCAAGTCAGCCGTTCCGGATACCGTTCCCGGTCCAAAACTGCTGGTGGCAACGATGCCACGCAAATCGTGGATCTGGAACAATGCCCGCTCCACATCCGTTGTCCGGATCAGTCCGCCCTCCTCCAGCGAGCCGATATACGACTGCAGCAAATCGCGGTCTATCCTCGCTGCAGGATCGACTTCGAGGCGAACCTTGCCCAATCTACCTTCGAGCACGCGCAACTCAATGATCCCGTCGGCAATCTTCTGTTCCGGAACGACAACGTCAGCAAGGAAAAACCCCAAGCCGGCAAGACTGCGCTTGATCGCGGCTGCGGCGTCGAGCAGATCCTGAAACCGCTTCTCTGTACCAATGAACGGCGCGAGATCGTCCGAAAACTCCGCCGGTTCAGCGACCGTCAGGCCAACGATGCGAAAGCCCTTGATCTCCAGTCGCATGCCCTCAACGTCCGCGATTGCTCGTGGAGGCTTGGACACTCTATCTTCAATTCCCGGGCCGGTATCGGGACGAACCGTCGCTGGCGGTACTGTCTGCAGAATGGTGCCGGCACCCGGGGCATTTTGTCCGGACGCGCCACCGGCAAGGAGCCAAAACATGAGGCCGAGCAGCGCCCGGACAGCCAGACCGCCGTCACAAAGCCATACCCGAAAGAAAAGCCGCTCCTGCCTCATCTCATCTGATCTCTCCGGCCGTCTAAGTTGCGACCGATTGGCTCCCATGCGTCTGATTCGTTTACGTTTGACGACTCAATTCAAGTCGAAAGAACCCTATAAGGCCATCTAAACCCGAAACAGACACCGAGAAGCATTCTATCTCAGGGCTTTACCCCTGATCCCTACTTCCAAAATTAAATGCAGGATGTATGGATAGCGACAGAATTGTCAGTAACCGCGGGACGGCAAACGGGCCCCCGGTTGATAGCCCAACTCCTGGGCTTTCTTTTCGAATCGTGCAGCGTCGGCCACAAGTCCGCCATAGTTGTAGAACTCCGCCAGTTCCCAGCTGGCACGGCCGTTACCCAGTTCAGCCGAAAAGCGCAACCACTGTTCCATTCTCCGGGTGCTTGCCGAAATTCCTGATTGCCCCGTTTTGTAGGCTTGTGCAATTCGATAGGCAGAATCGCTGTCGCCGCGGGCTGACTTGCGGATCAGGTCGTGAAAACCAGCATCTCCGTAGGCATCTTCGAAAAGATCCGCAGACAAGCCCGCAGAGCGCTGAACCTCCATCGCCTGCCGTGCGCCCGATGCAATCCGGCGAATCTCATCAATCAGAGGGTCGTGCGACAGTTCCCTCTCGCATTCCTCCGCAAGCTTCACGGTTCGCGCGGGCTGGATTGCAGCCTCGATCTTTTCCTTGCACGCCAGTGCCAATTCCGACGGTGTAGTTTTGGCAAAAGGCGCCACACCCGCTACCGATCGTCTTGATGTCGTTGATTTCGCCAGTCTTGAAGTGCGCTGCGGGGTAGATACCTTTCCTGCCCGCCCGGCGTCACGTTTTGCAGGGGTGCCGGTGGGGGATTTCTGCGTGCGCTTCCCTCGAACAACTTTTCGTGGGTCGGCGGGCACTTTCTGCGCGCTGGACGACTGCAGCTTCCGTGACGGAATTGGTTCGGCGGCCGTATCCCGACCGCGCTCGACTTCAATCGCGGTTGCCGGGCCACAAAGCCCCGCTCCAAGCAGTAAAACAAACGAGAGTTCCCAACGCGTCGGCACCGGGAATACGGCGCCCTTCATCAACTGCGCTTTTGCTGGAGCGATGGGTTCAGTACCCACGCGTCGCGAGCCTTGGTGGCGGGCGATAGCCGAGATCGAGCGCCTTTTTCTCGAAACGCGCCGCGTCACCTACCTGGCCACTCTGGTTGTAGATTTCCGAAAGCTCCCAGCTTGCAATCCCGTTGCCAAGTTCGGCGGCAAACCGCAGCCATTGTTCGGCGCGGCGCGGATTCCCGACAACTCCGGATTTGCCTTCCCGGTACGCCAGCGCAATCCGGTGCGCAGCGTCCTTGTCGCCGCGCAGGGCCTTGATCAGGTCGTCACGATAATCCCGGTCGCCAGTGGATTCTTCGAACAAGTCGCCAGAAAGCCCGGCCGACCTCTGGCTGTCCAATGCCTGTCGCGCGCCGGCAATGGTGACCCGCACCTGCTGGTCGAACTCGCTGCCGGGAAAGTCCTTTTCGAACTGTTCGCAAAGGCGGATCAAACGTGCCGGTCGAAGCGAGGCCTGGATCACCTGCCAACGCTGTTCAAGCAGGCTCGAGTCGACCCCGATCAGGGCTGCGCCCTTGCCCGTACGTCCGCGTCGCAACTCAAGCTGGCGGTTGCGGATGACGAAACGCCCACGCAAATTTCCCGTACTTTCGGGAAACTGGGGCGGGATCGTCAATTTCACCTTGTCGAATTCCGCCTTTACGCGACTTTGGCACTCGATTGCCGCAATGCGAAACAAGTCATCGATCGGCGTCACACCATTCGCCTCACGCAGCACATCGATCAGGGCTCCGGCAAAAAAGGTGTTCCTGTCCGGACTGATAGGAGCCAGCGCGGGACGTCCGGCGCGCGTGGCAAAAAACACCAGCATTCCCTCGGGCGCGGTGATCTGGTTGAAATCGTCAACCCCGCGACGGATCGAAGGATCGGTCCGGCATGCATCGATCAACGCGATACTGATGCCCGGGTAGCGCTGCGGCAACGCGATCAGGATGTCTTCGTTCAGGCGCAGCGACGATGACAACGCCTTTTCCGATGACGGATCGACCCCGGCAGGCACCAGGTAATTGCGGCCCGAAGACTGAAAGCCATGGCCGCAAAAGTAGAAAACAACAGCCACAGAGCCGGGAAGGCTCGCCTCGTTGTTGGCTCTGAGTTCGGCGCCAAACTCGGCGAGGACGCGGGCCATTGCCAGCGCATCCAGATCGCGATAATCACGAACCTTGAACTCGTAATATTCGAGAATCTCTTTGAGGTCTCTGACGTTCTTGTGTGCCGGGGCGATATCTTTGCGATTCGGGTAATCGCGGTTACCAATCAAGAGTGCCAGTTTGGTGCGCGGCGCGTAGATATCCTGAATTGGCTCACCGGCCTGCGACTGTGCGAAGCAGCCTGGGCCGACCGGCAGCGCCCCCAGTGCCATGGCGGCACTGCCGCCTAACAGCAGGCTACGGCGCGATGCGCTGGTTGGGAAGTCGGCCATGGCGGAGGCGACCTGGACCGTCACCGGTCACGGCAGAGTGCGCGCGACCCGGAAGC
Source organism: uncultured beta proteobacterium (assembly GCA_903959855.1). GTDB lineage: Bacteria > Pseudomonadota > Gammaproteobacteria > Burkholderiales > Rhodocyclaceae > Sulfuritalea. Next base: position 6,383 of record CAJBYR010000078.1, read on the forward strand.
CCAAGTTGTCGTGACGCTCATCCTTCGATTCACGGTCTCGATACGCCGAGCGCAAGGTGGCAGGGGTGCTGTTCCAGGCGCCGCCGCGGAACACCCGTTCATTGCAGGATCCGGAAACTCTGGGCACGGCGAGTTCAGGTGCGCCTGTATAGCCCTCGTTCCAACAGTCCTCCACCCACTCCCAAACATTCCCGAGCATGTCGTGCAAACCATAGGAATTAGCGGGAAACCGGCCCACCGGCGACGTGTGGGCAAATCCATCCGAACAGGGAAACAGCGGAGCTCCCGGCGATACCGCCTTGTAGCTGGAATCGGCAACACTGGCGTAGCGGCAGGTCGCCGCATCGTCAGCCTCGGCCCAGTAGCGTCGTCCGGTGCTGCCTGCACGCGCCGCATATTCCCATTCCGATTCGTTCAGCAGTCGATACGGCTTCATCGTCTTCTTGCTCAGCCAGGCAACATAGGCCTGTGCGTCGCTCCATGCGACGCACACCACGGGTTCATCGCCTTTCTGTTCAAAACCGGGATTCTGCCAGGTGGCTTTGGGATTCTTGTGAAAAAAGCCGCCGCGGGTCGAATGGCAACCCGGCTTTGACTCACGCCCGGTATCCTTGACGAAGGCGGCGTACTGCGTCTTCGTGATCTCGAATTTTCCTACCGCAAGCGCCGAGGTGACGCGCACCCGATGCGCCGGCTCCTCATCAAGCTCGCGCATCTTTTCTTTGGGGCCACTGCCCATGACGTACTCACCCGCCGGAACTGCCACCAGTTCCGGACAGTCGGAGCAATCCTGGATCGCCGTTCCCGGCGAGGGGACCGCCCCATTGGGCAATGCTGCAGATGCTGGCGGAGCGGCCGCCGGCAGCACCGCAGCGGGAGTGGCCAGGCTCAACTGAGTCGGCGAAGCAGCCGGACGCGCAGCAGCAGGGGCCGCGGCCAGCGCCGTAGGAACCGTACCGCCAAGTTTCTGCACCATCCACCGGGCATAGGCCGCGCGCTTGGCACCAGCAAACTTTTCGAGGTACGCGATGTAATCTGCGGCATTCCGGCTATCCTTGATCCGCTCCCAGAAGGCCCGCTCCTGAGCTGGATCGAAGGGAATGGGCGGAGCTTCGGCGGCAACTTCATTTGTGGCCAGCGATGGCGCCGCCGGTCGTTGCAGCGCGGCAATATCCTCGGTCATATTGAAATAGAAGCTGCCGATTACGGAACTCGACGTCCAGGGCACCTGTTCCCCGTTCGTATCCTGGACCACGCCAGTGCGAACGCGGCCGAAAACCCGGTCGATGTCGGAATCCTGGGTTTCAAGCGACCGCAGGAGATGCTTGGTATACAGACCATTGCGGCCGGTACCATCGGCCGCTGTCGAGCCAGGCGAGGTCGCGTAGGCAATGAAGGTGCCCTTCTCTGCCCGGCCGACGCTCATCACGCCCAGTCCCTTGCTGATCGTCTTGCGGGTCTGCGCCAACGGGTTGTTGCGGCACGCATCGAGAATCACGATATTGATGCGGTTGCCGGCTTCCGCCATGCGTGACAGAACATATTCCGCGCTGATGGACTTGAAACTGATGTCGGCCTCGTTATCGAAACCGACGTCCACCGGCAGCAGGAAGTTCTGGTCTTTGAGCTGAATGCCGTGGCCAGCAAAAAAGAACAGCCCAATGCCGCCCTTCTGGAGGTGCTTGGCGAAAACATCCACAGCCTCCTTGAGCCCGCGCTCGCCTACATTCTCACGCACCAACACATTGAATCCTTGCTTCTCCAGCGCCGCAGCGAGATCGCTGGCGTCATTTGCAGGATTGTCCAAGGGCGCGGACCGGTAATCCGAGTTACCTATAACCAGAGCCACGCGCGTTTCCGAGGATTTAGGCTTCGCCGTTCGATCCTGGGCCAAGGTCCCGCTGCCCGTCGCAAACGACATCAGCGCAGCGCCGAGACACAGGGCGCGCGAAAACGCCGCCCACGGCGAACGATGCCTCGACTGGATATTGGCACTTGCTGGCATTCTCAGACGGTCAATTCGAAATTGCACTGATTCGTAGGTCAATAATCAATTATCCCACCCAAACCACAAAATTCAACATATCAACAATCTTGGACACAACCCAACGGCTCAAGTTCGCGAGAATCATTCGATCAGCACCTCGAAAACCTCTATGGGCTCGGCCTTGCCCTTGACGTGCACCACCTGCTGGCGTCCGGTGCGTATCCCGCCACCCGCCGCTGTAATTGCCGCTGCGCTGGCGGCGATGACGCAGCCCATGTCTTTGGTCACGCCTTCCAGCCGGGATGCCGCATTCACGGTATCCCCGATTGCCGTGAATTCGCGCCGCTTGATCGAGCCGATGTCGCCCATGACGGCGGGACCGCTATGCACCCCGATGCCGATACCGAACTCGGGTAGCCCGCGGTCGGGGAAGCGCTGTTTCATCCAGCCCTTGAAACCCTCCGCCTCCCGCGCCATGGCCTGAGCGGCGAGAAGGGCTCGCCGCGCATGGTCGTCATAATGGACCGGCGACCCGAATACCGCCATTACGGCGTCCCCGATAAACTTGTTGACCATCCCGCCCTGCTCCAGAATCGGTTCGCAGGTCAGGCCGAAGTAGGCATTGAGCATTTCCACGACCTCTTCCGCGTCCAGCTTCTCGGAAATCGTGGTGAAGTTGCGGATATCCGAAAACAACACGGTAACGTCGAGCTTTTCACCGCTGAGGTTCGGACGCTGCCCTTCGGCAATCAACTTGTCGACCACCACATCAGAAACATACTGACCGAACATCGATTTGAGATGCGCCCGCTGCCGCTCCTCGCCCGTCAGGCGCAAGGCCAGCGTCGCCAGATATGCCGTAGCCAGCGCCACATGGAAAGGCGCCACCGATAACATCAGGTCCTTCTGGAACAACGCAAAAGCCGGAATCAGGACCGCCACCGAAAAGGCGAGTCCGACGCCAAGGCCGGCAGCCGGATGCACTCTCAAATAAAGCATGACCACAAAAACCAGGACCAACACCAATGCCGGCCAGGCGATCCAGTGCGACAGGCTTCGCGGATAGATGCCCGACATGATCGTTTCAATCGCATTGGCGTGGATTTCGCCGCCGGTCATCGGTTCATTGTCGAACGTAGGCAGAACCCGCGAATAGGGTGAAAAATGGCGATCGGAAGTGCCGATGTTGTTCGGGGCAATGATCACCGCCCTACCCTTCAGTTTCTTTACCTCGGGATCGTTCAGGGCATCAGCCTTCAGGAGCTTGCTCATCGACACGGTCAGCATGCTTCCCGGGGGGCCGACGAAACCTATTCTTCGCCGCTCGCGCTGGCGCGAAAAGTTCTCTCCGGCAAAAGTCCAGCCATCGGCGCGACTGTCGCCGCCAGTGGCACGCAGGGTTAGCTGCATGGCCAAGCCGACACCTGGAAAGTCCTTGTCGGGAATCACCACTGGATAGAAGGTACGTACCAGCTTGTCGTTGTCGGGGAAGTGGTTGGCGATGCCTGTATCAAAAGCACCGTTGGGCATCATCAACAGGTGATCCTGCGGCGGCCCCATGACCTCCATGTCGCCCTGTGAGGTTTCGACCAACTGCGCGATCAGGATTTTGTTGCCCTTGGCCAGTTGCCCGCGAAACGGCGCGTCGTAGTTACGCGATACCTCGCTGTCCGGAAGGTTGAGCTTGCGCAACCAGGCTTCCGCACTCACGGCATAAATGAAGTCCAGACCAATCGACTTGACCCCGGCGTCAGTGAGGTTCTGCATCGCCACGGCGAATATCGGCTGCCAGAAAGCTAGCGGGTCATCCTTGTACTGCAACAGCGTATCGTCATCGACAGCGATCACGGCCGCATGTTGGGCATCACGCCGCTTGCCGGCGATCTGATGCCAATAGTCGTAAAACACATTCTCGTAGTCCTGCAGCCACCCCAGACGCTCGCTGCCAAGCGCAACCACCAGTGCCAGCACCGTGACGGCAAGGAACTGCCATACCTTGCGGAAGCGTTCTCCAGACATCCACTGCGGTGCAATCATGCGCATTCCTCGCCATTGATGCCGGCACGGCGACCGGGTGCCACTGGCCGTCGACGGCAAACTGCGTTGCATCTTACCCATTCTTGGCCACTAAATGACAGGCGGCGACGACCCGATTCGAAAGCGTCGCCAAGCTGCCCATCGATATAATCGGCCGACGACTTCCACGAGGACGCAATTGCCATGAGTACCCGCCACATTCGACTTCTGATTCTCGGCTCCGGCCCCGCCGGTTACTCCGCCGCCGTGTATGCCGCGCGCGCCAACCTTAAACCGGTCCTGATCACCGGCATGGCCCAAGGCGGTCAACTGATGACCACCACCGAAGTCGACAACTGGCCGGCCGATGCCGATGGCGTGCAGGGTCCGGACCTGATGGCGCGCTTCGAAAAGCATGCGGTGCGCTTCAACACCGAGATGATCTTTGACCACATCCACACCGTGAAGCTCACGGAGAAACCGATGCGGCTGATTGGCGACGCCGGTGAATACACCTGCGACGCACTGATCATCGCTACCGGCGCCTCGGCCCAATACCTCGGCCTGCCTTCCGAGGAAAAATTCTCCGGCAAAGGCGTTTCGGCCTGCGCCACCTGCGACGGCTTTTTTTACAAGAACCAGCCGGTGGCGGTAGTCGGCGGCGGCAACACGGCGGTCGAGGAAGCGCTCTATCTTGCCAACATTGCCAGCCATGTGACTGTCGTGCATCGTCGCGACAAGCTC
>CAJBYR010000079.1 GCA_903959855.1 uncultured beta proteobacterium
CAGAACGGTAGCGGTGGTGGTGCCGTCACCGGCGACGTCGGAGGTCTTGGAAGCGACTTCCTTGACCATCTGCGCGCCCATGTTCTCGAACTTGTCCTTCAGTTCGATTTCCTTGGCGACGGACACGCCGTCCTTGGTAATGGTCGGGGCGCCGAAGGAACGCTCCAGAATCACGTTGCGGCCCTTGGGGCCGAGGGTCACCTTGACGGCGTCGGCGAGGATATTGACACCACGAACCATGCGCTGACGAGCGGAGTCGCCGAATTGAACTTCTTTAGCTGCCATTTGTATGTATCTCCTGAAATTCTGTAGGGATTAGAGCTCAACTACGCCCATGATGTCTTCTTCACGCATGACCAGCAGCTCGTCGCCATCGACCTTGACGGTCTGGCCGGAGTACTTGCCGAACAAAACGCGGTCGCCCACCTTGAGCGACATCGGGCGAACCTTGCCGTCCTCCTGAATCTTGCCGTTGCCTACGGCGGTGACCAGACCCTGGTCGGGCTTCTCGGCGGCGTTGTCGGGAATGACGATGCCGGAAGCGGTTTTCTTCTCTTCCTCGAGGCGCTTGACAATCACGCGGTCATGCAAAGGACGAATTTTCATGGACTTGCTCTCCTCTTCAACTGGGTTGTTACAGACAAAATAACCGGAGCGGGGATGCCGCTGGGTAGCTACGGGCGAGAGGCTGTTAGCACTCATCGCGAACGAGTGCTAATAATAGGGCCATATTCCCCCTTGTTCAAGAGGGGAGGGGCAAAGAATTTTCTCAGGCCAGCCGGTTGTCCCGGTAGTCGGCGACGGCCTGTTCGATTTCTTCGCGGGTATTCATGACGAAGGGGCCGTACTGCACCACCGGCTCCCGCAGCGGGCGCGCGGCGAGCAGAAGGAAGCGCGCCGGGCCATCCGCCGCCCGGACCGTCACATCCCCGTCGCCGCCCAGCACGCCCGCCGACTGCGCCGGCAGCGGGCGCGCGTCGTCGCCGTCGCCGATGGCGAGGCTGCCTTCGTAGGCGTAGACGAAGGCGCTGTGGCCCGTGGCGACCGGTTGGCTGAAACTGCTGCCGGCCGGCAGGCGCACATCCATATACAGCGGCTTGGTGGTGATGCCCTGCACCGGTCCGTCGACAGTCGCACCTTCGACCTCGACGCGCCCGGCGATCACGCGCACGTCGCCGCCGCCGGGCAGCGCCACGGTCGGGATCTCATCGGGACGAATGTCGCAGTAGGAGGCTGGCTTCATCTTTTCCGCCGCCGGCAGGTTGATCCAGAGCTGGAAGCCGCGCATGCGGCCGCTTTCCTGCTGCGGCATTTCGGAATGGATGATGCCGCGCCCGGCGGTCATCCACTGCGCGCCGCCGGGCAGCAGGTCGCCACGGTTGCCGAGGTGGTCCTCGTGCAGCATGTGGCCGTCGAGCATGTAGGTCACGGTTTCGAAGCCGCGATGCGGGTGGGACGGAAAGCCGGCGATGTAGTCGTCAGGATCGTCGGAGGAGAACTCGTCGAGCATCAGGAAGGGATCGACGCGCGCGTCGGGGCTGTGACCGAGGCTGCGGCGCAGGCTGACACCGGCGCCGTCCGAGGTGGCGACGGAAGGGATGATCTGCTGCAGGCGGCGGCTGGACATGAAAGTCTCCTTGGGGGGCGATGGCATCAAGATGGGCCCGGACGCTTTACATCGCAAGTATCATGGCCGCACTACTTTGTTGCGGAAAGTGTTCCATGACTTACTTGATCCTCGGCCTGCTGCTGTTCCTCGGCGTTCATTCGGTGCGCATCGTCGCCGATCCCTGGCGCAGCGCGCAGATCGCCCGTATCGGCGAAATGCGCTGGAAGGGCGTGTACTCACTCCTGTCTGCGGTTGGGCTGGGTCTGATCATCTGGGGCTACGGACTGGCGCGGGCCGGCGACGTGGCGCTCTGGGTGCCGCCGCTGCCGATGCGCCATCTGGCGGCGGGTCTGACCTTGCCGGCCTTCATCCTGCTGGTGGCCGCCTACCTGCCGGGCAGCCACATCAAGGCCAAAGTCGGCCATCCGATGGTGGCCGGGGTCAAGCTCTGGGCGCTGGCCCACCTGCTGGCCAACGGCAACCGTGCCGATGCGCTGCTGTTTGGTGCATTCCTGGCCTGGGCGATCGCCGACTTCATCGCGGCGCGCCGCCGCGACCGGATTGCCGGCCGAAGCTATCCCGTTTGCTGCTGGACGCGGGACGCCTCGGTCGTGGCCATCGGCACGCTGGCCTGGGCCGTGTTCGCCCTTTGGGGTCATGCGTGGCTGATCGGCGTGGCGCCGTTCCGCGTCTAGACCTCGAACGGCTCGCCGGTGGCGAAGAAACTGCCGCCGGCCAGGTAGTGGATGCTGCGCCGGTCTGAATCGGGGAAATGCCAGCGGCCATTCGAGAACACCTCGGGGTCGGCCCAGGCGGCGACCACTTCGCCCAGGAACAGGTCGTAGGTCTTCTGGATGTGGGGTTCGGGGATCACGCGGCATTCCAGCCAGGCCAGGCAGCCGTCAATCAGCGGCGCGCCGACGCGGCTGGCCGCCGTGGTACCAGCGCCGACTTTCACTATCTTGTCCATGCCGCGTCCGGATTCGCTGCCGGCAGCGAGCGTCAAGGCCGCCTGAGCGCGCGCCGGTACATTGAGCACGAAATCGCCGGAGGCTTCGATCAGATCGCGGGTCAGCGTCGCCTTGTCGATCACCACCGCGACCTTGGGCGGATCGAAATCGAGCGCCATGTTCCAGGCCGCCGCCATGACGTTGCGCCGCTCGCCGTGGGCGCTGGATACCAGTACGGTCGGCCCGTGGTTTAGCAGCAGGTAGGCCTTGGGCAGGGGCACCGCGATCCGCTGGTTCATGTCTTGTGCTCCGTTGCGGCGCGACGCGCGGCGAAATCGACGAACCACTGCAGGCTAGCCGGATTGGCCATGGCATCCGGATTGGCGACCGTGTCGATGGTTTGCCCAAGCAACAGCTTCTTCACCGGCAGTTCCATCTTCTTGCCCGAAAGCGTGCGCGGAACTTCCGTCACGGCAAAAATTTCGTTGGGCACGTGGCGCGCCGAGAGCGCCAGCTTGATGCGCTCGCGCAGCGTGGCTTCGAGTTGTGGCGTCAGGTCATGGCCGGGGCGCATGACAACGAACAGCGGCATGTAGCTTTCGCGCCCGAGGTATTCGAGGTCGACCACCAGGCTATCGAGGATTTCATGGATTTCCTCCACCGCTCGATAAAGTTCGCTGGTGCCCATGCGGATGCCGTGACGGTTGATGGTGGCGTCCGAGCGGCCGTAGATGATGGCGCCGCCGCGCGGCGTGATGCGGATCCAGTCGCCGTGGCGCCAGGCGCCGGGGTACATGTCGAAGTAGCTCTCGAGGTAGCGCGCGTCGCCCGGATCGTTCCAGAACATCAGCGGCATCGACGGCATGGGCGCACTGCAGACCAGTTCGCCGACCTCGTCGATAAGCGGCCTGCCGGCCTCGTTCCAGGCTTCGACCCGGGCGCCGAGGCAGCGGCACTGCATCTCGCCCAGATACACCGGCAGCGTCGGCACGCCACCGACGAAGCAGCCGGCGAAGTCGGTGCCGCCGGAAATCGCGTTAATCCAGAGGTCGGGCCGCACGTGGTCGTAGATCCACTGGTAGCCCTCGGGTGGCAAGGGCGATCCGGTGGAGCCTATGGCACGCAAGGCCGAGAGGTCGGCGACCGCGTTGGGTTCGACATGCGCCTTGAGGCAGGAGAGGAAGAAGGCCGCGCCCGCGCCGAAAAAAGTCACCCGGGTCTCGCCGACGAAGCGCCAAAGCGCATTCCAGTCCGGCCAGCCGGGATTGCCGTCGTAGATGCAGACGGTGCTGCCCATCAGCAGCCCGGCAACCTGGCAATTCCACATGATCCAGCCGCTGCTGGAGAACCAGTGGAAGCGGTCTTCCGGACCGAGATCGAGGTGGAAAGCGCCCATCTTGACGTGCTCGACGACGATGCCGCCCTGCGAATGCACGATGGGCTTGGGCAAGCCCGTGGTGCCGGAGGAATACACCACCCACAACGGATGCTCGAACGGCACGTGTTCCACCCGCAGCGGCGCATTGCCGGCCGTGGCCTGCGCCCAGACCGTGCAATTGGCAAACTCGGCGGGATCGGCGCCTGTGTCGAGGCTGGGCAGCAGCACCATGTGGTCGATGCTCGGCAATTCGGCCAGCAGTTCGTGGATCAGTTCGCGTCGGTCATAGCCCTTGCCGCCGTAGCGATAGCCATCCACGGTGATCAGCACCTTGGGCGCGATCTGGCGGAAGCGGTCCACCACCGCGATGCGCCCCATGTCGGGCGAGCAGGCCGACCAGATCGCGCCGATGCTGGCGACGGCCAGAAAGGCGACCATGGTTTCGGGAATATTGGGCAGGTAGGCGACGACGCGGTCGCCGCGCGTGACGCCCATGCTGCGCAGGCTGGCGGCCAGGGCGCCGACCTGACGCTGCAGTTCGGCCCAGGCGATCTCGCGGTTTTCGCCGGCCTCGTTGCGCGAGACGATGGCTGGGCGCGCCGTGGTGGCGTGGCGGAAAACCTGGTCGACGTAGTTCAGGGTGACGCCGGGGAACCATCGTGCGCCGGGCATCTTCGCCTCGGCCAGCGCCCGGCCGCGCGGCGTCGCGGCGGGAATCGCGAAGTAGTCCCAGATCGCGGACCAGAAGCCTTCGAGGTCGTCGACCGACCAGCGCCAGAGTGCCTCGTAGTCGGCAAAACGCAAGCCGCGTTCGCGCTCCAGCCAGTCGGCGAAGGCCGTCAGTTTTGCCGCGCGTATCGTCTCTGCCGAGGGTTGCCAGGCCGGGTTATTCATTTTTCTTTGCTCCTCGTTTTCGCTTGATTCTATCTGTCCGCGATGTGATGCGATGCGAGGCACCGGCGCATACCGCGCTAAGATCTCGGCATGCGAATTGTTATTCTCCTACTGGCTTGCCTGAGTGTGCTGACGGCGTACGCTGAAGAACTGCCATCTACCGTTGCGCAGGCGCTAAAGTCCGCCGGCATTCCGGCGTCGGCCACTGCCGCCTGGGTGCGCGAGGTCGACGCCGCGTCGCCGCGGCTTGCGGTGAATGCGCGTACCGCGCTGAATCCGGCCTCGACCATGAAGCTGGTCACCACCTACGCCGCGCTTGACCTGCTGGGTCCGGCCTACGTCTGGAAGACCGAGGCGTTCGCCGGCGGCACATTGAGCGAGGGCGTTCTCACGGGCGACCTGCACCTGCGCGGCGGCGGCGATCCGAAGCTGACCTACGACCAGTTCGGCCGCCTGTTGCGCATGATCCGCGCGCGCGGCATCCGTGAAATTCGCGGCGACCTGGTGCTCGATCGCGGTGCCTTCGTCACCGCCAACGGCGATCCGGCGCGCTTCGATGCGCAGCCGATGCGGCCCTATAACGTGACCCCGGATGCCCTGCTGTTGAACTTCAAGGCCGTCACCCTGCAGCTGGTGCCGGACCTGCAGCAAAAGATTTTGTTGGTGGCGGCCGAACCGGCGCCGGCCAACCTCGACATCAGCAACAAAATCACGCTGGGCAATGGCAATGCCTGCGGCGACTGGAAAGAACGACTGCGCGCCGACGTCTTTGCCCACGGCCCGACCACTCGCCTGGTCCTGACCGGGGTCTTTCCTGGCGCTTGTCCCGAGCAACGCTGGAACATCGCGGTACTGGACCATCCCGCTTTCGTGCTGGGCGTATTCCAGCAGTTGTGGGCGGAACTCGGCGGCACGATCAGCGGCGGCGTGCGCGACGGCCCGGTGCCGGCCGAGGCGCGTCCGCTCGCCGTATTGCCGTCGCCGACTCTGGCCGAGGTGGTGCGCGACATCAACAAGTTCTCCAACAACGTGATGGCGCGCCAGCTGTTCCTGACGCTCGGCATGGAATCCGGCAAGAGGCCGGCCGGCGCCGAGGATGCCGATGCGGCGATCCGCGCCTGGCTCGACAGCCGCAGCATCGCCGTACCGGAGTTGGTGCTGGAGAACGGTTCTGGACTGTCGCGGCGCGAGCGGATTTCCGCCGAGGGCCTTGGCCGCGTGCTGCAGGCGGCCTGGAAAAGCGCGGTAATGCCGGAACTGATCGCCTCGCTTCCCGTGACGGCCACCGACGGCACCATGAAGCGGCGCCTCAAGCAGAACGGTGTCGCCGGCCAGGCGCACATCAAGACCGGCTCGCTGGAAGGCGTGCGGTCGATTGCGGGCTATGTGCTGGACAAGTCGGGGCGGCGCTGGATCGTGGTGTTCTTTGTCAACCACGCCAATGCCGCCGGCGCGCAGGCGGCGCAGGATGCGCTGCTGGAATGGGTTCACGCCGGCAAATGATGAAGCGCGTTCTGCTGCTCGCGGCCGGCTTCGGCTACATGGTGTTGCTGATCGAGGCGATTCGCGCCGCCGTGGCGTGGTGGCAAGGCGGGCTGACGCAGCCGGGCTGGGGCGACATCGCGCTGATTGCCGTATTGCCCGTGCTGGCCTGGATCTGGTGGCGCCATATCTCGCCCTTTGGCCGCGACTGCCCGAAATGCGCCCTGCCGCCCGAGGATGGCCGGGGCCGGACCCCTTGAAAGCCCGGCCCGCCGAAGCTTGCCCCTGCGGTCGTACCCGGCCCTATGCCGATTGCTGTGGCCGCCTGCATGCTGGCGAACCGGCGCCCGATGCCGAATCGCTGATGCGTTCGCGCTACAGTGCCTATGCCAAAGGCCTGGAGGATTATCTGCTTGCGACCTGGCATGCGACGACGCGGCCGACAGGTTTGGACCTGACGAACGGTCCGCAACCGAAGTGGCTGGGCCTGGAAGTCAAAACCGGCGCCGAATCCGGCGACGAGGCGACCGTGGAATTCGTCGCAATCTGCCGCATTGGCGGCCGCGCTCGGCGCATGCAAGAAGTCAGCCGTTTCCTGCGCGAGCAGGGGCGCTGGTACTACTTCGACGGCATCACTGATTGAGGGGCGGCGCAGGCACGCGGTCCAGCCAGGTCAGCAACGTGGCGCAAAGCTTTTCCGGTTCGCAGGGCTTGGCGATGAAATCATTCATGCCGGCCCTGAAGCAGCGCGCCCTGTCTTCGGCAAAGACGTTGGCGGTCAGGGCGACGATGGGCGTCGCGCTGTATTCCGGGAGCTTTCGCAATGCCTGGGTGGCGTCCAGGCCATTCACGTTGGGCATCTGCATATCCATGATGATCGCGGCATAGCGTTGCGCATTCGCCATGCGGATCGCCTCGGCGCCGTCTTCGGCCTGATCGACCATCAAACCGGCTGCTTCGAGCTGGCTGCAGACTACTTCGCGATTGATCGGTTCGTCGTCGACCACCAGAATGCGGCGGCCGCTATGGCGCTGCCGCAACCCATCCTCAGCGTCCGATGGCATCGTGATGCCTGCGCCGAGGGCTGAAACATGGTGTTTGAGGCGTGCCGTGAACCAGAAGGTGCTGCCGACACCCGGGGTGCTTTCGACGCCTGCATCGCCGCCCATCAAGGAGGCCAGGCGCCGCGTGATGGCGAGGCCGAGGCCGGTTCCGCCATATTTCCTCGTCATCGAATTGTCGGCCTGCTCGAAGGCAAGGAACAACCGGCTCAAAGCCTCGGGGGCAATGCCGATGCCGGTGTCCTGAACTTCGAATCGCAGGGTCACCGCGTTCGGACCGTCGTCCAGCGCGATGGCGCGCAGGGTTACCGACCCATTTTCGGTGAACTTGAGCGCATTGGTGGCGTAGTTGAGCAGGGCCTGCTGCAGCCGCGTCGGATCGCCGATCAGATCAGTCGGCAATGCTTCGGCGTTGACCAGCAGGCTGATGCCCTTCTCGCGGGCACGTTCCGCGAGTATCGAGCGCACGTTGGTCAACAGGATTTGCGGGTTGAGCGGGGCTTGGTCGATGACGAACTTGCCGGCCTCGATCTTCGAGATGTCGAGGATGTTATTTATGATGCCGAGCAGATGCTGGGCGGCGGAGTCGATCTTGTCCAGCCGCCTGGATTGTTCCGGAGTTGCGCCGCCGCGCCGCAGCAGGTGGGCCATGCCGAGAATCCCGTTCATCGGCGTGCGGATCTCGTGGCTCATGTTGGCGAGGAAGGCACTCTTGGCGACGTTGGCGGCCTCGGCGGCTTCCTTGGCGCGGGCGAGTTCGACGGTCCGCCGCTCGATCATTTCCTCCAGGTGCGCATGGTGGTCATGGAGCTGGTGCTCGCTGCGCTTGCGTTCATTGATGTTCATCGACGTACCCACGGAACGCAGCGGCGCCCCGTTCGGATCGCGCTGGACGATCCGGGCGCGCGTCTGCACCCACTGGTAGTCGCCGGAACGGTTCGCGATCCGGTACTCGTGGTCGAAGATGTCGTTGCCCAGCTGATTCGTGAGTTCAACCTGGGCGACGAAGTTGCCGCGTTCCTCCGGATGCACGCGCTCCACCCATTCGGTCAGGCTGCTCAGGTTGTCGTCGTTTTCCAAGCCGAGAACGGGCAGGGTGCTGCGGTCGTATGTGATGACTCCGGTGGGGAAGTCGAGTTCCCAGAATACGATGCGACTGACTTCTGCCGCCATCCGCAGGTGTTCGTCGGTGCGTTTGCGTTCACTGATGTCACGCGCGAAACCGACCGTGCCGATCACGCTGCCGTCGATGCTGACCGGCGACTTGTAGGTTTC
>CAJBYR010000080.1 GCA_903959855.1 uncultured beta proteobacterium
GCCGGCGAAACTCAGTTTCGCCCCCGTGATGTCCGTCTTGTTGCCCAGGTAGCGGATCAACTCGTACAGCGGCGAGGTCCGGTACTGGTAGTCAGGCTGCGGCTTCTTCAGCGGCGCGATCAGCTCGGGCGCGTAGAAGGCGGCCAGCAGCAGATCTTCGTCGCTGGCGCCGGCGCCGAGCTCGTGGCGCAGGCGCGGCAGGCCCGGGGCGACATGCTCGCCGGGGCGCTCGCTGACCAGCTCGCCGGGCTTGAGATTCGCGCGTTCGAGGAACTCCACCGAGGGCTGCGCCGCAAGCCGCCCGTAATAGCCCATGGCGTACTTGCGCACCTCGTCGGGGATGGTCTTGTAGCGCTCGCCCTGCACCACGTTCATCACCGCCTGGGTGATGATGTACTGGGCGAAGGGGCTAACCAGGATCGGGTAGCCGAGGTCGCGCCGCACCTGCGCCGCCTCTTCCAAGATCTCCGGCAGGCGGTGTTCCATCTTCATCACCTGCAGCTGCGCCTTGAGGTTGGAGATCATGCCGCCGGGCACCTGGTGCTCGTAGAGCGCCGGGTCGTACTGCATGATCTTGCCCTGCGGCAGGCCCTCGCGTTCGCACAGCCAGGCAAAGTAGCCCGAAACTTCTTCGAGTGTCGCCGTATCGATGCCGGTGGCGCGGCCCAGCGCTTCGGCGCGTGCCGCCACGTCTTCGGTGGCCGGCAGCGAGGCGCCGTTGGCCAGCGGCCGCGAGGCCGTGTAGCCGTAGCGGAAGCCGCTCTCGATCGCCACCGAATACACCTCGGGCGCCAGCCCCGACTGGCAATGCGAATGCAGCTGCACCGGTATTTTGCCGGCGGCGGCGACCACGGCGGGGAAAAGCGTCTTCGCCCGCTCCGGGGTCAAGAGGCCCGTCGGGTCCTTGACCGAAATGAACTCGACGTTGAGCGCCACCAGCTCTTTGGTGCGGGAAACGTAGTAGTCGTCGCTATGCACCGGGCTCAGGGAGTAGGTCATCATGGCATTGACCTGCATCCCGGCTTCATGGCCCGAGCGCACCGAGGATTCGATGTTGCGGTTGTCGTTGAGCGCGTCGTAGACCGTCAGCACCTTGATGCCGCGCTTGGCCAGCGCGAAAGAATTCAGCGCCACCACGTCGTCGGGAAACAGCTCGAAGGTGTACAGGCTCTGCCCGCGCGTCAGTCCGTCGCAGGGCGTCTTGAAACGTTCGCAGAGCAGGCCCACGCGCTCGAAGGGGTTCTCGTGCAAAAAGCGCACGCAGACGTCGAACACCGCGCCGCCGAGGATGTTGATGTACTCGTAGCCCACCGCGTCGATGCGCTCGATGATCGGCGTCATCATCGCCGTGGCCATGCGCGTGGACCACAGGCACTGGTGGCCGTCGCGCAGCGTGACGTCGATCAGCCCGAATTTCTGCGCGCTCATGCCCGCGCCCCCAGCAGTTCATTCTCGACAAAGCGCGTATGCACGTCGCCGGCAACGAAGGCCTCGTGCTGCAGCAGCCCAAGGTGGAAGGGGATGGTGGTCTTGATGCCGTCGATCTGCATTTCGTTCAGCGCGCGGCGCATGCGGGCGATGGCCTCGGCGCGGTTGCGGCCCCAGCTCACCAC
>CAJBYR010000081.1 GCA_903959855.1 uncultured beta proteobacterium
CTCGCCGGCAGGCCTTGCAGCGCCTGCTCGAGGACCCCCGGCTGGCCGGCCGCATCGCGGGGCGAGAAGTTCCAGGTGGTCGGCGCGATGATCTGGTAGTTATGGATGCGGCCGCGGCGCACCGTCAGCCAGTGGCCCAGCGACCCGCGCGCTGCCTCGATCAGACCGACGCCCGAGGTTTCGTCGGCCGGCTGCGCGGTGATGCACCAGGGCTCGCCCGGCACGATCCGGTCCAGCCAGGTTTCCATCTGCGGCAGCACCAACGCGATTTCCAGCAGGCGCGCGACAACCCGCGCCGCCACGCTGCCGCCACCGACGGCAATCATGTCGCGCACCAGGGGATGGCCGGCAACGGCCTGCCGCGCCAGCGCCCCGGTCTCTACCACCTGCCCTGCCAGACGCGGCGCCTTGCACCAGGAATAGGCGCCGTCCTTGTCCGCTACCGGCAAGGTGCCACCATCGGCCGGATGCTGCGGTCGCCCGGTGGCGGCGTACCAGGAATGCGCCGTGTCTTCGGCAATGCCACCGACATCCAGCGCCTGCAGCCGGCCTTCGTGCCATACGCCGGGCGCGAACATCCGGCCTTCATCCAGTGCATAGCAGCCGTAGCTCATGTAGCGCTCCGTTCCCCGGCCCAGCTCCCATAGCTCCAGGTCATCGGCAATCGTGAGGAAGTGGCGCAGGTCACCCTCCTTCGCCTTCCCGCGCCAGGCATCAAGCCCGGCGCGACTGGCCAGCGCAGCGAATTCTTCCAGCGGCCCACCGAAAGTGGTGCGCTCAAGGAAGCCGCGAAACTCGCGCAGGATGCGGTGCAGGCGAAAAACTTCGGAACTCTGCAGCGGCCGCGTCGAGCCGCCGGGCTGCACGGCCAGCGTGTGCGGCCATTTTCCGGCCAGGAGACCCATGCTCTGCATGAAGCGCGCGCGCGCCGGCAGCACCTCGTTGGGCGCACTGCCCACGGTGGCGCGGAAACGTTCCACCGCGCCGGGGTACCAGCGCCGACTCTTGTAGTCCTCGCGCGCAAAATCGGGCATGAAGAACAGGTAGAAATGCGTCAGGTGGTCGGCCAGGTTTTCCACCGCCAGCGTCAGGTTCGCCGCATGGCGGCCGTTGGGCGGCGGCGCGATGCCCGCCGCATCGGCCAGCGCCAGCGCCGCGGCGGCCGATTGCGCCACCGAACAGATGCCGCAGATGCGGGGCACCAGCACCAGCGCGTCGGCCGGCAGCTTGCCCTGCAGGATCTGCTCGAAGCCGCGATACAGCGGCGAATTGACATAGGCAGCTGCAACCTGCCCGGCATCGATGTCGAGCGTGACTTCGAGATCACCCTCGACGCGATTGAAGGGCCCGACAATCCTGCGCGTCATTGCAGCGCACTCCCCCCGCCCCCCTCGCCGAGCGAGGGGGTGATTTCGGTTCGCGAGCCTCGCTCGCTCCCTGTGACTGGCTGCGCCGTCCTTGGGACGGCCCGGCGGACGGCGCTCATTTCTTGGCCCGCTTGACCGAGGGCGCGCGCAGCTGGTGGTCGGCCGTGGCGTTCTCGCGCACGCGTGCCGGCGTCGCCGACTTCGACAGGGCCGCCAGGGCGATGAACCAGGCCTTGGGCATGTCGGCGGGCAGGCCGATGGGGATGCCGGCGACCTTGGGCGTGCTCTCGAAGGCGTGGCCCGGCTCTTCGAAGCCCGGCTCGGTGCAACGGATGCAGGCATAGCCACCGCGCAGGCAGGAGCCCTCGCCGTTCCACAGGCGCTGGTTGCAGTCGGCATGGGCTTGCGTGCCGGCGCAGCCCAGATGTTCCATGAGGCAACCCTGGTCGGAATGCTTCTCGGCGCTGGCCTTGAATTCGTAATACTCGTTGCGCGGACAGCCGTGGTGCACCAGCTGGTCGGCAAAAAAGCGCGGTCGGCCATAATCGTCAAGCTGGGCGGTGCCCAGGCGGCCGTGCGCCAATGCCGCCAGGGTCTCGGTGATCCAGTCCGGATGCGGCGGGCAACCGGCGACATTGATCACCGGCAGGCCACTCGGGTCGCGAAACTCGGGGCCGAGCAGGCCGCCGGCAGCCTCGCCGTCATACTGCAGGCCACAAGCATCGGTGGGATTGATTCCCGCCGCCGTGATGCCGCCCCAGGCCGAGCAGCTGCCGATGGCGACCACGTGCTTCGCCCGCCCGGCAATCTGCTTGACCCAGTCGATCATGGGTTTCCCACCGCCGCCGAAGCGATGAAACCCACCACTGCCGCGCGGCCCGCGCAGCAACGAGCCCTCGACACAGAGCACATCGACCTGTTCGCGGCCGTCGGCACAGCGGGCAATCAGCTCGCGCGCGTCATCGAGGCAGGCCTCGGAAACGCTGGGATGCCAGAGGATATCGATGCCTTCGTCGGCCAGCAGGCGGAACAGCGAACCCTGCTCGCTGCCCAGCCACGACAGCGTGCAGCCGCCGCAACCGCCGGACTGGAGCCAGAGGATGTTCACTCCTCGTCTCCGGCGAGTCCAAGGCGAGCCAGCTTCATGCGCAACCCGACTCGGGTCAGGCCGAGCTCCTCGGCAACGCGCGTCTTGTTGCCCTTGTGCCGCTCCATGGTCGCGGCGATCACCTGGCCTTCAAGGCGGTCGAGCTGGTCCTTTAGCGTGCCGCCTTCGCCATCGACCGCGAAGCTGGCACCGGTCATCGCCTTCACCACGCGCAGGCGCGATGACAATAGTTCGGCGCCGAGCAGGTTGCCTTCGCCCAGCGCCAGTGCGCGCATCACCTCGTTCTGCAGTTCGCGCACGTTGCCGGGCCAGTGATAGGCCAGCAGCGTCTTCAGTGCCACATCGGAAAATCGCCGTCCCGCCGTCGCCGACTCCTTGAGCAGGCCGCCGACGATCAGCGGAATGTCCTGCGGGCGCTCGCGCAGGCAGGGCATGTGCAGGCCGATGCCGGCGATGCGGTAATACAGGTCGCGGCGGAAGCGGCCGCTGGCGACATCGGCTTCGAGGTCGCGGTTGGTCGCGGCGATGATGCGTACGTCCACCGGCACCGTGCGCGCGCTGCCCACCGGGCGGATCTCGCCTTCCTGCAATGCCCGCAGCAGCTTGACCTGGAAGGCCGGCGAGGTATCGCCGATCTCGTCGAGGAACAGGGTGCCGCCGTCAGCCTGCTGG
Organism: uncultured beta proteobacterium; assembly: GCA_903959855.1. GTDB lineage: Bacteria > Pseudomonadota > Gammaproteobacteria > Burkholderiales > Rhodocyclaceae > Sulfuritalea. Next base: position 3,148 of record CAJBYR010000081.1, read on the forward strand.
AAGAGGCCGATGCGGTCTTCGTGGGCGCCGGTGAAGGCGCCCTTCTTGTGACCGAAGAGTTCGGCTTCGAGCAGGGTGTCGGGCAATGCGCCGCAGTTCTCGACGACGAAGGCGCGCTCGGCGCGATCGCTGGAAAAATGTATCGCACGCGCCAGCAACTCCTTGCCGGTACCGGATTCGCCGGTGATCAGCACCGACAATTCGTGCCCGGCGATCTTCTGCGCCAGATCGCAAACGGCATTCAGCGGGCTGTCGGCGGCACGCGCCAGGCGATCGAAGCCCGAGCGCGCCTTGAGCTTGCTGCGCCGGCTGGCGACGCGCTGCACCAGCATTTCCGGGCTGTCGCGCAAGTCCAGCGACAGGCGCTGGTTCTCCTGTTGCAGGCGCCACAGGTCGGCTGCGCTCTTCAGCGTCAGCAGCAGTTGCTCGGGGTGCCAGGGCTTGAGCAGGTACTGCCAGATGCCGGCCTGGTTGATGCCGGCAATGATGTCTTCGGCATCGGTATAGCCGGACAGGATCAGACGCACCGTATCCGGCCACTGGCTGCGTACCCGGCGCAGGAACTCGACGCCCTGGGTGCCCGGCATGCGCTGGTCGGAGAGCACGATATGCACGAACTCGCGCGCCATGACGGCCTCGCCGTCCTCGGCGGATTGCGCGGTGTAAACCGTGAAATCCTCCTCCAGCGTGCGACGCAGGGTCTCCAGCGAGCGCAGCTCGTCGTCGACCACCAGCACGGCGAGTGGCGCGGGAACCCTCATTCGGGAACAGTCCAGCCAAGGTCGCGGTGCCGCGCGAGGTGTCTTGGCGTCCATGACGCCAGCGACTTGCGCACAAAGTGGTGGCGCGCGACGTGATAGCTCGGATCGAAGCCGTAGAAGTTGCGCCGCATCTGCGCCAGTTCCTCCTCGCGGTAGGCAGCGAGCGGCTTTTCGGCTTCATCCCGGGCGCGGCGTTCGCGCTTCGCGGCAAGGCGTTCGGCCAGATCCGGGGCTGCCGCAATCTCCATCGCCCGTCGCGCCACATCGACGCGAAAGGCGGCCATATCGCCGGCCAGGCAAGCGTCGCTGAAGCCGATCTCGACCGCGGCCTGTGCCGTCAGCGGCTGACGGTTGCGCATGATGGCGCCGCATTTGTCACCAACGCCATCGTCGCCGACACGGCGCGGCAGCAGGTAGGTCCAGTATTCCGAGCCGTAAAGGTTGCCCATGTTCTTGTAGTGCGGATTCAGCATCACACCGTCGCGCACCCAAACCAGGTCTGCGGCGCGCGCCAGGAAACAGCCACCGGCACCGGCGTTTCCGGCCAGCGCAGCAACCGTGATCTGCCGGCCGCTGTTGATCAGCTCCAGGGCCAGGTCGTTCATCGCGTTGATGTTGTTCCAGGATTCGTCGGCCGGCGAGCCGTCACCGAGACTCGCGGCTTCGATCACGTTGAGGTGGATGCCGTTGGACCAGAAATCGGCACCGCCGGCGAGCACGATAACCCGCACCGGGCGCGTCCTGGCCCAGGCCAGCGCTTCGTGCAGGCGACGGCATTGCGTGGTGGACATCGCGCCGTTGTAAAACTCGAAATGCAACCAACCCACCTCGCCCGATTCCTCCCAGGCAATGTCCTGCCAGGTCGCGTATTCGATGCGCCACCAGGTGGGGAGCGGCACTTCCGCAAGGACCGAGCTCTCGGCCGGGAACGCCAGGCTTGCCGGCAGCTTGATGCCGCCCTCGCGCCGGACATGGCCGATCCAGACGGCACCATCGCAGGTACGCCGCAACAGCGCTGTCTCGCGCCTGCCGATGACCCTTCCCGCCCCCGCCGGGGACACACCGGCCAGGCTCGCTTCCGGCCAGGCGTCGAAGATGTGGCAGGGAATGCCGAACAGGCTGTCGGCAACGCCGGGAACGCCGTCCGCCGCATTGATCTTGCGCAGCACCGTGGCGCTGTCGTCGTGCAGCCAGTCAATGGCGCGCTCAGGCTGCTTCATCAGCGGCCGCAAGCGGCCGCGCGCTTCGGGCCAGGCCGCCAGCGGCGTCGGCGCCTCGCCCGCGGCGTAACGCTCGACCGCCCGCAACACTGCCGTCACTGCCGCCTGAGTCACCTCGTTGCGATAGATGCTTGACTTCTTTGCCGCGCGCATGGGGAAGGCGGCCGTGGCCCAGACCGGCCCCGCATCCATCTCGGCCTCGGCCTGCAGCACGGTCACACCCCACTCCGATTCACCGTCCTGCAAGGCCCAATCGAGCGCCGAGGGGCCGCGATCGCCGACGATGCCGGGATGGACGACGAGGCAGACATGGTGCTTCCAGATCGATTCGGGAATCGCCCGCCGCAGGTAAGGGGCGACGATCAGGTCCGGCTTGAACAGCGCCACGGCCTCTTCGGTGACACTGTCGGCGATATCGAACTCGATCGAGATCTCGTGGCCGCGCCGCGTCAGTTCCGCCCCCAGTCGCTGGGTCAGGCTGTTGAAGGCGTGGGTAAGGAGAAGAATTCGCATGGTCGAGCGGTCAGAGCCCCAGCGCAATGCTTGTACCAGCCGATGTCGATTTTGATGCTATCACTTGATTGGGGATGCCTGCATGCGTTCGATGGCATTTGCCAACAACGGCACTTCATTCTCGACCACATCCCACAGGATATCGTTGTCAATCCCAAAATAGCCATGCGCGATCCTGTGCCGCATGCCGATCATCGCATCCCACGGTATTTCGGGCGCTTGCTGGCGTGCTTCTGTCGGCAACTTTCCTGCCGCCTCGCCGAGAATCTCGACATTTCTGACGATCGCATCAAAGGCCATGCCCCGTCGATCGAATTCCAAACGATCAATTCCGCATCGATACTCGACGATCTTGTGGCATGCCTCGGCCATGTCGCCGAGAAACAAGCGCCAGTCACGCGGCATGCAGAGCTTCCTGCTCAATGGCGGGCCGCATCTCGGAACGCAGCGCCTTGCTTGTAACCAAATCGATCCTGCGCCCGAGAAACAACTCCAGACTACGCTGTAGTTCAAAAAAACCACGGAGGGTTGCAGGGCCGGCAAAGCTTGCCAGGACGTCGATATCACTGTCTGGACCTTGCTCGCCGCGAGCGACCGAACCGAATACGGCCAAGTCGTTCAACTCATTTCCGGCACCGAAAATCGCCTTCACTACGAACAGAATATCGGTGACATGCTGCGCCAAGCGATCGAGTTTCTGCGCATGATTCGAAAAAACCTTCGCTACTTCAGCCGATATTGCCTCGTCCGTCGCAACGGCATAGAAGGCCAGATCGCCCTGGCGAACAAAGGGTACGGCTGCAATGCCGAATCGATTGCTTAATGCCTCGATGTGCCCGTGAATATCGCCCAGTCGCTTGCCAGCATCCTTTTGGAGATGCTGGTACACGATGAATGCCGACTCTTCGCTACGACCGACAAGCGCCTCAAGATCATCGAGGAACAGATACTTATCGAGTCCGCTTCTACCCATGTATTGCGCGGAACCACGCTCGATTCCAATATCCGGATCGAGAAACACGCAGGCTGACCGTAGCGCGCTTGATTCGATAGTGCGGAAGTAATCCGACCGCTGCTGATATGAGTAATACGCATCGTCACGATGAGCGGAGTACTTGAACTGCTTTCGATCCGCGAACAACTTTCGCAGTTGTCTAACGTCAGGATTGCGCCGATGGTCACGCAAGAAGTCAAAGACCTCGGAGCTGAACGGCCCAGCCGACCGGCGAAGCTGGTTTCCTTCCTTGCCCGTCGAATCCGGAGGCGTCAACATCGGAACATAGGTCAATTGCCGAAACTTGCCGCTCGCCATCAAATCGAGCAGCAGATCGAATTTGAACAAGTCCCGCTTGTCGCCGAAATACTGGTTCTTCATGGGGTTGCCGTCTCGTCGCCGATATACCCGGTGGCCAAGTTTGCCACGTTCAGCATATCCGCGGCAGTTGGTCGCCCGCCAGCCAGTCGACGATGCGCTTGCCGCCGAAGGCCGTGGTCATCTGCACGAAGTGATGATCGTCGGCGATCACGTCGCCGATGAAGCAGGCATTGCGGCCCAGCGGATGGGCGCGCATGACATTGAGCAGCAGTTCGGCATCGAGCGCATTGCAGATCACTACCAGCTTGCCTTCGTTGGCGACGTAGAGCGGGTCGAGGCCGAGGAATTCGCAGGCGGCGGCGACCACCGGCTTCACCGGGATCGCCTTCTCGTAGAGCATCATGCCGACGCCCGATTGCCCGGCGATTTCGTTGAGCGTCGCCGCCAGCCCGCCGCGCGTCGGGTCGCGCAGGCAACGCAGGCCGGCGCCGGTGGCCAGCATCGCCGAGATCAGTCCGTTCAGGGCCGCGGTATCGGATTCGATGGTGGCTTCGAACGTCAGGTTCTCGCGTTTGCTCATGATGGCGACACCGTGGTCGCCGAGCGAGCCGGAAACCAGGATCACGTCGCCCGGCCGCGCACGTGCGCCGCCCAGGTCCAGCCCGTCGGGCAGCACGCCGACGCCGGTGGTGGTGATGAAGACGCCGTCGCCCTTGCCGCGCTCGACCACCTTGGTGTCGCCGGTCACCACCGGCACGCCGGCCTCCTTCGCGGCGGCGGCCATGGATTCGACGATGCGCGCCAGGTCGCCTAGCGGAAAGCCTTCTTCGAGGATGAAGCCGGCCGCGAGGTAGAGCGGCGTCGCGCCCATCACCGCGACGTCGTTCACCGTGCCATGCACCGAGAGGCAGCCGATGTCGCCGCCGGGAAAGAACAGCGGCGAGACGACATGCGAATCGGTGGCCATCACGAGGCGTCCGGGCCGGCCGTTAAAAGTCGGCGCTGGCAACACGGCGCCGTCGTTGCCCTGGCCGAGGTATTCGTTGCCGAGGTGCTTGGCGAACAGTTCAGAAATCAGCTGCACCATGGAACGCCCGCCCGAGCCGTGCGTCAGGTCGACGCAGCCGTGCTTCAGATCCAGCGGCCGAACATAGCCACGCTTTACTTCGCCCATCAGTGCATATCCTTGTAGCGTCCGTAGCTGTAGTGCGCGGCGCAGGCCCCTTCGGAACTCACCATGCAGGAACCGATGGGGTTCTCGGGCGTGCACACCGTGCCGAAGATCTTGCAGTCCTGCGGGCGCTTGACGCCGCGGAGTATCGCCCCGCATTCGCAGGCCTTGTTGTCGGGCACCGAGCGGTAGTCAAGCTTGAAGCGGCGCTCGGCGTCGAAGCTCGCGTACTTGGCGCGGATGCGCAGCGCCGAATACGGCACCACCGACAATCCGCGCCATTCGAATTCGCGGCGCAGTTCGAAGACCTCGGCAACGCGGTCCTGCGCCTTGAGGTTGCCGTCGCGCGTCACGGCGCGGGCGAACTCGTTCTCGACCTCGGCACGGCCTTCGTTGACCTGCCGCACCAGCATCAGGATGGCCTGCATCACGTCCAGCGGCTCGAAGCCGGCGATGACCACGGGCTTGCGGTATTCCTCGGCGAAGAACTCGTACGGCCGGCTGCCGATCACGGTCGACACGTGCGCCGGGCCGATGAAGCCGTCGAGCGGCACCGTACCCCACTGCCGCACTTCCGGCGATTCGAGGATGTTGCTGATCGCCGCGGGCGTCAGCACATGGCAACAGAGCACGCTGAAATTCGCCAGATTTTCGGCGGCGGCCAGTTGGATCGCCACAGCGGTCGGCGGCGTGGTGGTCTCGAAGCCGATGGCGAAGAACACCACTTCGCGCCCCGGATTGTCGCGCGCGATCTGCAGCGCGTCGGTGGTCGAATACACCATGCGGATGTCGCCGCCGCGCGCCTTCGCCTTCATCAGCGACAGGCCACCGGAGGCCGGTACGCGAAGGGTGTCGCCGTAGGTGCACAGGATCACGCCCTGTTCCAGCGCCAGGCGGATCGCCAGGTCGACGCGACCGATGGGCAGCACGCAGACCGGGCAGCCGGGGCCATGCACCATGCGCACCGAGGGTGGCAGCAGGTCGCTCAAGCCATAGCGCGAGATCGCATGGGTGTGCCCGCCGCAAAACTCCATGAAGCTGTAGTTGCGCCCGGGCTGGACCGTGGCAGCGATGCTCTGGGCGAGATTCTTCGCCAGTTCGCCATCACGGAACTCGTCGATGTATTTCATGCCGCGGCAGCACCGGCAGCGTCTGCGTTCATTTCCGCGAACAACGCCAGCGTCTTTTCGGCCTCTTCGGGATCGAGTTTGCTCAGTGCGTAGCCCACGTGGAGGATCACATAGTCGCCAACCTGCACGTCGGAGAGCAAGGCCAGCGAAATCTCTTTCCTGACGCCGCCGAGATCCACAATCGCCGTGTCGTTGGCGCCGACTTCTATTACTTTGACTGGTAATGCAAGGCACATCTTACTTTCCTCCGTGCGCGCCAGTAATGGCAGGTATCCGGCTCCGTCCGTGTCCTCCGTCGCGGGCTTTGCCCGCTCCTCCCCCTTTACCTACCGGACCCGGATACCTGCCATCACTGACGGGAAACGCCTGCGATTTGCAGCCGCAAACCGGCGACGTCATCAACGGATCGGGATGGTGGGGTATTCCCTGCAGCGAAGTAAAGAAGGAGGAAGTGCCCGCAGGGCACTGACGGATGACATGAGCGGAGGGGAATACCCCACCGTCCCGATCCCCAGCGAACCTCAAACGAACAAACGGTTTCATCGGTTTTCCAACGTATGCAAAGCCACCCACGCCTGCCCCAGCGCCAACCCAGCATCGCCGGGCACCAGCCTGACCGGCGCCAGCACACGCAATCCGCGCGCCTCGCAGTCGCGACGCAGGCCGGTCGCCAGCAGCCGGTTGAAGAAACAGCCGCCACCGAAAACCACGGTACGGATGCCGCTCTCGTCGCAGACGCCCTCCGCCCACTGCGCCAGCGCCGCCACCAGCGTGGCATGGAACACGGCGGCGCCCCGTGCGGCGTCGGCTTCGCCTGCCAGCCGCCCCAGCAGCGGGCGCAAGTCGAGCACGCCGCCGGCCAGGGTCCAGCCGCCGGCAACCGGCGCCGGCCAGCCCTTGGCGTCCATCCAGTTTGTCGCCTCCTGCTCCAACCGGATCGCCGCTTCGGCATCCACGTCCATTTTCAGGCACAGCCCAAGCAGGCCGGAGGCGGCGTCGAACAGCCGGCCGGCACTCGACGTGCGTGGACAGTTCACGCCCTTTTCCAGCATCGCCAGCACCGTCGCCGCCGCAGGCTCACCGGCGTAGCGTCGCATCACTTCAGCGCCGCGACCGAGGTCGTGCAGCACGGCGGCCGCCATGCGCCAGGGTTCGCGTGCGGCGCGGTCGCCACCGGGCAATGCCAGCGGCGCGAGATGGCCCAGCCGTTCGAAGCACGCGCCATCGACCCGCAGCAGTTCGCCGCCCCAAGGCGTGTTGTCGGTGCCGAGGCCGACGCCGTCGAGCGCGAGGCCGATCACCGGGCCACGTTCGCCATGCTCCGCGCACACCGCGGCGATGTGCGCGTGGTGGTGCTGCACCGGCAGCGCGATGGCGCCCAATTGCGCCGCGATCCCGGCGGCATGGCGCGAGGAATGAAAATCCGGATGCAGGTCATGGGCAATCGTGGCCGGGCCATCCAGCCACTCGAGCATGCGCGACACTTCCGCTTCGTGGCCGAGGCAGGCCTCGGGCGTATTGAGGTCGCCGACCACGCGTGACATTCGCGCCTCGCCTCCCTTGACGCCGCAAACGGCGTTCTTGAACCAGGCGCCAGCGGCCAGCACCGGCGCGGCACTGGCGAACGACGCCGGCAGCGGAATCGCGCCGACGCTCATCGCACCGCGGAGACGAGCGCCGGTGGCGCCTTTTGCTGCGCGGACCGTTGCGCCCCACGCGCGATCCAGTCCAGCCATTGCTCCATGCCCTGCCCCGTGGTTGCGGACAACTGGATCACCTCGATGCCGGGGTTGACGCGACGGGCGAATTCGATCGCGGCATCGACCTTGAAGCTCAGGTAGGGCAGCAGGTCGCACTTGTTGAGCAGCATCAGCGTCGCCGCGCGGAACATGTCCGGGTACTTGATCGGCTTGTCCTCGCCCTCGGTGACCGAGAGGATCACCACCTTGTGCACTTCGCCGAGGTCGAAGGCCGCCGGGCAGACCAGGTTGCCGACGTTCTCGATCATCAGCAGGGAATCCTCGGGTAATTCCAGCTTGCCCATGGCATGACCGACCATGTGGGCGTCGAGGTGGCAACCCTTGCCGGTGTTGATCTGCACTGCCTTCGCGCCGGTGGCGCGGATGCGTTCGGCATCCTGGTCGGTCTGCTGGTCGCCCTCGATGACGGCCACCGATGCCTTGCCATTGAGCATGTCGATGGTCTTGCACAGCAACGTAGTCTTGCCCGAACCGGGGCTGGAGACCAGGTTCAGCGTGAAGATGCCGCGTTCCGCCAGGCGCTGGCGGTTCTGCTGCGCGTAGGCGTTGTTCTTGGCCAGGATGTCCTGCTCGATCTGCACCATGCGTTTGGTGCCGATGCCTGGCGCGTGCGAGTGCGCCGGCGAAGCGTTGGAATGCACGGGCGCATAGCGGTGGCCGGAGTCATGGGTATGAGGATGGGCATGGTCATGTCCATGATCACCGTCATGGCCGTGGTCATGGCTGTGGCGCGTGCCGTCGGCATGAACATGTTCGTGCCCGTGGTGGGGATCGTCACCGTCTATTTTCACTTCGCCCGCAGCGCAGCCGCATGTCGTACACATATGCCTTCTCCGGTCGCCTAGGCGACTTCAAGTTCCTTGACCCGCATCTCGGTGCCGCCCGTGACCTGCATCTGGTGGCTGCCGCACTGCGGGCATTCGCCGAAAACTTCGCTCATCGGCACCGACATCGAACACTGCATGCACCAGCCGGTACCCGGCGTCGCAACGATCTCAAGCGTCGCGCCGTCGGCGATGCTGTCGCGCATCACGGCATCGAAGCAGAACTTCATCGCCTCGACTTCGACCCCGGACAGTTGCCCGATCTCCAGCCAGACCGTGGTCACCTTTCCGAATTTTTGTTCGCGGGCGGCATCCTCGATCAGTTGCAGGACCCCCTCGGCCAATGACATTTCATGCATGGCGGGAGTTTAAGCCCTTCGGGACCCGAGCACACCTTTCAAGAAGCCCCTTCGCGTGGTCGGGATTTCCATCACCGAATGCCCGGCCATGCGCGCCGCCTCGCGTTGCGGCCCCGGATCCGCCGGCGCCTCGGCGAACAGGCCACGCATGATTTCGTCCGCCGTCGCGACGGCACTTTCCTGGTCGCCAAAATCGAAGGCCGGCGAGAACAGCGAACAGAACTGGTAGGCGCCGCATTCAGGTTCCTCGCCACCCATGAATTCGTAGCAGCCCGACGGGAAATCCCAGTCACGGCGGCGGTCGGCGGCAAGATGGAGTTCGCGCGACGGGGTCGTCGCCAGCATGACCAGGTTGATCGCCCAGGGGGTGATGAGGACGCCGATCAGGCGACCGTCCTCCTGAGGCCGGAAGCCGACTGCCTGTACCCGCAGCGCGGGATTGTTCAGCGGCAGGCCCGCCATCCGGGTCTGCGCAATACGTTCGAAGGCGGCTTCGAGCGCGCGAACGGCTTCAGTCGCCGCCATCGTCGAGCAGCAGGAAGCGCTCGCGCGCGGCCTCGCAGCCGGGGCAGACCCAGTTGTCGGGCAAGTCGGCGAAAGCGGTGCCGGCGGGAATCTGCCCGATCGGATCGCCCTCGGTCGGGTCATACACCTGCCAGCAGACGCCGCATTCGAACAGGGCCAGCGGGTTGGACGCTACCGCGCGCCCGGTGCGCTCAAAGGAGCCTTCGGGAAACTTCATGTTGCGCTTTCGATCGAGACGATCCATTCGTCGAGGCGGATGATGGTCTCGTCGTAGTCTTCCTGCGCCGCCAAGGCAACGGCGGGGATGTCCACGATCTCGAGCGAATTGAGGATCAGCTTTTCCATGTTGTTGAAGTACTGCACCCACCAGACATAGGGCAAGGCCGTCGCCGTGATGCGGCAGTTGCCGAAGCCACGCGAGAGGATGGAAAACGATATCCGCCCCAGTTGCTCGTCGAGCCAGGCCAGGTCGTCGGGCGTGGCCGGCAGCAGCGAAAGGTTGATCACCTGCGCCGGCCGACCGACCCGCCACACCCCGGAAAGGCTGCGGATCTCGTGGTACAGCGCAGGTGCGTTCATCAGTTCCGGCGGCGGCACGGCGGCCGGTGTCGCAGGGAACTCCCGCGCCAGCGCCAAGGCACGCAGGGCCAGCGGGAAGGCGCTGGCCTCGACGTCGTCAATGCCCTCGCCACGGATGCGCCAGATGCCGGTGAAGGCGGTTTCCTGGGCGCGCAGGTCGCCTGCGGTGAGCACGCTGACCTCGCCCTCACCCAGCAGTTCGTGGATCTCGGCGCGCACCGCCGGCGGATAGTCAAGAAGCGAAAAACGCACTACCTGCATGGTCGAGAACGGGGTCTCGCGCAGCGCCGCAAGCAGCGTCTTGAGGAAAGCCAGCGCGGGGCCGGCGACCTCGGGCGGCGCGTCGAGCTCGCTCACCGGCGGGCGGAAGGCATGTACGTCGTTGGGCACGTCGAGCGTCACCAGCACTTCATCGACCGGTTGCGAGCCGGGGCCAATGCTGGGCTTGAAGGGAACCACGGGGATCGGAAAGGTCATCATGTCGGTTGCCCTCTTCTAGTGGCAGTGCGTGGCGGTGTTGGCATTGGTGACCGGAATGCCTATGCCCGGCGGTCGCGAGGGTGGTGCGGAGAGCAACTCCGGCAGCAGGCGGACATAGCTGCTCCAGTCCTTGAGGCCCTCGACCGTACCGAGGTATTCGCCATCGCGCAGCGCCAGCAGCGCCGGCCAGATACGGATGCCGTAACGCGAGGCAAGGCTACGCGCGTCCACCGGCATCAGCAGGCCGACGCGGACCTCGCCCTCCATGCGCAGCAAGGCCTCGGGCAGGATAATCGTCAGGTCCCAGGTTTCCGGCACCTTGGTCGGGTCATCGGAAAAGAGAATCAGCGTATTGCCGGGCGCCTTGGCGAATTCCTCATAGGATTCTGCGTCGAGCACCTGGTAGCCATAACGGGCCTGGAGGACGCCGAAGCGGTCCTGCAGGCGTTCGATGCCCGGTGATTGCATTTTGTACTCCTCAAGTGGCAGCCGGCCGGAGGAAATCCGGCAGCTGCGGTTCGCGGTCGATAAGGTCGGCAAAGGCCGCGTGGATCAATTCGTCGTTGTTGCCGCCGCCCTGCAGGATGGACTCCAGCGCCACCAGCGCTTCCTCGACCTGGGCAGCGCGCTCGGCATCGATCACTTCGCGCGCGGCACCGAGGAAGCAGAGGACCCACTGCCCCGGCTCGAGGGGGCCGGTGAGCATCGTGTCCATGCGCTCGATACCGTTGCGGCTTTGGCAAAGGGCCGAAGTTCCCCCCTCGGTGCCTTCCATGCGGATGACTTGCATTGGCAGCGCCAGGCACATCTCAGGGCTTCCTCTTTGGTTGTGCGTCGTTCTGCGAAGCTTGGCGGGGGCCAAGGATGGCGGGCATCCGTCTCCGTCCATGTCCCCCGGGCCGAAAGGACACCGGCCCTCCTCCTTTACTTACCGGAGACGGATACCCGCCATCCTTGGCCGGATACGCTTCTGCCTTGCGACCGTTGCACAGCACCGACATGACATGATCGGGAGGGCGGGGTGTTCTGCGCAGCGAAGTAAAGAGGGAGGAAGTGCCCGCAGGGCACTGACGGATGACATGAGCGAAGTAGAACGCCCCGGTCTCCCGATCCCCCGCGAACCGAAACCTAGTAACGCTTTTCATTCCACCCAACCCCAAACCCGTGAATCGCCAATACGGCTGGCAGCTTCGGCCGAAGGACGCCCCAACTCGTAAGCAGACATCCCTAACGCCGTGTTGTCAGCGCCGACTTCTGACTCCCGCGCCTCAACGACAAAACCCCAGTCGCGCAATTGCGCCACAGCCATGGCCACGGCATCATCGAGCCGCGCCTTGACCACCGGGCGCAGGCTGCCGCCGTAGTCCTCGAGTTCTTCGGGCTGGACGCCGATCAGCAGCAGCGATTCCGGCAACTGCCCGGTGAGGTCGGCAGCGGCGATGACTTCCTGGAAGCCGGTCTGGTGCAGGCTCATCTTCTTGGCGCCCATGAAACGCGGCACCTCGTCGCCCTCGACGCGCTTCATGGTGCCCGGTTCAAGGCCGTAGTCGATGGCATCGAACACGATCAGCCGCTTCGCGCCCTGCACGTAAGGCAACAGGTAGAGGCCCTGGGTGCCGCCGTCCATCACGGTGATGCCATCCGGCACCTGCCATTGGGCCGCCAGATGTTCGACGCAGCGTACGCCAAAGCCCTCGTCGGCCCACAGCAGGTTGCCGATGCCGAGCACCAGGACGTCGCAACGCGGATCGTCAAATGGATTCATTCGCGCACCTATTCCCGAAATGTCCGCTGACCGCTGATCATGGTGCTGATCATGGTCTGGCGACTCATGATGTCCTCGCGCACCGCGGCATAGACATGCAGTATGACGAAGCAGACGATGCCCCACATGCCCAGGTGGTGCCAGCTATGGACTGCCTGGCTGCCGCCGAAGAGCGGAATCACCCAGCCGAACAGCAGGTCCTGCCAACTGCCCAGCCCCGCCCCCTCGCTGTAGAGCGCGAAACCGGTGCAGATCATCAGCACGGCGGCCACGGTGACGAAGATGAACATGAACAGGTGGCCCATCGGGTTGTGCCCGACATACTTGTAGGGCTGCCGCTCCAGGAACAGGTACCAGCGCAGCTCGCGCAGCAAGCCAGCCCACCACTTCGGATTCGTGATCGGCAGGTAGAACAGTTCCCGGGCGTGATGGTTGCCGACCACCGCCCAATAGATGCGCACCAGGAAGCCGATGGTAAAGATATAAGCGGCGGCGAAATGGGCGAAGCGGATATAGCCCATCAGGAACTGGTCGGAGGCCTCGCCCGGCGTGCTGGGCAGGGGACTCGCGATCAGGTAGCCGCTGGTGGCCAGCACCAGGATGCACAGGGTATTGATCCAGTGCCACAAGCGCACCGGGGCTTCATAGACATACACTGTCCGACCGGCGGCAGTTTCCGGATTGTTGTCGAGTTCGGCGGCGGCGGCGTTAAGGTCCATGGCATTTTCCTCCGAACGGTTAGCGGATCTTGACCGAGGTCATTTCCTGACCGTCGGGACTCATCACGTGGGTCGAGCAGGCCAGGCACGGGTCGAAGGAATGCAGGGTGCGCAGGATCTCCAGCGGCTCGTCGGCCTTGGCCAGCGGCGTGTTCATCAGGCTGGCCTCGTAGGCGCCGATCTGGCCCTTGTGATCACGCGGACTGCCGTTCCAGGTGGTCGGCACCACGCACTGGTAGTTGTCGATTTTGGTGTCCTTGATCTTGATCCAGTGGCCAAGCGCACCGCGCGGCGCCTCGGTGAAGCCGGCGCCCTTGGCCTCTTTCGGCCAGGTGCTGGGCTCCCATTTCTCGACGTTGGCGGTCGAGGAATCGCCGGCCTTGATGTTGGCGATCAGCTTGTCGAGCTGCTTGACCTGCAGGTCGGCGCAGTACAGCGTCTCGATGCCGCGCGCCGCGGTGCGGCCCAGGGTCGAGAACAGCGCGGTGAGCGGAATGTCGAGCTTCTTCAGCACGCCGTCGATGGTTTCCTTGATGAAGGGGAACTGCTTGGGCTGCAGGTAGCCCAGCACCATGCGCGGCAGGCAGCCGACTTCCATGGCGTTGCCGCGCCAGCGCGGCGCCTTGATCCAGGAGTACTTGGCCGATTCGTCGAGCTGCTCGATCCGGGTCCGCGTGCCCTTGAAGTTGGGGCCTTCCGGCTTGTAGTTGGGCTCGGTGACGCCGTCAAAGGGATGCAGGCCCTTGGATTCGTCGGCGTACTTGTACCAGGAGTGATTGACGAATTCCTGGATCTGCTCCGGATCCTTGAGGTCGACCTCGTGGATCTTGTCCAGCTTGCCGCCGATGATGGCGCCGCGCGGCAGCAGCAGGTTGCCGGGCGAGTAGTCGTTGGCACGCTCCGGCATGTCACCGTAACTCAGCATCGCCTGCGAAGACAAGCCGCCGCCATGGAGCCAGCCCTTGTAGAACGAGGCAATGGCCAGCAGGTCGGGGATGTATACCTGCTCGACGAATTCCTTGCTGCGATCGACGATGCTCTTGACCAGGTTCAGGCGTTCCATGTTGATCGCGCCCACCGCGCCGGTGTCATGCACGTTGATGGCGCAGGGCACGCCGCCCACCAGCCAGTTCGGGTGCGGGTTCTTGCCGCCGAAGATGGTGTGGACCTTGACGATCTCCTTCTGGAAATCCAGCGCTTCCAGGTAGTGCGCGGTCGCCATCAGGTTGGCTTCCGGCGGCAGCTTGTAGGCCGGGTTGCCCCAGTAGGCATTCGAGAACGGCCCGAGCTGGCCGGATTCGACGAACTTCTTGAGGCGGTTCTGCAGGTCGCGAAAATAGCCCGGCGACGAGAGCGGCCAGTTCGAGATCGACTGTGCGAGTTCAGAAGTCCGCTTCGGATCGGCCTTCAGCGCCGAGACGATGTCCACCCAGTCCAGCGCATGCAGGTGGTAGAAGTGCACCAGGTGGTCATGCACATAGAGGTTCAACTGCATCAGGTTGCGGATGGTGTTGGCATTTTCCGGAATCTTGATGTTCAGCGCGTCTTCCACGGCGCGCACCGAGGTCAGCGCGTGGGTGCCGGTACACACGCCGCAGATGCGCTCGGTGAAGGCCCAGGCATCGCGCGGATCGCGGCCCTTGAGGATGACTTCGAGGCCGCGCCACATGGTGCCGGTGGATACTGCGTTGCGGATCACGTTCTGGCTGTCGAGGTTCACCTCGACGCGAAGATGGCCTTCGATGCGGCAGATCGGATCGACCACGACCCGCTTGCCCGAGTTGTCCATCTTGAAGCCTTGAGTTTCGTAGACACCCATCACTTCTCTCCCGTAACGGTTTCAGACTTCTTTGCCTTCTTCAGCACCGAGGCCGCGGCATGCACCGCCACCGCCGCGCCGGCCACTGCCGCCGCCGTGCCGCCGACCTTGTCGGCATTCGATTCGACGCCGAACTGCTTGATGTCGGTGACGCGGTCGTAGAAGCTGCCCTTATCCCAGAAGCCGTCTTCCGAGCAGCCGATGCAGCCGTGGCCCGACTGGATCGGGAAGGACACGCCGTCGTTCCAGCGCACCGTCGAGCAGGCGTTGTAGGTGGTCGGGCCCTTGCAGCCCATCTTGTAGAGGCAGTAGCCCTTGCGCGCCGCGTCGTCGTCCCATTTCTCGACGAACTGGCCGGCATCGAAGTGCGGCCGGCGATAGCATTTGTCATGGATGCGCTGGCCGTAGAACATCTTCGGCCGGCCCTGGCGGTCCAGCTCGGGCAGGCGGTCGAAGGTCAGCAGGTAGGTGACCACGCCGGTCATCACCTCGGCGATCGGCGGGCAGCCCGGCACCTTGATCAGGGGCTTGCCGGAAATCACCTTGTCGATCGGCGTAGCGCGCGTCGGGTTCGGCTTGGCGGCCTGCACGCAGCCGTAGGATGCGCAGGCGCCCCAGGCGATCACCGCCTTGGCGTCGGCCGCAGTCTCCTTGAGGATCTCGACGAAGGGCCGGCCGCCCTCGATGCAGTACATGCCATCCTCATTGAGCGGCGGATTGCCCTCGACGGCGAGGATGTAGTTGCCCTTGTATTTCTTCTTGATTTCCTGCAGCTGCTTCTCGGCCTGGTGCCCCGCCGCCGCCATCAGCGTGACGTGGTAGTCGAGCGAGAGCATGGAGAGGATCACGTCCTTGGTCAGCGGGTGCGCCGAACGGATGAAGGACTCGGAGCAGCAGGTGCATTCCAGGCCTTCGAGCCAGATCACCGGCGTGCGCGGCTTGGTCTCCATGGCCTTTGCGATCTCGGCGGCATAGGAACTATCCAGGCCGAGCGAGGTGGCTGTCAGCGAACAAAACTTGAGGAAGCTGCGCCGGCTGATGCCCTGGCGCCGCAGCACGTCGTAAAAGGTTTCGGTCATCTTGGTCTCCGTCGGGAAAGAAAGTCCTTCGAAGATCGTATTAGCAAGCCACGGGCCAACCCGTGAAATTTCGATTATTTAGCTTTCAATCAATGTGTTGAGGTTTGGGGATGGAAACTCAAGTCGGGCCGAGGCGGTTAGCGGGTAATCGCATTGGCAACGGGGCAGGCTCGCCCGTTCAAATCGCTGATATCAGCAGCGTAGGATCACCGACCACCCATGTACTTGAGTTTCTTGGGCGATTTGTGCACCATCCAAAATGCCGGCCTGAAACAAGACCGTTGAACCTCCAGACTCAAGCACATTGAGGAGATGAACATGAAAAAGTCATATCAAACCGCCCTGATGACTATTCTTGTGGCGGCTGCCCTCCCTTTGTCGGGGTGGGCCCAGCCGACTGCGCAGCAAACACTTGACCGCCGGAAACAGTCTCTCTCTGACAATTACACGCGTGAGTCCGGCTCACACAGTTGTTCTACCATCACCTATCCAGGCCCGCGCAAAGCCTGTGTGTTTTGGAGGGATATTTATGCCGAAGGTGCGACATGCGTACGCAACTCTGTCACTGACAAGGACGTGACCGATTGCGTCGCAAAGCTTCGAGCCGACTTGAAGGCGATGGAGAGTCAGCCCGAATCTTGGTATGACCCGCAAAACGCCAAATGGCGCAGTGATGCAAGGGCTGCTGCTCAAGACTACGAAGATACCTATACCAGGTACAGTCGAGCTGGCGCGCTGTCGCAAGCTGATTTGACGAAATTTGATTTTCGTACGCCCCGGCTTTGGAGATACCGACTTCGCTTGCAAACAGACATCAGAGTTGCAAGAGACTTTCTGACGAATGATGAAGCCGCAGGAATTGTGGATGATTTCAGAAGAACCAAGGCAGAGCTACTTGCGGTCGTTGCACCTGCACCTGCACCGGCGGCAAATACGGCCGTTGCACCTGCACAGACTGCGGCGGCTAGGGTATCGTGGGTCGCTGCGCAGAGCGGCATTCCTGCAGGCGCAACACCTAGCGGCGGTTCGGCACAGAATGAGCAGATCTATATCTGCCGCGCCAGGATGCAAGACGGCGTGCTCCACGCGGGTGCGGCGTGGAGGGGCACCTGCTATGTGGGCTTCGGTGGCAAATCGGTGAATAGCAAGGTGGCCGAGGTGCTGGCCATCAGCGGTGGTCAGGTTGGCTGGGAAGTGCCCGCCGGCGGCAGGATTCCCGCCAATGCGCCGGTTGCTGGGCTAGCTGGTAGTACCCCATTTCATTTTTGCCGCATGAGGATGCAGAACGGACAGATTCAGCCTGGCAAGCTGTGGAAGGGCAACTGCTACGCGCCGTTCGGTCCGAACGAGATCAAATCGGCGACCTACGAAGTGATGGTGGTGAGATAACAGTCGGGGAGTGGCCGCGGCCGATCGCGGCTGTTCCCATGCATCTCAAGGCAGGCTCCGGCCTGCCTTTTCTTACCATTAGACTCGCTCCGCCCGCCCGTTTCGGGGCTGTGCGGCCGGGTTTCATTGACATAGTGAGCTGGTGCGCAACTGGCAACCGAATTGCCGTCCCGCCAGCGCCGACTTCCGGCGCCCTGCCCGCTCAGAGATTGTTGCGCACGTAATCCGCAAAGCGTTGATCGCGCGTGGCGATGTGCTTGCCGATGAATTCCAGGGTCTCGGCGGCGCGACCGGCGACGAGGACCGATTCGCCTGCGGCGTGGTTGGCGGCGATGCCGCGCAGTGTGTCGAGCATCATCACATGGTCGTCAACATGGTCTTCATAGTCATCGTAGCTCTTCAGGCGCATGAGCAACTCTTCCGACATGAAATGCGCTTCGCTGTAGTCGATCAGGCGCTCAAGGATTTCTCCGACAACGGTGGGATCGCCATTGGCACCTGCGGCCTTGCACAGTTCGCGCAACAAACCGAGTTGCATCTCGTGCTCGCGCTCGGTATCTGCATTGGACGCGACATTGAATTCAGCCATTCCTGACATTGACCTGCCCTTTCGTAGACCCGCCGTTCTTGCGTGAGAGAAGCTTAGCGCACCGCCAGAAAGCGACGACGCGAGAGCGAAGGCTGCCCGGGGGCATGTGGCGCTGCCGGTTCCCTGGCGGCCGCCGGGTCGGTCAGCAAGGCGACCATCGAGGCGCGTGCCGTCATGATCGCTTCCGACTGATTGGCGAACTGCCCCATGGGCGAAAACAGGGGGCAGCTCTGGTACTCACCGAGTTCCGTCTCGGTGCTGCCGAGAAAGGCGAAATCGCCGGCGGGAAACTTGACGAAGCGGCGCTTGTTGTCGCCAGTGCTTTGCCAGTTGGCTTCGCTTCCCGGCACCAGCAGCGCGCTCATGCACCAGGGCGTGACCACGACGCCGAGCCAGTGCCCCTGCCAGCGCTGGAAATCGACAGCCTCGACGTTCAGTGCCGGATTGAGGATCGGCACGTCCGCCATCTGTTCGCGCTGGATGCGGAAGAAGGCTTCCTCCACCGCGTCGCCTGGGCTGTCCTGATGAACGCGAAAACTCATGCGGCGAAACCGCCCCACTCGCGGGCGTCACTCCCCTGTGCCATGAGCTCCTGCATCAGTGCCAGGGCTTCCTCAGCGCGCTCGCGCTCCACGCGTTCGAAGGCGAAACCGCCGGCCTGGATCAGCAGGTAGTCGCCGATGGCGATCTCTTCGTCCATCAGCAGCAGGCTGACTTCGCGCACCTGTCCGAAGCATTCGGTGACGGCCATGCCGTCGCGCACTTCGATGACTTTCGACGGTGCGGCGAGGCACATCTCAGGCGGCCTGCTTCAGCGGCGTGACGGCATATCCGCGAGCCGCAAGTTCAGCCGCCGCCATCGCCGCCAGCACCGGCACCTTCTCGGCCACCGTCGGAGTCATTTCCATGCCGAGTTCGAGGGAAATGAACTCGACGCCAAGGACCACGATTTCCTTCGGCATGGTGTCGAGCAGTTCCAGACTGGCCAGCACGTCGGGCAAGGCGATCTGGTGCGGCGAGAGCTTGTTGCGGAAGAAAACCGGAATGTCCTTGCCTGCGATCTTGACCACGGTGCCCGGTGCTGCGCCGGTCTTGACCACGTCGAGGATGATCAGAAAATCAAGGTTGGAGAGATCCTCGATCATCTCCATGCCCGAGGTTCCGCCGTCGATTGCCATGACGTTGTCCGGCAGTTTCCAGCCGCGCTCCAGGGCCTCGACGGCACGCACCCCCGCGCCCTCGTCGGTGAGGATGATGTTGCCAACGCCGAGGACTACTGCACGCAAGGTTTGGGCTCCGGAAACAAAAGGGGCCGGCACAGCCGGCCCCTCGATACTACTCGCGATCAAACCGCTTTTACCGTTATGGCGGTATTGCTTTCCGTGTCGGTCAGGTGGATCGCGCAGGCGATGCAGGGGTCGAAGGAATGCACCGTGCGCAGCACTTCCAGCGGCTTCTCGGCGTCGGCGATCGGGGTGTCGAGCAGCGACGCCTCGTAGGGACCCGGCTCGTCCTTTTCATTGCGCGGGCAGGCATTCCAGGTCGAGGGCACGACGCACTGGTAGTTCTTGATCTTGCCGTTGTCGATGACGACCCAATGCGACAGCGCGCCGCGCGGCGCCTCGTGGAAACCGACGCCCATGATTTCGCCCTTGGGGAAAGTCGGCGGGTTGAAGGTCTTGACATCGCCCTTGCCGATGTTGTCCACCAAGGCCTTCCACTGACCGTCAAGCATGTCGACCTGCACCGCGCAGGATATCGCGCGCGCCGCATGTCGGCCGATGGTGGAATGCATGGCATCCAGCCCGACCTTGGTCTTGGCCAGGGCCGAGACGGTGTCCAGCGCCGCCGTGGCGTACTTCTTGGTCGGTTCGTGGCCGGCGGCGAGCATGGTCAGCACGCGTGCCAGCGGGCCGACCTGGGCAACCTTGCCATAGAAGGTCGGCGACTTGAGCCAGGAATACTTGGCGTCGTCCTTGAAGTCGGTGTAGTTGGGCTTGGTCTCGCCCTTGTAGGGGTGCAGCGCGCCGCCCTTGGAGTAGTCGTACCAGGAGTGCTTGACCGATTCCTCGACACCCTTGGTGAAGTATTCGTCGCCGAACTTGGTGATCGGCTTGAATTTGGTGAGGTCGCCGCCCTCGATGAAACCGCCAGGCAGGGCGAACTGGGTACCCTTGGTGTCCAGCGGGATGTCCGGCACGGCGAGGTAGTTGGTGACACCTTTGCCGATCTTGGTCCAGTCGGCATAGAAGGCACCGATCGCGGCGACGTCGATCAGATACACATTCTTGACGAAGTCCGAAAGTTCATCGATGAAGCCCTTGATCGCCATCAGCCGTTCGACGGTCAGCACCGCCTGCGAATCGGTGGCGATCGGGTTGGCGACGCCGCCCACCGCCACGTTCTGGATGTGCGGGGTCTTGGCACCGAGGATGGAGACGATCTTGTTGGCCTTGCGCTGCACTTCCAGCGCCTGCAGGTAATGGGCCACGGCCATCAGGTTCACTTCGGGCGAGAGCTTCATCGCCGGGTGGCCCCAGTAGCCGTTGGTGAAGATGCCGAGCTGGCCGCCGTTAACGAAATGCTTGAGCCGCTCATGCACGCGGCGCATCTCGTGCTTGCTGTTGAGGTGCCAGGACGAGAGGCTCTCGCCCAGCGCCGCCGCCTTGTCCGGATCGGCCTTCAAGGCGGAGGTGACATCCACCCAGTCGAGAGCGGAGAGATGGTAGAAATGCACGATCTGGTCATGCACCGAGTGCGCCAGGATGATCAGGTTGCGGATGAACTGGGCGTTCAGCGGCACTTCCATCTGCAGGGCGTTCTCGACCGCGCGCACCGAGGTGATGGCATGCACCGTGGTGCAGACGCCGCAGATGCGCTGGGTAATGGCCCAGGCGTCGCGCGGATCGCGGCCGAGCAGGATCAGTTCAACGCCGCGCCACATCTGGCCCGAGGACCAGGCCTTCTTGACGCGACCGCCGTCAACATCGACGTCGATGCGCAGGTGGCCCTCGATGCGGGTGATCGGATCTATCGTTACGCGCTTGGACATTTTTTCTCTCCATCCTGAACTTCACGTGAATACAACGCAGAGCGCGCCGGGTGATATCGAGCGCAGCGAGCAAACTTTGTCCCCCGCCCCGGGGCGGGGGCAAGGGGGTGGGGGGCCGTATTGATGCCACTGGCTTTCATGATCGTGGGCGTAGCCAACGCAGCATGAAAGTCAGTGGGTGGCCTGCGCGTTTTCCCGGGGCAGTACCGGGAAACGGCGGGTGATGATGATGTAACCGAGAACTTCTATGGCGAACATGCCGGCGGTGACCAGCACTTCGGGCAGGGTCGGGAAGTAGCTGAAGCCCCCCGAATCGCCGACGATGGTTTCGTAGCCGATCAGGTAACCGTTGAGTCGCAGCAACGCCCCGCCGAGCATCAGCAGCACGCCGGCGAGGAAGAGCTTCGCCGGGTTGCGGCGATTCGCTTCGGCGCCGATCAGCAGCAGCGGTGCGGCCAGGCAGAGCATTTCCAGCCAGAACATCAGCGCCTCGATCGAGGGCTCGAAGGCTCGGGGCAGGGCGCCGCGCACCACGAGGTCGGCGACGCGCACCACCAGATACACGGCGAGGAAGCCGAGCATGATCTTCGCCAGCGGCGTCAGCATGTGGGTTTCCAGCTTGCGCCGGTAGGCGGTCGAGGTCAGGCAGGACTCGAACAACACCACCGCATAGCCCATGGTGATGGCCGTCAGCAGGTAGAGCAGCGGCTGCAGCGGCGTCTGCCACAGCGGATGGATCTGCACCCCGAGCACCACCAGCAGCGTGCCCAGCGAGGACTGGTGCATCATCGGCAGCACGGTGCCCAGTGCGATGATGAAGAACATCGCCTTGCCCAGCTTGCGCTTGGCTTCCGCCTTGCCGTATTGCTCGAGGAAAGTCGGCGAGAACTCGATCCACATGACAATGATGTAGAGCGAAATGCAGACCGCCACCTCGAACATCACCGAGTTCAGGTTGATCGACCAGGGATTGAACATGTGCCAGACGTTCCAGGGGCGACCCAGGTCGAAGATCACCCCGGCACCGGCCAGCGTGTAGCCGAACAGGCTGGCCAGCAGCGCCGGGCGTACCAGCGGGTGGTACTCGCCCTTGTTGAAGATGTAGACCAGCATCGCCACCGAAAAGCCGCCACAGGCGAAGGCCGAGCCGATGACGACGTCGAACACCACCCAGATGCCCCAGGGATAGCCGTCGTTGAGTCCGGTAACCGAGCCGAGGCCGAACAGGAAGCGCACCAGCAGGATCGCGAGCATGACCGCGATCAGGACGCCGCAGGTCAGCGTTACGGCATTGACCAGGCTGCCGCCGACCGGCGCCGGCGCCGCGTGTTGATTATTGGCCATGTTCAGCTCCCTCCCTTGCCGGATTCTTCATCTTCCGGCTTGACGTTGCGCTTGGCGACATAAGTCATCGCGCCGAGTACCGCGAAGGGCATCAGCAAGCCGCCATACAGCGAGTGCTGGATGGTTTCCGACATCGCCGCCGCGGCATCGGGCGGCAGGTCGGGCATGCCCATCTTCTGGAAGTTGACGCCGGACAGCTTGAGCACCTGTGTGCCGCCATACTCCTTTTCGCCATACACGTGCTGCAGGTACTTGCCGGCCTGGGTTTCGTAAGTCTGGTCGGGTTCTTCGCGCCAGCCATTGCGCATTTTCACGCCCTTGGCATTGGCTGCGACCTTTGCGTTCTTGTCCTGCGCCGACAGCAGATGGCCGCGCGGAAAGCGGTTCATCTCGCCCGGCTTCATCGCGATGCGGCGCTTGGCCTCGGTCAGGAGATCTTCGGTGCGACCGAACAGCGTGGCGCCGGTCGGGCAGACCTCGGCGCAGGCCGAGTAGTGGCCCTCTTCGTGGCGATGGCGGCACAGTTCGCACTTGCCGATGCGCCCGGTGGGCGAGTCATACTGGTATTTGGGAATGCCGAAGGGGCAGGCGGCGACGCAGTAGCGGCAGCCGATGCACTTGTCGGGGTTGTAGCCGACCACGCCGGTCACCGGGTCCTTGGTCATCGCCGACACCGGGCAGGCCGAAACGCAGGAGGGATCGCCGCAATGCATGCACGACGTTTTCATGAAGGCGAAGCCGTTGACCTCCTGGTCCTTGGCGTCCATGGTGCCGTTGCGGTACATCTTGATGATGTTGAAGGTGTAGCCGGAGGTATCGAGCGGCGTGTCCCACAACTTGTCGACCGTGGAAAACTCCGCCGGGTTTTCATTTGCGGTCTTGCATGCCGCGACACAGGCCTTGCAACCCACGCAGAGCGTGCCGTCATAAAGCAGGCCGAGGGCTTCGGGCGGACGCGGACGGGTTTCACGCGCCAGGGCGGAGGTCGCCACGACGCCGGTCGTGGCTGCGGCACTTCCCGCCAGCACACCCTTGAGGAAATCTCGCCGGGTGCCCATGATCAGGCTCCGGCCTTGTCGTCGGTTGCGGCTTTGGTCGCCCCGGCGGCGACTTTGGCGCGCTCGGCCTCCTCAGCGGCATGCGACAGCCCGAGGTTACGTGTCAGCATGATCGCGGCGCCGGCAGCGGCGCCCGCCACCGCGGCGACGGCAGCGGCGGAGGCGAAGGATGCCGCCTTGCCCTGCTCTTCGACGATGCGCGGATACTGCAGCGGCGGCGTCACGTTGATCATCTTCGCGACTTGATGGATGGGCTTGGTGAAGCCGACGCCCTTTTCGGTGCAGCCGATGCAGGGATGGCCGCAGCCCACCGGCCAGTTGTTCTCGCCGGCATCGCCGAAGCCCAGCGTCGAGCAATTGGCATAGGTTTCCGGGCCCTTGCAGCCGAGCTTGTAGAGGCAGTAGCCCTGGCGGTGCCCGCTGTCGCCGAACTCCATGGCGAAGCGGCCGGCGTCGAAGTGCGCACGGCGCTCGCAGTTTTCGTGGATCAGGCGCGAGTAGGCAAACTTGGGGCGACCCAGCGAGTCGAGTTCGGGCAGCTTGCCGAAAGTGAGGAAATGCACCACCGCGGCGAGGAAGTTGTAGGGGTTGGGCGGGCAGCCGGGGATGGTCATCACCGGCTTGCCGAGGATTTTTGCAACGCCCTCGGAACCGGTCGGGCTGGAATCGGCACCGGAGATCGAGGGTATGGTCGAGGGCATGCCGCCCCACGACGCGCAGGAGCCGATGGCGATCACGGCGGCGGCATCGGCCGCGCATTCCTTGAGCATGTCGATCGCGGTCTGGCCGCCGACCTTGCAGTAGATGCCGTTGGCCTTGGTCGGGATGGCGCCTTCGACCACCAGTACGTACTTGCCCTTGTTGGCCTTCATCGCCGACTTGCGCGCGGCTTCGGCCTGGTGACCTGCGGCGGCCATCAGGGTCTCGTGGTAGTCGAGCGAAATGACGTCGAGGATCAGCTTTTCCAGGGTCGGGTGCTCGGCACGCAACAGCGATTCGGTGCAGCCCGTGCATTCCTGGAAATGCAGCCAGATCACCGAAGGCCGCTTGGCGGCTTCGATCGCCTTGGCCACAGCCGCCTCGGCGCCGGCCGGCAGGCCCAGGGTCACCGCTACGGTGGCGCAGAACTGCAGGAATTCGCGCCGCGGCATGTCCAGGCGCCGCTCGACATCCTGCAGCGTTTCGCGGCTGGTATCGAAGATTTCGTTGAGATTGCCCATGTCTGCTGTCCCCCTGAAGTGCCGGGCCGCACACGGGCCCGAATTTGAGGAGAGGCAAACGCAAGTCGCGGGCCAGATTCAGGTTTTTCTTGGCAGCCATATAGTTTCAATGGCTTGCGAAGATTTGATTTCCACCTAAAGCATTATTTTCGGATAGTGAATATCCACCATACTAATCACCCGAAGAAAGCGCCTCAGCGGACAACGCTGATCACCAGGCCAAACGCCGCGCAGGCCCCGATCACTTTCATGATGTCGGCCTTGTACTTCCACAGCGCGACCAAGGCGCCAGTCGCCATCAGCACCGGCAGCCATTCGAAGGGGCCGACGAAAGGCGCCGCATCCGTTCCCTTGGGCCAGAAGGTATGCCAGGCGAAAAAGGCCGCCAGGTTGAGGATGACCCCGACTACCGCCGCCGTGATGGCCGTCAGCGGCGCGGTGAACTTGAGCTCGCCACGCGTGGCTTCAACCAGCGGTCCGCCGACCAGGATCAGCAGAAAACTGGGCAGGAAGGTGAAGAAGGTCGCCACGGCAGCGCCCGCCAGCCCCGAGGCCACCGGGCCCGCGGCGACCGCCTTGGTCACGCCGCCGACATAGCCGACCCAGGTCACGATCATGATCAGCGGCCCCGGCGTGGTCTCACCCAGCGCCAGGCCGTCCATCATCTGCGGGCCGGTGAGCCAGCCGTAGTGCTCGACACCGCCCTGATAAACATAGGGCAGCACGGCATAGGCGCCACCGATGGTGAGGAAGGCCGCCTTGGTAAAAAATTCACCCATGTGCCACAAGTCGGGAATGCCACCGATCGCCAGCATCGCCAAGGCCCAGACGGCGACGAAAGCCCCCAGCATCAGGGCCAGCCCGCCCCAGGTGAAGCGGGCGTGCTCCGGCGGCGGCGTGTGGTCGTCGATCAGCGCCGGCCCGTAGCCCTTGTGTGCACCACCATGCCCGCCACCCCCGGAGAACTTCTCCGGCATCAGTTTGCCGCCGATCGCGCCGAGCAGACCGGCCGCGAGCACGATCCACGGGAAATCAATGCGGAAAAAGAAAATGCCGACGAAGGCCAGCGCCGAAATGCCCATCAGCAAACCATTGCGCACGGCACGCGAGCCGATGCGCCAGGCGGCAAACACCACCACGGCGACCACGGCAGGCTTGATGCCGTAGAACACACCCTGCACTGCCGGCATTTCGCCAAAGGCGAGATACAGCCCGGCCAACAGTGACAGCAGGCCGAAAGCCGGCAGGAAGAACAGCAGCCCGGCCAGCAGCCCTCCGCGCAGGCCATGCAGCAACCAGCCGGTGTATATGGCCAATTGGCAGGCCTCCGGGCCCGGCAACAACATGCAGTAGTTGAGCGCATGCAGAAAGCGCTGCTCGGAAATCCAGCGTCGGTGCTCGACCAGTTCCTGGTGCATGATCGCGATCTGCCCGGCCGGCCCGCCGAAGCTGATGAAGCCGAGCTTGAACCAGAAGCGCAGGGCCTCGATGAAACTCGGCGCCGGCGGTGCGGCCAGTGCTGTATCAGCCATGCGCCGTCTCCATCTGGTAATTCTTGTAAAGGCCATCGAAGACCCGCCCGGACTCCGCCAGCAGTTTGTCGTCGTCGGCCGCCGACTCGCGCAAGCCGGCCAGCACAGCCTCGACACCCGCCGCCTCGGCCACGGGCACGCCGCCGACGTCAAGAAAATGTACGATGGCCGCAATGCGCGCCAGGGCCGGATCATCGGCAAGCCCGAAGCTTGCCGCCAGTACCTCGAAGCTCACGCGCCCACCAACATGGGTGAAGGGCGCGCCGTCAAAGTCGAAACCCAGTGCCGACTTCGGGCATTTCTTCGGATCGGCGAGCCAGAGGAACTTTGCCTTTTTGTCAATGACGCGCTGAATCAGCCAGGCCGAGGCCATACGGTCCACCCACAGGTGTTTGCGTGTCGCCCAGGTTCGCCCCTGATAGTCGGCGCTGGCGAGACGGCGAATGGCGCCGCGCCCAGCCGTCGGCTCGCCGCTGGCTGTTGCTTCCAGGGTAGCCAGCGCGGCCAGCACCTGGCGCTGGGCTTCGCCGGGAAAGAAGTCGATTGCAGCAAGGCGTGCCAGACTGCGCCGCACCGCGCGCACTGCCTTGGCATCGTCTGCATCGGCCGCGTCAATCGCCTTCAATAGCGTCGCGTAATCGGCGCCACGATCGAACAGCGCCTGGAGCTCAGCCCGCTGCCGGGTGTCGCGGCCCCCGAGAAGATAGTTGTCTGCCGTCCCCATGGCGGCTCGAACCTGGTCGGCCATGCGCGCCATGTCCGCGGCGTGCTTCGGCGAATCGGGCAGCAGATATACGCCATCACGCAGGGTGGCGCACCCCAGCGCGCGCAAGTTGCGCCAGACACGCATGCGGTCGGCGGATTTCGTTGCAGGAAGGCTGACAAACAAGGCAAGAAATTCCATTTTTTGCCGGGATGCAGAAAGTTTTACTGTAGCAACTATAACCTAGAACGTGCTTAGTGTACATCCTCTAGTAGCTTGCGAAACGGCCGAAAGCGGAACGGCAACTTTGTCGACCGATGCAAGATCAAACCATCTAGAAGCTCGACGTGTCCATGTTTTAGATTGATAGCTTTATTTGACTCAAGTCAATACCCGTATACCGCATATGAATATCATCCCGCAGGTCATGCGTCATGGATCAATAAATCAATTGACCCGCGGTCCGAGTTGTAACGCCGCCCAAGCTCAGGAAAACATGCACAGGCAATGAAGCCAGTCCATCGTCTGCCGATCCAAGCCTGGTTGCAGTGCCCAAAGCTGCACAGGCCGGGTTTTTCGGAATGCTGCCGCCTCACAGCCCCAACCGACGACCATCGCCGACCGCCAATGACCGCCAATGACCGCTGGCGAACCGCCAGCCGACCCCGATTTTTATCCTTAACCTGATTGACGGAGAAAACCATGGCCACTGAAAAGCTCTTGGAGTGGAGTGACAGTTACAAAGTGGGCATCCAGGAAGTCGACGAGCAGCACCAGGAGCTCGTCGCCATGCTGAATGCCCTGCACCAGGCGATTGTCGAGCATCACGCAAAGGAAGCTTCGCGCAAGATCCTCGACCAACTTGCCGACTACACCCGCACGCATTTCCTGCTCGAGGAAAGCCTGATGCGCGTGACCCATTACCCTGGCTTCGACGCCCACAAGCAGCAGCATGAAGAACTCATCAAGCAGGTTGTGGACCTGCAGCACAAGCTCGACACGGGCGGCGCAACCATCACCTTCGAACTGTTGCACTTCCTCAAAGTGTGGCTGGCCCAGCACATCAACGAGACCGACAAGCGCTTTGGCGCCTTCTTCACCAAGGCTGACCACCTCAAGAGCTATGCCAACTGGAGCGAGGAAGTTAACACCACGATGACCAAAAAGAAGTGGTGGTGGAAGTTCTGGTAGGCCGCTGAAACAGCTTGCACTTCCGACGCACCGTCCCTGAAGGGCCGGTGCAGATGGATGCCGGTTGTTCAAAACGCATGTACAACACACACGAGGGATCGGTTGGTCCTGCCCGGGAATCGGACACAGCCAACACGGCGGTTGCCGGAGGCGTCAAACGTTTGCAGGTCGCCCTGCGCCAAGCGACCCGCGAGTCGCACCATGTGATCGACCATCATCCGCTGATGGCGCCGCTGGTTCGATCCGACCTGACCAGGCAGGAATACACCAGAGCACTGGTTGCGCTCGACTGGCTGCATGCACCGCTGCAGTGCGAACTTGCCACCGCTTTAGCCGAATTCAGTGGCGAATTCGAGCTGGCGGATCGCGTTGCATGGCTACATAAGGATCTCATTGCCCTGGGCGCAACAGCATCCGGTCCGCAGCCGGCCTGGACACCACCGCGGCTGGATGGCAGCGCCGAACTGATCGGCGCACTTTACGTAATCGAAGGCTCCACCCTGGGCGGTCAGGTAATTGCCCGCCGCATCGAGGCCTCGCTTGGTCTGAGCGCAACATCGGGCGCGCGCTTCTTTAACGGCTGGGGCGCCGAAACAGAAGCACGCTGGCAGAGATTCTGGGATTTCGCCGGCACCCGTTGCACGGGCGAAGCCGGCCTGGCATTGGCAACCGCAACCGCCACATCCTTGTTCGACGCCCTCCTCCGCGGGCTCGACCTGGCCCATGGCTGGAATGAAAGCTGAACGATGACCGCGCCGGCGAACGAACACGATCTGCTGGCCGAAGCGCTGAAGCGCTGCGAATCCGAACAAATCCACCTCGTTGGCGCCATCCAGGGATACGGCGTTCTGCTCGCCATCGACGGCAGCGACATCGTGCGCATGGCCAGCGACAACCTGGACTCGGTGTTTGGCATCCCGGCCGCACAGGCCATCGGCCGTCCCGCAAACCAGCTGATCGACGACCAGGCGATACAAAGCCTTCGCCTCCGGCTTCAGGGCATGCCCGATGGCCGCACCATTCCGCAGGACTGTCATGCCGCCCAGTCGTTTGGCGGTGCCAACCTGCTTGCCCTGGCCCACCTGATCGATGAACTGCTGATCATCGAGCTCAAGCCTGCCCGCGTCAGCAAGGCCGATGCCGTTGACCGCCTGCTGGAAGCGATCCGCGAGTCCATGTGGTACTTCGACCGGGAAACCAGCATCGACGGCTACTGTCGGCTTATTGCCAACGAGTTGCGCCGCATCACCGGCTTCGATCGCGTCAAGGTCTACCGTTTCGACAACAACTGGAACGGCGAGGTCATCGCCGAAAGCCGCAATGGCAGTTTGCCGACCCTGCTGAACCACCATTTCCCGGCACGCGACATACCGCCGCAGGCACGCGCGCTCTACGAAAAGAACCTGGTGCGCATCCTTGCCGACAGCGAGGCGCCTACGGTTCCGGTGATACCGGTGCTGAATCCGCTCAACAACCGCCCGCTCGATCTGAGTCATTCGGTACTGCGCGCCATTTCCCCGATCCACATCGAATACCTGCGCAACATGGGCGTGCGCTCGACCATCACGGTCTCGTTGATGCACGACGGCAGGCTCTGGGGCCTGGTCGCCTGCCACAACGCGACGCCGAAGCACGTGCCAGGTCACTTGCGTGAACTCATCGAGTTCATCGGCAAGACTGTCTCGATGAAGCTGGGCTCGCTGGAAAACGCGGCGCGCGCCAATTCCATGGAAGCCGTGCGCCAGCGACTGCAAACCCTGACCGAACTGGTGCGCAGTTCCAGCGACATCCATCTGCTGATTTCACGATTCAGCGCGGATTACCTGAGCCTGGCAGACGCCTCGGGCAGCTATGCGAGCTTTGGCGACAGCACTTATGAAATCGGCCTGGTGCCGCGCCGCACGGAGCTGATGGCCCTGGTTACCTGGCTCAAGCAGCAGCCGTTCAGCAACGGCATCTTCGTCACCGACCGCCTCGGCGACCTTTTTGCGCCGGCCGGTGACTACGCCAGCCTGGCCTCGGGCCTGCTCGCTGTGGCGCTTGACCCGGAGCTCAACAGTTTCATCCTCTGGTTCCGCCGCGAGGTCGAACGCGACATCGTCTGGGCCGGTAATCCCGACAGCAAGGTGGTCCTCGATGCCCTGGGGCCACGCGTCGATCCGCGACGTTCCTTCGAAGTCTGGCTGGAAACCGCGCGCGGCCGATCCGAGCCCTGGACTCATGCCTCGATCGACGCCGTCAAGCTGTTTTCGCTATCCATCGTGCAGATGCTGATGCAGCAATCGCTGCAAAAGGTGAACAGCGCCGATGCCGCCAACAAGGCCAAGGGCGAATTTCTTGCCAACATGAGCCACGAGATCCGCACGCCGATGAACGCCATCATCGGCCTGGCCTACCTCTGCCTGCAGACCGAGGTCAGCCCGCAGCAGCGCGATTACCTGGAAAAGGTCAATTTCTCGGCCAACAACCTGCTGCGCATCCTCAACGACATCCTCGACTTTTCCAAGATCGAGGCCGGACGCATGAGCATCGAGGAAACCTCCTTCGGGCTCGATCGCGTGCTGGAAAACGTCGGCACCCTGACGGCCCTGCAAGCCCAGGAAAAGGACATCGAGTTCATCGTCGATGTTGCGCCCGGCTGCCCTGTCCAGCTTTGGGGCGACCCCCTGCGGCTGGAGCAGGTGCTGGTGAATCTCGCGGACAATGCCGTTAAATTTACCGAGAAGGGCGAGATCGTCATGGCCGTCTGGCCGGTCGCCGAAAGCGCAGCCGACTTCGAGTTGAGCTTCTCGGTCAGCGACACCGGCATCGGCATGACCCTGGACCAGATGGGCCGCCTGTTCCAACCTTTCACCCAGGCCGACGGATCGACCACGCGCAAGTTCGGCGGCAGCGGTCTGGGGCTGTCCATTTGTCGCCGCCTGGTCGAGATGATGGGTGGCAGCATTGATGCCACCAGCGAACCGGGGCGCGGCACCCAGTTCACCTTCACCGCCCGCTTCCGCAAGCATGACGATGACCAGATTTCCCGCCGGGCGCAGATCGGCGAAGTCATGCTGCCCGACCTGCGCGACCTGTCGGTGCTGCTGGTCGACGACAGTTCCCGGGCGCGCGGTGTCTGCAGGCAATACCTCGAATCCTTTGCTTTCAAGGTCACCGAGGCCGCCAGCGGCAACGAGGCGCTCGGCCTGAACGCCGAACGGCAGCGCAATGCAGCGGGGTTCGACCTGATCGTGATCGACCGGGAAATGCCAGGTCTGGATGGCATCGAAACGGCTCGGCGGATTTCAGAGTTGGCGGGGGCCGAGCGGCGACCGAAGACCATCCTGACGTCGATGCATGGCCATGTCTATCGGCATGACGAGCATCCGTTCGTGGATGCCATCCTCGCCAAGCCATTTACCGCCAGCCGCCTGTTCAACACCATCGCCGGCATGTACGCCTGCGCCGGCCTGACCAGCGTGTCGGGCGGCAGCGATGCGGACAAGAACCACATCCGCGGTGCCCACCTCCTGCTCACCGAGGACAACGAGATCAACCAGCAGGTCGCCAAACAGATTCTGGAAGGCATAGGCGTGCGTGTCACGGTGGCGAGCGACGGCGAAGCGGCGGTGATGCTGACGCGGGCACACCGCTTCGACGGCATCCTGATGGACATTCACATGCCGGTCATGGATGGCTACGCCGCCACGCGGCGCATCCGCGAGGATCTCCGCTTCAGCGATTTGCCGATCATCGCGATGACCGCCAACGCCATGAGCGGCGATCGGGAAAAATGCCTGGCGGCGGGCATGAACGATCACATCGCGAAGCCGGTGAATCCCGAAGAATTGTTCGCCACACTGGCGCGCTGGGTGACTCCCGCCCAGCCCGCCGAAGCGGCAGCAGTGACGACCGCTTCAACCCGGTCGGCTCGCCCCGACCAGTCCATGCCGCGCCTGCCCGGCATGCAGGTCGACGCCGCTGTCCAGCGCCTGGGCGGTGATGTCAATGCCTATCTCGGATTGCTCGACAGGTTCCGTCTCAACCATCGTGACTCCATCGCCGAGATCCGGCTCGCCTTGACCGGGGGCAGCCGCCCTCTCGCCGAGCGCACTGCACATACCCTTAAGAGCGTGGCGGCAACCCTGGGCGCCGTAGGCCTTGCCGAAAAGGCATCGGACATCGAAATTCACATACGCGAGGGCGTCAAGCTGACGCGCATGGAACGGCTGCTCGAATCCACCCGCGCCGAGCTGAACGCCCTCCTCGCCGCGATCGACAAGCTGCTTTCGGCGGGCAGCGAACCAGCCGCGGGCGACCCGAATGCATGCGATCATGTGCCTTCCCTGCTGAGCTCTGCCTTGCGCCTGCTCGCCGCCTACGACACCGGAGCCGAAGAACCCATCGCTGCGATGGAAAAGCTGCTGCCTCGAACCGGACCCATCGCCCTGCACATGGCCCATGCGCGCGAATGCCTCGATCGCTACGATTACGAGGCGGCACGTACGCGACTGCTGGCACTTGCCCGCGAACTGGACCTTTCCGATCCGGAGTCGTGAACGTGGACCAGAAAACCATACTGCTGGTCGACGACTCGCCGGAAATCCTCGATGTCCTCAAGTTCATCCTCAAGCCGCACTATGCCATCAAGGTCGCCACGCGCGGCGCCCTTGCACTCAAGCTCGCGGCCGGGGCCGGGGCCGGGATCGACCTGATCCTGCTCGACGTCATGCTGCCGGACATGGAGGGATACGAAGTCTGTCGCCTGCTGAAAGCGGACGAACGCACCCGGCATATACCGGTGATCTTCGTCACTGCCCGATCAGACCCGAGCGACGAAGCGCATGGCTTCGCCATCGGTGCCGAAGACTACATCGTCAAGCCGGTCAGCGCTCCCGTGGTACTGGCCCGGGTCGCCACCCACCTGGCCTTGAACGACCGCAGCCGGCTGCTTGAACAACTGGTACGCCAACGCACCTCCATGCTCGAACAGCGCACCCGCGAACTGGAGGAAACGCGTCTCCAGATCCTGCGCCGCCTGGGCCGGGCGACCGAATTTCGTGATAATGAAACTGGCATGCATGTATTGCGCATGAGCCAGTATGTGGGCCTCCTCGCGCGCCGCATCGGGCTCAGTACGGCCGAAGTGGAAACCATGGATCATGCAGCGTTGATGCACGACATCGGCAAGATCGGGATTCCCGACCATATCCTGCGCAAGCCCGACTCCCTGACCACCGAGGAATACGACATCGTCAAGACCCACTGCCAGATCGGCGCGGACATCATCGGTTTTCATGAGTCACCCTTGCTCAGCACGTGCCGCACTGTGGCGCTGACGCACCATGAGCGCTGGGACGGGCAGGGTTACCCCAACCACCTCAGCGGCACCGACATACCTCTGGCAGGCCGCTTGACGGCCATTGCAGATATCTTTGATGCGCTGACCTCCTGGCGACCCTACAAGACCGCCTGGAACCTTGACCGGGCAATGCAGGAAATCGACGCGCAATGCGGCCACGCCCTGGACCCGGTGCTTGGCGCCACCTTCATCGGATTGCGCCCCGATCTGGAGCGCGTGATCGCTGCCTATCCGGATTCCGCCAGCCTGCACTGAGCCACCGGTGCCTGTCGGCGACCGGGTTCAAGCGAAAGCACGGCGCACCGGGGCGCCGTGCACTGTCATCGCTAAGCCTTGTACGTATCCAGATTGATGCCTTCGCGCGCCATCGCCGAAGCCACGGCGGGAAGCGCGGCGACGCGATCGACGAAGGCCTTGTAGGCCGGCAGCGAAGCCGGATCAATAGCGGCAAAACCGCCCCAGCGCAGGAATACCAGGGCGTAAAAGTCGGCGAAGGACGGCTTGTCGCCCAGCAGCCAGGGCGAAGCATGGCCGATCATGGCCTGGATGCGCTCCAGGTGCTCGCGGAACCTGGTCACTGCCAGGGCCTTGACGTCTTCCTGGGCGGCTTCGCCCGAGGCGAAGTTGGTCGGGCGAAAGACATGGGTGAAGGTCGGATGCACGGAGTTGTTCATCCAGGCGAGCATGGATAGTGCCTGCGCCCGCTGCCAGGGGTCGGCGGGCAACAGGCCGGCCTGCGGATAGCGACGGTCGAGGTAGTCACAGATGGCAAGGATCTGGTTCAGCGGCTTGCCGTCCTCCACCAGCACCGGCACCAGCCCCAGCGGATTCAGCGCCAGGTACTCGGGCGTGCGCTGCTCGCCCTTGTGCAACTTGACGGTCTGGGTCTCGAAATCGGTGCCCGTCGCGGCCTTGATCACTTCAAGTGCCGCATGGGGAACGAAGGAACAGGCGCCGGGGCCGTAGTAGAGCTTCATCATGGGGTTATCTCCTCACTGTCATTGGATGGTCAGCCAAAACGGATTTTCGCACGCCTTATGCCAGGGGCTGGAACAGGACGTCGAGATCGCTGGCGGTCAGCAGGTTGCCTCCCGCCGCCGCGCCCGGGCCCTGACGCATCAACTGGTCGGCCAGGCCGCGCTTGCGGTCCTGCAGGGCGAGGATTTTTTCTTCCACGGTGCCCTGGGTCATCAGCTTGTAGACGAACACCGGCTTGTCCTGGCCAATGCGGTGGGCGCGCGCCGTCGCCTGTTCCTCGACCGCCGGATTCCACCACGGATCGTAGTGGATCACGGTGTCGGCGGCGGTCAGGTTGAGGCCGGTGCCGCCGGCCTTGAGGCTGATCAGGAACAGCGGCACCCGGCCCTGCTGGAAATCATCGATCGGGGTTTCGCGGTCGCGCGTCTGCCCGGTCAGTTTGGCGTAGCTGATGCCCAGCTTGTCGAGCTCCAGCTCGATCAGGGCCAGCATCGAGGTGAACTGCGAGAACAGCAGCACCTTGCGGCCTTCGTCAAGCAATTCGACCAGCATTTCCATCAAGGTTGCCAGCTTGGCGGAATGCGCATGTCCTTTCTTCACCAGCGCCTCGGCGGCAGGCAACCTCACCAGGCGCGGATCGCAGCAGATCTGCCGCAGCTTCAACAGGGCATCGAAAATCATGATCTGGCTGCGCCCCACACCCTGCTCCACCAAGGCGTGGCGCAGCTTGCGGTCGAAGGCGACGCGCAGCGATTCGTAAAGGTCGCGCTGCCCGCCTTCGATCTCGACCCAGCGCACCATTTCGGTACGCGGCGGCAGATCGCTCAAGACCTGCTCCTTGGTACGCCTGAGCAGGAAGGGCCGCACCCGCTCGCTGAGCCGCACGCGCATTTCCTCGTCGCCGAGTTTTTCGATCGGCGTGCGATACACCTGCGTAAAGCGCTTGCCGGTACCCAGCAAACCGGGCATCAGGTAATCGAACTGCGCCCAGAGCTCGCCAAGGTGGTTCTCCAGGGGCGTGCCGGTCAGCGACAGGCGATGCCGGGACTTGAGCAGGCGCGCCACCTGGTGCGACTGCGCCTTGGGGTTCTTGATGAACTGCGCCTCGTCCATCACCAGCACGTGCCACTCCTGCGCCAGCAGGGTTTCACGGTCGCGCACCAGCAGCGGATAAGTGGTCAGTACCAGGTCCGCGGCGGCGATCTCGCCGAAGCGCTCCGCCCGATCCTTGCCATGCAGGGTCAACACTTTCAACTCGGGCGCAAATTGCGCCGCTTCGTTGCGCCAGTTGGCCATCAGGCTGGTGGTCGCCACCACCAGACAGGGCCGGTCGGCCCGGCCCGATGTTTTTTCAAGATGCAGGTGCGCCAGGGTCTGCACCGTCTTGCCCAGGCCCATGTCATCGGCCAGGATGCCGGCAAGCCCGAACTCGCGGAGGAACTGCAGCCAGTCGAGGCCATCCTGCTGGTAGGGCCGCAGGGTTGCGTTGAAACCCGCAGCGGGCAGGCGACGCTCGATGCCGGTGAAGTCGCGCAAACGCCGTCCCAGAAGGCGCAGTTCCTCGCCGCCGATCCAGTGTGCCGGCAGTGCTTCGAGCCCGGCCAGGGCCGCCGCATGATGCCGCGCCAGACGCGGCCGCTCGTCGTCGAGGAATTCCAGCAGTGGCAGCAGCCAGGCCTTGAGCCGGCCGGACGGAACCGGCAGGATGCGCCGTTCGTCGATCGCCACCGGGAAGCTTTGTTTGTCGTCCAGCCCGCGCACCAGGCCCGCAAGGTCGGGCTGCTCGCGCAGCAGGCGCAGCAGCGGCGCCACCAGGCTGATGCGCTCGCCGCCGACCCGCACCCCGAGGTCGAGGTCGAACCAGTCGCTGCCGACGCTCTCCTCGACAGCGACGAACCAGTCTTCGGCCTGGGCGATGGTGTAGGGAAAATCATCCGCAAACTCGATGACGATGCCCTGTCGCTCAAGATCCGGCACGCCCTCGCTCAAGAACTCCAGCCAGCCCACGGCATCGTTGCGATGCGGCACCAGGCCTTCGGTGCCGTCCTCGGCGGCGAGGTAATGACCTGCCCGCTGACGCCAACTTTCCAGCCCGGCCGCACGCAGGCTGCGCCAGACGCCGCTCTCCGTTCCGGTATCGCGCTCCAGCGTTTGCCAGTGCTCATCCACCCGCCGGCGCAGGTATGGGCTCCCTCCTTCGACGCCGACCACGCTCAAGCCATGGGGATAGTCGAACCAGGGAACGGCAAGCGCCAGTTTCTCTTCCAGCCGCCCCGCCCCCAAATGTCGAAAACTGGCGCGGGTCAGGCGCAGTCGCGGCGAGGGCGTGCCGGCAGGCATCGTCTCGGGCATCTCCGGCATGGGCAGGCTCAGGTCCGGCGACTGCACCAAGCGCTCAAGCCTTTGCCTGACCAGCAGCACATCGGCGGCATTGAGTGGCGGCGCACGCAACATTTGTTCGAAGACCTGTGGCGCCAGCCCGCTATGCAACTCGCCGAGTTGTCCCGCGGCCGCGTCGAGGTAAAAGGCCGGGCGCGTCGGAATCACCTGGCAATGCGCGGGCAGGTCGAGGCCCAGCTGCTGCATGCCCTGGGCATCATGCAGCCAGGTCCAGCGCGCCTCGCGTGGCGGCGCCAGGCACAGCGGTGTTTCGACCAGGCCGTCGAGTTGCAACTGCCCGGTGGCCAGCGCCAGGCGCAGGAGCAAGGCGCCGGTTTCACCCGCGAGGTCGACGGCATCGTTGTAGAAGTAACCGCCTCCCGCCTGCAAGGCAAGGAACAGGCGCAAGGGCGCAACATCGGCATCCGTCACCAGACTGCGATGGCTGCGGCTGGACGAAAGGTCATAGGCCTGGGGCCGATAGGCCGTCGGTTTGCCGTAACCGCCCTTCTTCAGCGGACGGCTGCGCGCCACGCCCAGGCTCGGCTGCGCACCGGGACGCAACAGGTAGAGCACCCTGGCGGCGGTATCGGCAATGCGCTTGGGCGAATTGGCCTGACCGGCAAGTTCGCCGAGCCACTCGAGCACGGCGGGGCTGGGTTGTGGAAAGTCCCCCGCAGCCGAATGAACCGGCGCCTGGCCTCGGGTGTGACGGCCGACCCGCGACTCGTCAAAGGTCAACAGCACCGCGACGATGTGCTTGCAATCTTCCTCAACCGGGCACATGCACACGCCATCAACTTCGTTGACCTCGCCGCGGCCATCGACACCCAGCCAAAGCTCCACGCCATACGGCTCGTTCTGTGTTCCCTGGACTTCGGCTGCGACGTGGATCTCGCCTGTTTTTTCTTCCACCGCCATGATCCGCACACGGCCTTCAGTCGCATAGCTGCGACCCCGCTGCAGCGTCACGGCGCTGAAATTGTCGCCCGCAACCGCAAGCAGGCGGCTGGATGAATTGGGGTGGTTAGGCATTCCTAAAAGGTATGGGCAAAGGGGTCGAAGTTAGCACAAGCGGCGGCGCCTGTCCCCCGGAATACACCCCAAGCACGGCATCGATGAATTTGGCGTACTGCCAGGATCGTCCTTCGGCAGCCTGAGAACTGTGGCAAGACAACGCCACCGGACGGTTACCTGCTATCCACATCAACTCAGGCAACTGACTTCAATTCCATGATTTTGTGTGAGTTTATTTTCAGGAACCGAAGGCATGGATCTTGTATGAAGAATCCCATAGACTTCATACTGCCGTTTGCAAAGGACCAAACCATGGACTTGCCCAACGAATGGATTGCCCTCCTCGCCCTGGTCTTCATCCTCGGCGCCAAGCACGGGCTCGACGCCGACCATCTCGCTACCATTGACGGCCTGACCCGTTACAACCTGCGTCTTGCGCCGCAGCGCGCACGCTGGTGCGGCTCGCTGTTCTCGCTGGGTCATGGCACGGTGGTGATGCTGATTGCCCTCGCCGTGGGCTACGCCTCGTCACGCTGGCAGGTTCCGGAATGGATGGAAGATGTCGGCACCTGGGTGTCCATCATCTTCCTTACGCTGCTGGGTTTCCTGAATCTGCGTGCCGTGCTGGCAACCCCGGCATGCGACATGGTGGCCACCGTAGGCGTCAAGGCCGGCATCCTGCACCGCCTGCAGGCTACCTCGCACCCATTGGCGATCGCCGCCGTCGGCGCGCTGTTTGCGCTCTCCTTCGACACCATGAGCCAGGCTGCACTGTTTGCCGTCACCGCCACCCAGCATGGCGGCATCGCCCATGCACTGGCTCTCGGCTTTGCGTTTACGCTGGGCATGCTAGTGGCGGATGGCATCAACGGCCTGTGGATCGCTCACCTGCTGCAGCGTGCCGATCATCGTGCGCGCATTGCATCGCGGGTGATGGGCCTGATGGTCGCGGCCATCAGCTTCTCGGTCGCCGGTTTCGGGCTGGCACGCTGGCTGAATGCCGATGTTTCCGGCTGGTACGAGGGCAAGGAAGTCATGGTGGGCACCGCAGTGATTGCACTGCTGGCCGGCTCATTTGTCCTGAGCAGCCTGCTGGCGCGCGACACGCAGCCGCCGGCCGCCAGCGCCGCCTGATCAGTCGAGTTCGACGAGGCCGCGCGGCGTTCTGATGTAGGCGACCAATTCGGTCGCTTGCCCAGCGACTGCCGGATGCAGGTCGAGGCGCGATTCCAGACCTAACGCTGCAAGTGCCTCTCGCAACGTCGCCGGATCCGGATGGAATGCCTCCAGTTTCATCAGGCGACAGCCTGACTCGGGCAGGCGCCCCGAGGGATGGAAGGGCACATCCCATTGGATCAGGGTCGGCAGCAGGCCGTCCCCCGGCAGGTGGCCGTCCGCCGGCACGGTGATGCGCCAGCGAAAATCGCCGCGCTCCATGGCCAGAATTTCGCCGGGATCGTGACGGCACGCGAGTGCATCGCGCTCGATGTCCTCGCTGCGCACCACCCAGTGGATCAACCGTGGGCGGTCGTCCGCCCACTCCGCGTCGTCGAGGCCGAACCAGCGCGGACGGCCGGGGTGCAGCACCCGCGGATCGATGGCGATGAGCTCGAGGTAGAAACCCTCGCCGAGGCCAAGCAAGCGGTTATGCGTGCCCATGCGAACATGCTCACCGCCGGCTGAAAGCGAAACGCCGAGTTGGTTTTCCAGCCAGATCGCACCGGCATCGAGATCACAGGCGGCAAGCACCAGATGATCGGGAACCACCATGCCGGACGCTAGGTTTTCGGTTTCAGGTGCACGTGGCCGTGGCCGCTGCCGGCGGGCCGGTAACCGTGGCCGTGCGCCCGTCCGGAATCGACCTCGACGTCGATCAGGTTAAGCTGGCCATGGCGCACGCCGCGCTCGGCGATCAGTGCGTCGGCGAAGCTGCGCACTGCCGCGGTCGGCCCGCGCAAGACCACGCTTTCGAGGCAGTTCTCGTGGTCGAGATGGGCGTGCATGGTAGCCACCGTCAGGTCGTGCTGGCCGTGCTGCAACGCCGTGAGACGCTCGGCGAGGTCGCGTTCGTGGTGGTTATAAACGTAGGACAGGTTCGCCACGCAATGGCTGGCCTCGCCACGCTGCCGGCGCGCCTGTTCGAGGTGGGCGCGCAACATGTCGCGCATGGCTTCAGAGCGGTTTTTATAGCCGCGCTCGCCGATCAGCCTGTCGAATTCGGCGGCCAGTTCGGCATCCAGCGAGATGGTGATGCGCTCCACCTCAGTGCGATCCTTCGATTTCGAGAACCATATCGACCACGCCACCACGCTTCAGCTTATCCAGCCGATGCTGGCGTTCGGTGCCGACGATGCGGTTCAGGTAGGCCAGATTGCGGTCTATCGACTCCTGATAGAAATTGCGTTCGGCCCCCGTATGCTTGCCGAAATGCCGCGCCAGGTTGCTGGACATGCCTTTCAGGTCGGTGTCCAGCCGTCCCTTGGTCATGTTGTAGAAGGCCGTGGTTTTTTCCAGCAGATCATGGATGTCGGCAAAGCCGCCCATCTGCGCCTCCTCGAATTCATAATACAGAAACAAAACCCGCTCAAGATACTCACGGTTGGCCATCTGGCCGATCAGGTCAGCCGTGGCCGTGGCATAAGCCGCGCGTTGCTGCTGCAGGTTGTCGAACGTCACCCAATCCGGATGCTTGCGATGGTCGGTCAACATGATTACCTTGGTAGTGGACTCAAGGACGGGTGCCGGCAGTTCGACCAGGTGCCGACGGGCGAATTCGACCCCGCGCATGACATGACCGGCGGTGAATTGGGCGCCCGTGCCGCTCGCTTCTTCGTCGCTCATCAGGTAACCGACATCGTGCATCAGGGCGCCGATGAGGGCGGCATCGAGGTAATCCGCATCCACGCCCTGGCCGGCAAGATGCAGGCCGTGCAACATGCGCGCCGTGCACAACACGACCTCATTGGTATGGCTGCGATTGTGGTACAGCGTCTTGAGGTTCTGGTAGCCGGGCAGCCTGCCGTCGAACGCGCGATCCAGCAGGTCAAAGGCCGCCGTCACCCGCGTGAGATCATGTCCCGGAGCAAAGCTCCAGACAATGCCGGCAACCTGCGCTTCAACTTCTCCGGTATCCCGGATGTTGCCAAGCGCAAGGAAGGGGCTGTCGTGGTTCATGGATCGGCGGAAATGCCGCTTTCGTGGAGACCTGAAATAGTAAGGTGTAATGCTAGCAGAGCGCCTGCCGAAAAGCCGCTTGACCCTGTTTCATTAAAGGTTTTCATTCCCGGACCGTTAATTAATTCCTTGTCCGGCCATCCTTGCCGACGTCTGACCATTGATCTAGATTAACCACTGCGCCCGCCAAATCGTTATGCTGCGGCGCGGTAATTCCTTTTCCGCCAACTCATCGACCTCCCACCATGTCCGACAACAGAATCATCGACGCGGTTCTAGAACGCCACGGCCGCGACGGCACGCGCCTGGTACAAATCCTGCGCGAAATCCAGGAACAGCTGAACTGGCTCTCGCCGGCGACGCTGACACACATTGCCGAAGGCATAGGCTGGCCGCGCGCCCAGGTCAGCGGCACTGCCGCCTTCTACAGCTTCTTCCATACCCGGCCGCGCGGCCGCTACTGCGTGCTCTGGTCGGACAACATCACCGACCGCATGCTGGGCAATACCGACCTGATGGACGCCATGTGCAAGAAGCTCTGGCTGGAACCCGGCCGGGTTTCCGAAGACGGGCTGGTCAGCGTCAATACCACCTCCTGCACCGGCATGTGCGACCAGGGCCCGGCGCTGCTGGTGAATTACCGTGCCGTCACCGGCATGACGCTGCAGCGCGTCGATGAAATGGCCGAGCTGATCCGTACCGAAACGCCTGTTGCCGACTGGCCGGCCGAGTGGTTCGCGGTGCAGGACAACGTCAGGCGCGCCGAGATATTGCTCGCCGGCAATTTCGCCCCCGGCTCGGCATTGCGCGCAGCCCATGAACGTGCCGAGGTCGACGGTCTGTCGGCCTCGAACAACCGCTCCTTCCGCGAATCACTTCCGCATGGCATCGCCGGCCCGATGGCCATGCTCGACGAGATCCAGCGCTCCAAGCTGCGCGGCCGCGGCGGCGCCGGCTTTTCCACCCGCTTCAAGTGGGAAGCCTGCCGCAACGCGCCCTTGCGCGCCGACCAGGAACGCATCGTGGTCTGCAATGCCGACGAGGGCGAACCCGGCACCTTCAAGGATCGCGTGCTGCTGACGTCCTACGCCGACCTCGTCTTCGAGGGCATGACCGTGGCGGCCTACGCCGTCGGCGCCACGCGCGGCTTCCTCTACCTGCGCGGCGAATACCGCTATTTGCTGGAACCGCTGGAAGCCGTGCTCGCCCGCCGCCGCGCCGCGGGTCTGCTGGGCAAGAGCATCCTCGACATCCCCGGTGCGCGCTTCGACATCGAGATCCATCTAGGCGCCGGCGCTTATGTCTGCGGCGAGGAATCGGCGCTGATCGAGTCGCTCGAAGGCAAGCCGGGCCGGCCGCGCGTGCGCCCGCCCTTCCCTGTCACCAACGGCTACCTCGACCAGCCGACCATCGTGAACAACGTCGAAACCTTCGCCTCGGCGGCACTGGTCGCGCTGCACGGCGGCGACTGGTTCGCCGCCATCGGCACCAAACAATCGACCGGCACCAAGATCCTCTCCGTCTCGGGCGACGTCGCCCGGCCCGGCATCTACGAATATGCCTACGGCGTCACCGTGCGCCAGGTGCTCGCCGACTGCGGCGCCACCGATACCCTGGCGGTGCAGATTTCCGGTCCGTCGGGCATGTGCCTGGCCGAAGACGAATTCGACCGCAAGATCGCCTTCGAGGACGTGCCCACCGCCGGCGCCTTCATGGTGTTCAATACCCGTCGCGACATGTTCGAGGTGGCGCGCAACTTCTCGCACTTCTTCGCCCACGAGTCCTGCGGCTTCTGCACCCCCTGCCGGGTCGGCACCACGCTGGTACGCAACATCATGGACAAGATCGCCAACAAGCACGGCTCGCCCTACGACATCAACGAACTGTTCAAGCTGCACCGCCTGATGCAGGGCGCCAGCCACTGCGGCCTCGGCAATACCGCCTGCAACCCGGTGTTCGACACGCTCAACAAGTTCCGCCCGGCCTACGAGCACCGGCTGCTGTCGCTCGACTACGAGCCGGCATTCGACCTTGACGCCGCCCTTTCCGAAGCGCGCCAGATGACCGGCCGCGACGACGCCGGCGCGCACTTTGCAGCGCATTCGCCAGATGAGGCCAAAGCATGAACGAGACCAATACCTTCCTGCTCGACGGCGAAGAGATTCCCTTCACGCCGGGGCAATCCATCATCCAGGCGGCCACCGAACACGGCATCTACATCCCGCATTTGTGCTGGCACCCCGAGTTCAAGGCCCACGGCTCGTGCAAGATCTGCACGGTCAAGGTCAATGGCCGCTTCGGCTCCTCCTGCACCATGGCGGCCCAGGCCGGCATGAACGTCGAGAACCGCACATCGGAACTCGACGACAAGCGCCGCACGCTGCTGCAGATGTATTTCGTCGAAGGTAACCATTTCTGCCCCTCCTGCGAGAAGAGCGGCAACTGCAGTTTGCAGGCGACCGCCTACGAACTGAAGATGGTGTCGCCGCACTTCGACATGTTCTACCCGGACCGTGCGGTAGACGCCTCGCACCCCGACATCCTGCTCGACTTCAACCGCTGCATCATGTGCAGCCTGTGCGTCACCGCCTCCCGCGAGGTCGACGGCAAGAACGTGTTCTCCATGGGCGGGCGCGGGCTGCTCGGGCGCCGCATCCACATCAGCAGCGAATCGGGCAAACTTGCCGACACCGACTTTGCCCTCACCGACCGCGCCGCCAGCATCTGCCCGGTCGGCGTCATCCTGCCCAAGCGCAAGGGTTTCGCCGTGCCCATCGGCGAGCGCAAATACGACAAGCTGCCGATCAACCTGCAGGTTTCGGAGGAGACACCATGAACGCCCCTGCCCCTGCGGTCAAAAAGCTGCGCGTGGCGACTACCAGCCTCGCCGGCTGTTTCGGTTGCCACATGTCCTTCCTCGACATCGACGAACGCATCATCCCGCTGCTTGACCTGATCGAGTTCGACCGCTCGCCGCTGACCGACATCAAGCATTGCGGCCCCTGCGACCTCGGCATCATCGAGGGCGGCCTGTGCAATGCCGAGAACGTCCATGTGCTGCGCGAATTCCGCAAGAACTGCAAGTTCCTGGTGGCGATGGGCGCCTGCGCCATCAACGGCGGCCTGCCGGCGCAGCGCAACCACCTCGACCTGCGCGACGTGCTGGAAGAGGTCTACCAGACCGAGGCCGGCCTATCCCATGGCGGCATCCCCAATGATCCTGAACTGCCGCTGCCGCTCAACCAGGTGCACCCGATCCACGAGGTAGTAAAGATCGATTACTTCCTGCCCGGCTGTCCGCCGCCGGCCGACGCCATCTGGAAACTGCTGACCGACCTGCTGGCCGGCCGCACCCCGAGCCTGGGCCACGGCCTGATGCATTACGACTGAAATGCCATGAATAAATCTACTGCGCGTGCCGGATCGGGGCTTGGGCGGTGCTCGCTATCCTCACATATAACGACATATGTTCCGGTAGCTGTGCTCCGGCCGCACCCCGCTGCGGCCCGCTCGCTACGATTTCTTCACGGCATTTAACCCAATACCACCGAGAACACCATGACATTCGCCCTCGAAACAGCCAAATCCCCGGAAACACTGCGCCGTGTCGCCATCGATCCCGTATCGCGGGTCGAAGGCCACGGCAAGGTCACCATACTGCTCGATGACAACAACAAGGTGCACCAGGTGCGCCTGCACATCGTCGAGTTCCGCGGCTTCGAAAAATTCATCCAGGGGCGCCCGTACTGGGAAGTGCCGGTGATGGTGCAGCGCCTGTGCGGCATCTGCCCGGTCTCGCACCACCTCGCCGCCTCCAAGGCGCTGGACATGATGCTCGGCATCAAGCAATTGACGCCGACCGCGGACAAGATCCGCCGCCTGATGCACGCCGGCCAGATGCTGCAGTCGCATGCCCTGCACTTCTTCCACCTCGCCTCACCCGACTTGCTGTTCGGCTTCGGCTCGGACATGGCCAAACGCAACATCGTCGGCGTCGTCGCCGCACAC
The DNA here is from genome assembly GCA_903959855.1 of uncultured beta proteobacterium. Taxonomy (GTDB): domain Bacteria; phylum Pseudomonadota; class Gammaproteobacteria; order Burkholderiales; family Rhodocyclaceae; genus Sulfuritalea. The sequence continues at coordinate 48,145 of CAJBYR010000081.1, forward strand.
CCCGAGGTCGCCAAGAAGGGCGTGCTGCTGCGCAAGTACGGCCAGGAGGTAATCCGCATGACGGCGGGCAAGCGCGTGCATGGCACCGGCTCGGTTCCGGGCGGCGTGAACAAATCGCTATCTGCCGAAGAGCGCGCCGAATTGCAGAAGGACATCTACCAGATGGTGGCCTGGAGCCGCGACGCGGTGGCAATCATCCGCGGCCTGTTCGAGCAGAACCTGACGCAGTACAACGCCTTCGGCCGCTTCCGCTCGGCCGGCATGTGCCTGGTCGGCGCCGACGGTGCCATGGACCTTTACCACGGCGGCCTGCGCGCGCGCGACATCGACGGCAAGACCCTGTTCGACCATTTCGACTACAGCCGCTATTGGGACGTCATCGGCGAGGACGTCAAGCCCTGGTCCTACATGAAGTTTCCCTTCTTCAAGTCGCTCGGCACCGAAGATGGCTCCTATCGCGTCGGCCCGCTGTCGCGGGTCACGATGTGCGACCACATCCCCACGCCGCTGGCGGACAAGGAGCGCGAAGCCTTCCTCGCCTTCGACGGCGGCAGCGCCGCCGGCGCGACGCTGGGCTACCACTGGGCGCGCATGATCGAGATGCTGCATTCCGCCGAGACCATCAAGGATCTGCTGCACGACGACGACATCGTCGGCCACGACCTGATGGCCACCGGCCAGCGTCAGGAACGCGGTGTCGGCGTCATCGAGGCGCCGCGCGGCACCCTGATCCACCACTACCGCGTCGACGAAAACGACCAGGTGATCCGCGCCAACCTGATCGTCTCGACCACGCACAACAACCAGGCCATGAACACGGCGGTGCGCGAAGTGGCCATGCAATACCTGGATGGCGTCGAGATCACCGAAGGCCTGCTCAACCACATCGAAATCGCCATCCGCGCCTTCGACCCCTGCCTCTCCTGCGCGACGCACGCGCTCGGGCAGATGCCTCTGGAAATCGCAATAGTCGGCGCTGACGGTACGGTGATCGACGAGGCCATGCGCGACCATCGCGGGTTGATCCGCGAACTGCCAGACCACGCTTGAGCGCGCCGACGCTGATTTTCGGCTGGGGCAATCCCAGCCGCGGCGACGACGCATTGGGACCGCTGTTCGTCGATCATTTCGCCGAACTGGCGGGCCGCCATCCCGAATGGGGCGAAGTCGACTGCCTGACCGATTTCCAGTTGCAGGTCGAACATGCGCTCGACCTGCAAGGCCGGCAGCGCGTGCTGTTCGTCGATGCCAGCCTCGACGCTCCCGCACCCTGCAGCCTGGTGCGCATCGAAGCCGCGCGCGACTCCAGCTTCACCACCCACGCCATGAGCCCGCAAGCCGTGCTCAAAGTCTATGCCGACATCGAGGACGGCGAGCCCCCGCCCTGCTGGCTGCTGGCGATCCGCGGCGAACGCTACGAACTCGGGGAAGGCCTCAGCGCCGAAGCCAGCAAGAACCTGGTGGCCGCGCTGCTCGCGGCCACGGACTGGATCGCCGGAGCCGGCTGAACAACCGTCCGCGGATGTTCGACCACGCCACCGCACTGCCGGGCGCATTCTGGGCCCTGGCAGTCGCCGCCACCTTCCTCTTCGGCATGTCCAAGGCCGGCTTCGGCGGTGCTGCCGGCAGCCTCGGCGTACCCTTGATGGCGCTGGCCGTCTCGCCCGTATTCGCCGCCGCGGTGATGCTGCCCATCCTGCTGGTGATCGACATCATCGGCGTGGTGGTGTTCCGCGGTCGCTCCGACCGGGCCAACCTGCGCATCATCCTGCCCGGCGCAATGCTCGGCATCGGCATCGGCTGGCTGACCTTCGGCCACGTCGATGCACGCTGGATCATGCTGCTGATCGGCATCGAGGCCGTGCTTTTCGCCATCGACCGCTTTCGCGCCGCGCGCCGCAGCGCAATCGCCGTCGCGTCAGCGCCGACTCTCGGACCGGGCATTTTCTGGAGCGCGCTCGCCGGCTTCACCAGCTTCGTGTCCCACGCCGGCGGGCCGCCGATCATGCAATACCTGATGCCGCAGAATATGGACAAGATGCGCCTGGTGGGCACCACGGTGATCTTCTTTACCGTGGTGAATTTCGCCAAGCTCGGTCCCTACGCGCAACTCGGCCTGGTGGACTTGTCCTTCCTTGGCGTCTCGCTGCTGCTGGCGCCGGTGATACCGCTGGGCTACTACACGGGCTACCGCCTGCTCAAGGCCGTGGATATGCGCGGCTTCAATCTCGTCACGGCCTGGACGCTGCTGATCGCCGGCGCGAAGCTGATCCACGACGGCATGATCGGCTAGCCCGACGCCAGGCGTCAGCCGGCAACAAGCCCCGTCAGCTTGAGGCGCGTCGACAGCTGCACCTGATCCAGCGCATACAGGGCATCGAGGAAATTCAATTGGAAACTGCCGGGGCCCGCCGCGCCGGCGCCGGCGATTTCGCCGGTGACGCCCATTACCGCCATTGCATTTGCGGCGGCAGAGAAGATATCTGAATTGACCGCAACGAAGGCACCTGTGATGGCGCTCGCTGTGCAGCCCATGCCGGTGACCCTGGGCATCAAGGCGTGACCGTTGGCCACCCGCGCCACGCGCGTGCCGTCGGTAATCAGGTCCAAGGGCCCGCTGACCGAGACCACGCAGCCGGCCGCTTGCGCCAGTTCCATGGCATCGCTCGCCACGGCATCCGGATCATCCCGCGAGTCGACTCCCTTGGTGTTGCCACCGGAATGCACCAGCGCCCTGATCTCCGAGGCATTGCCACGGATCACCGAGGGGCGGACTTCACGCACCAGCCGCTGCGAGGTCTCGGTGCGATAGGCGGTGGCACCGCAGCCGACCGGGTCGAGCACGATGCCGATGCCGCGCTCGTGCGCCACGCGCCCGGCCTTGAACATCGATTCGACCCAGGGCGCGCTGAGCGTGCCGATGTTGATCACCAGGGCCTGTGCAATGCGCGCCATGTCCTCGGCCTCGTCGATGGCATGGGCCATCACCGGCGAAGCGCCGATCGCCAGCAGCGCATTGGCGGTGGTGTTCATGACCACGTAATTGGTGATGTTCAGCACCAGCGGTGCCTGTGCGCGGATCTGCTGCACGTCTTCCCAAACCATTCGCTGCTCCTTTGTTGTTGTCTCCTGCCGCCGGCGAGGCATGCTACACGCTCACAGGCGCGAACTCCAGACGACGGCCGGCAGGCGTGGCGCGGTACTATCCGCCTTCGCCACCACCGATGAAACCTCCCCGCATGTCGAAAGAAGTCAAAGAAAAGCCGCGCTACGCCATCGTTGCCGCCGTCCAGTTGCCGAACGTCAGCGATATCGAATTCGAGTCCTCGCTCGCCGAACTGCGCGACCTGGCCAAGACCCTGGGTTACGAGATCAGCGCCACCTTCACCCAGAAGCGCGGGAGCTTCGACGCCGGCGCCTATCTGGGTACCGGCAAGCGCGAGGAGATTCGCGGCTTCGTCGATAGCGAGCCGGCACCCGGCAGCTTCGAGCCCAGCCGCCATGCTGCCGCCGACACCGAGGCTGGCCGCATCGAGGCCATCCTGGTGGACCACGAAATCTCACCTTCGCAGGCTCGCAACCTGGAAAAGGAAGTCGGCTGCGAGGTGATGGACCGCACCATGGTCATCCTGGAAATATTCCATCGCCACGCCACCTCGCGCGCCGCCCGTGCCCAGGTCGAGATCGCACGGCTGGGCTACATGGCGCCGCGCCTGCGTGAAGCGGCCAAGCTGGCCGGGCCACAGGGACGGCAGCGTAGCGGCACCGGCGGCCGCGGTGCGGGGGAGTCGCACACCGAGCTGGACCGGCGCAAGATCCGCGACCGCATCGCCGAACTGCAACAGGAAATCGACGCCATGGATGTCGAGCGCAAGACCCAGCGCGCGCGACGGCAGGAGCGCCAGGGCCTGGCCACCGTGGCCCTGGTCGGCTACACCAATGCCGGCAAATCCACGCTGATGCGCGCCCTGACCGGCAGCGATGTGCTGGTGGAGAACAAGCTCTTCGCCACGCTCGACACCACCGTGCGCGCCCTGCAACCCGAAAGCCGCCCGCGCGTGCTGATCAGCGATACCGTCGGATTCATCAAGAACCTGCCGCACGGCCTGGTCGCCTCCTTCAAGTCAACCCTCGAAGAGGCGCTGGATGCCGCCCTGCTGCTGCACGTGATCGACGCCAGCGACCCGGGCCACGAGCGCCAGCGCGAAGTTACCGACAAGGTATTGGCGGAGATCGGCGCCGCCGACGTGCCGCGCCTGCGGGTCTTCAACAAAATTGACCATGTCGGCGATGCCACCGCCCAGGCCGCGCGCAGGGCCGAACTGCTCGCGGCCTATCCCGATTGCGTGGTCATGAGTGCGCGCCGGGCCGACGACGTCGCACAACTGCGCGAAGCCATCATCGACTTCTTTCGCCGCGACCAGGTCGAGGCCGAAATCTTCCTGCCCTGGTCAGCGCAGCAGCAGCGCGGGCATATCTTCGCCAGTTGCGAGGTGCTCGACGAAAAGGCCGACGAGGCCGGCGCCACGCTGCGCGTGCGCGGCGAGCGAGCCACGGTGCTGGCCATGGCCGAGCAGTTCGCCCCGCCGGCCTGAGCGCGGGGCAGGCCCGCCGCGCTCAGCGCGCGACGGCGTCCTTGGCCAGTATGGTCACGTCGTCGGCGCCGTGACCTGCCGCGATCAAGCGATCCATGCGCGCCGCAATCCCCGGCAGCACCGCCAGCGGCCGCCCGCCGGCCACCTCCAGCATCAGGCCGAAATCTTTGCGCGCCATGGCGAGTTCGAAACTCGGTGCGAAACTGCCTTTGGCCATGCCGCCGCCGCGCACCTCCACCATGCCATTGAGGTCAAAAAGCTGCGCCACGTCGATCGCCGCCTTGCCCTCCACGCCGGTCGCCTGAGCCAGGGTCAGCATGTCGGCCATGGTCGCCGAGAGGCTGAGGATCAAGGCATTGCCGAAGAGCTTTTTTGCCGCGGCGAGGTCGCTGCGTTCCCCCTGGTATTCCACCCGCCCGGTCATCGCGGCGAGTTCCGCCGCGACCGAATCGAACACGGCGCGCGGCCCCGAGACCAGCATCGAGCCCTTGGCGGTGCGCGCCGCCTGCGGCGTCATGAATACCGGCGCATGCAGGAACCTGATCCCCGTCGCCGCCAGCTGCGCCGCCCGTTCGGCCGTCAGGGCAGGCAGGGTGGTGCTGTGATCAACCAGCACCACGCCGGGGGCCAGCCCGCCGCGTGCCGCCTCGATCACCGCATCCACCACGGCGTCATCCTTGAGCACCAGGTGCACTCGCGCCGCGCCAAGCACCGCCTCGGCCGATGTTCCGGCAACGGCGATGCCGAATCCGGCAAGGGCCTGCGCCTTGTCGGCCGAGCGATTCCATACCGTGACGCTGTCGCCGCGCTGGGCCGCGGCCTCCGCGAACGCGCTGCCGAGCAAGCCGGTCCCGAGAATTGCAATCTTTGCCATGAACTCGTTCCTTTTTATATGCGGATGCCTGTGCTTGAATCTTAACCTGCGATCCGGCGTCGGCAACTACAATTCACGGCACCCAAGCAATGCCCTCCACTCACTGACAAAGGAATCTCCATGCGCGCCCTATTCTCCCTGCTGCTCATCGTCGTTGCCACTGCCGCCGGCGCCGCCTCCAAGGCCGAAATCAACGCCGAAGTGCGCGAAGCCCTGCAAAACTTCGAGAAGCAGACCAGCTCCGGCCACGAGCTTTCGAAAAAGGCCTCAGGCATGCTGATCTTCCCCAACGTGATCAAGGCAGGGGTCGGCATCGGCGGTGAATACGGCGAAGGCGCGCTGCTGGTCAAGGGCAAGACGGTTGCCTACTACAACATCGCCGCCGCTTCGATTGGCCTGCAGCTCGGTGCCCAGGCCCGCAGCCAGATCGTGCTGTTCATGACCGACAAGGCCCTGGCCGATTTCCGCAAGAGCGAAGGCTGGAAGGCCGGGGTCGACGGCAGCGTGGCACTCGCTACGCTGGGTGCCGGCGGCGCGCTCGACACCGAAACCGCCAAGCAGCCGATCATCGGCTTCATCTTTTCGAACAAGGGGCTGATGTACAACCTGACCTTCGAAGGCTCGAAGATTTCGCGGATCACCAAGTAAGCACCGGACAGCGCCGCGGCAACGCAGCCATCGCCGTACCCCCGGCGCCGACTCTTGGCCATCGGCCGACGCCGGCTCATCGCAGCCCGGGAAACTCTCCGCCGACCCGGCCCTTCATGATCCGGGCGTACAGCTTGGGCGCCAAGCGCGACACCCACCAGGCCGTGCGCGAGGTGGCGTCCGGCAGCAGCAAGGACCGCCCTGCCGCTACGGCATCGAACACGCGCCCGGCGATATCCTCGGGCGAGGATTCGCCGCCGGTGGTGATGCGCGGACCGTCCACCGGCGCGCCGCTGCCATCCGTGGCAGCAGCGCCGATGCCGGTGTGGATGAAGGATGGGCAGACCAGGGTGACACCGACGCCGGCGCCAGCAACTTCAGTTCGCAGGCTGTCGAAAAAGCCGTGCAGCGCGTGCTTGCTGGCCGCATAGGCGGTGCGACCGGTCAAAGGCGAGAAGCCGGCGACGCTGGAGATGGCGACAATGAAACCGTGGCGCTCGACGATGTGCGGCAGTGCGGCCCGGGTCAGGTTGGCGGCGCCGAAGAAATTGACTTCCATGACGCGGCGGATGACAACCGGATCGGTGTCGACGAGCAGGCTGCGGGCGCTGATGCCGGCATTGTTGATGAGGCCGTCGAGCGCGCCGAAATGAGCCAGCGTCGCCGCCACCGCCGATTTGCACGCAGTCGGATCGGTGATGTCGCCGGGCAGGGCCAGCGCGTCGGTGCCCGTGGCGCGCAACCCCGCCACAAGGGTATCGAGTTTTGCGGCGTCAAGGTCCAGCGCGGCAATGCGCGCACCAGCGGCAGCATAGCGCCGGCACAGTGCAGCGCCGAGGCCGCCGGCCGCACCGGTGACAAGTGTCACGCGCCCACGCAATTCGCGCCGGCTCATGCCGCCTTTCGCCGACGCGAATCACGCCAGAGATCGAATACCTGGCTCGACGTCAGCTTCGGCACATAGCCGAATTCCTCTTTCAGGCGCCGGTTGTCCAGCACCGGCCGGTAGCGCAGAAAATCAATCTGCTGCGGGCCGTATTGGGTCAGGCCGAACAACTTGAGCAGCCACAGCGCACCGCGCAGCAGGCCGGGTGGAAACACCACGCAGCGCTTGTCGAGGCGTTCGGCGATTTCGAAAATACTGAGCTTGCCGTCGCCGGCAACGTTGAAAATGCCGGTCACCGGCGAATCTACGCCTTGCACGATGGCGCCGACCACGTCCTGGTCATGAATGAAGACGAAGGGGCTGTCGGAACCCTTGATTGCTATCAGGCGTGGCTTCTCGAACAAGTCGGTGATCTGGTTGCGCACCGTCGCACCGAGGATGGTGCCGATGCGGAACACGATCTGTTCCAGCTGCGGCTGCGCTGCACGATACTCGGACAGCATTTCCTCGACCAGGCCCTTGTGCCAGGAATAGGCAAAGCTGAAATTACCGCGCACCGGATCGGTTTCAGTGAGCCACTCCGGGTTGTCGGCGTGGTAGCCGTAAGCCGCACCCGACGACGAGACGATGACGCGCCTGACGCCGTGCGTCAGGCAGGCTTCGAGCAGGTTGCGCGTGCCGCCGACATCAACGCTGAATTCGAATTCGCGATTGCTCTTTTTGCCCGGCGTGACGATGGAGGCCAGATGCACTACCACCCGCGGCCGGTGGCGGCCGATGATGGCGTCGACCTCGGGAGCGCGGATGTCAGCGGTTTCGTAGATCACTCCGGGCAGGCGTTGCGCCGGCTCGCGCAGGTCCAGCGCCACGACATCAAATGCTCCGCGCACCGCCAGCGCCGCCACCACCTGGCTGCCGAGGTAGCCGGAACTGCCGGTGACGAGAACGCCGTTCTGGTTCATGCGGGAGGACGCCGGCTCCAGTAAGTGGAAACCGTCAGGCCGGAAACGATGTGCCAGATCC
>CAJBYR010000082.1 GCA_903959855.1 uncultured beta proteobacterium
TCGCCGGCTTCGGCTTCGCTCGCCTGCTCGCGCTCGAGGCCGGTGAACATCATGATCTGGGCGATTTTCGACTTGCCCTTGTTTTCGTCGCCGTACATCACGGTGACTTCCTGGGCGGCCTTCATGCGGCCCTGCTTGATGCGGCCGATGCCGATGCGGCCGACATAGCTGTTGTAGTCGATGGAGCAGATCTGCAGTTGCAGCGGCTTGTCCACATCGACGTCGGGCTGCGGCGTGTGCTTGATGATGGCTTCGTAGAGCGGCGCCATGTCTGTGCCCGGCTTGCTTGCGTCAAGCATGGCAAAGCCGTTCAGGGCCGAGGCGAAAACCACCGGGAAGTCGAGCTGTTCTTCGGTGGCGCCGAGCTTGTCGAACAGGTCGAAGGTATGGCTGATGACCCAGTCGGGGCGGGCGCCGGGGCGGTCGATCTTGTTCACCACGACGATGGGCTTGAGCCCCAGCGCCAGGGCCTTGCGGGTAACGAAACGAGTCTGCGGCATCGGGCCTTCGACGGCATCGACCAGCAGCAGCACGCCGTCGACCATCGACAGCACGCGCTCCACTTCACCGCCGAAGTCGGCATGGCCCGGGGTGTCGACGATATTGATGTGCGTACCCTGCCAGTCGATGGCGCAGTTCTTGGAAAGGATGGTGATGCCACGTTCCTTTTCCAGGTCATTGGAATCCATCACCCGCTCGGTGACCGCCTGGTGGGCGGCAAAGGTGCCGGATTGGCGCAGCAATTGGTCAACCAGGGTGGTCTTGCCGTGGTCAACGTGGGCGATAATGGCGATGTTTCGTAGGGCGCGGGACATGTGGGCGGTGGCGTGCTGCATTGCGGAAAAAGGGGCGAATTCTAGCACGGGCCGGTACTCGTTCCGATTGAATTTTCAGGGGATTTCTATGCTCGGCATCATCGGTGGCAGTGGCCTGACACAACTTGCCAATCTCGACGTCTCGCATCGTGAGGTGGTGCGTACGCCGTATGGCGAGCCTTCCGGTCCGCTGAGTTTCGGGCGCATCGGCAGCCAGGATGTAGTTTTCATCGCCCGTCACGGCTACGGTCACACCATTCCGCCGCACCTGGTGAATTACCGTGCCAACATGCACGCGCTCGACAGCGTCGGGGTTACGCAGGTGGTATCGGTGGCATCGGTGGGCGGCATCCGTGCCGATCTCGGGCCCGGTGCCCTGGTCGTGCCGCACCAGATCATCGACTATACGTGGGGCCGCGAGATGACTTTCCAGTCCGGCGGAGACGGACCGGTGGTGCATGTCGACTTCACCGAGCCGTATGCAGCCGAGGTGCGCAAGATGCTGCTCGATGTTGCCCGACGCATCGGCGAACCCGTTACCGACGGCGCCGTGTATGCGACGACGCAAGGGCCGCGGCTGGAAACTGCTGCCGAGATCAACCGCATGCAGGGGGCCGGTGCTGACATCGTCGGCATGACCGGCATGCCGGAGGCCGGGTTGGCGCGGGAACTGGACCTGCCCTATGCGGCGCTGTGCGTGGTGGCGAACTGGGCTGCCGGGCGGGCCGATTCACTGCACGGCATCAAATTCGAAGACCTCGAGTCCGTGTTGCATGAAGCGATGGCGCGCGTCCGCCGCGTCATCGAGGGGCTCTGCGCACCGTGATCCGCGAGGTCCTGCGCATGGGCGATCCACGGCTGTTGCGCATAGCGCAGCCGGTGAAGGAATTCGGCACGACTCAGCTGGCGGAACTTCTCAGTGACATGCGCGACACCATGGCGCATCTCGACGGCGCCGGACTGGCGGCGCCGCAGATCGGTGTCGACTTGAGAGTTGTGATCTTCGGCTGTCAATCGAACCCGCGTTATCCCGATGCCCCGCCGATACCGGAAACGGTGCTGATCAATCCCGAACTGACACCCTTCGGCGACGAGGAAGAAGAAGGCTGGGAGGGGTGTTTGTCGGTGCCCGGTCTGCGCGGCTGGGTGCCGCGCTGGAAGCGCCTCTACTATGCCGGCTTCGACGAAACAGGCCGGCGCTTCGAGCGCCGGGTCGAGGGCTTTCACGCACGCGTGGTGCAGCATGAGTGCGACCACCTCGATGGGGTTCTATACCCAATGCGGGTGCGCGATTTCACACGTTTCGGATTTGTCGAGGCGCTGAATCTCCCAGGAGTCGTCGAAGAGTAGCGGCGCCGTCTTGCCGGCGCCGACTCTCCGGATCGGGCTCAGCCCGCCTTGGCGCGTTTCGCTTGCAGGCGCTGGGCGGTCTTTTCGATGCCGACGATGAATCGGTTGTGCTTGCCGCGGGCGACTTCCTCGACCGCATCGCGGGCCGTGAACTCGAACGTTACGGCAGGGCCATTGACCTCGGTCAGCGTTACCGTGACATCCACCCACATGCCCATCAGCGTGGCGCCGACATGGTCCAGTTCGACGCGCGTACCGACGGAGTCCTTGCCCGGTTCGATGTGCTGCAGCAACAGGTCGCGGCAGGCCATTTCGATGTCGTAGAGCAGGTTGGGCGTCGAATACACGCGGCAGTCGTCGCCCATGAAGCTGATGGTGCGCTCGCGGTCGATGTCAACGTGGCGGGTGGCGGAGAGTCCGGCCTTCAGGGTGTCGCTCATGGTGTTTCCTTCGTGGTGAGTTCGTGTCAGTTTGTCGTGCGCCGACGGATTGCGTCGGCATTGAGGCGGGCCTCGACGTAGCGCACCAGCGCTTTGGTGCCCCGGGCGCAATTGCGGAAAATGCAGACGCCCTGGTCCATCAGGCGGGCGCACATCGCGTCGTAGAGATTGCCGCCGTCAACAATGCCGATGACGGGTTTGTCGTTGCGATGCACCAGCGGCGGCATCAGATGCACCGTGCTCTTCGGGTCGTTGATGTCGAAGCCCGGCCGTAGTTTGCTCGATTCGAGCGCGCGCACCGAGGGCGCGGTGGGGTCGAGCCCGACCACCACGGCGTCGATGTTCGGATCCTGCAGGAAGGCCTCGACGATTTGCAGGTGAGCTTCGTCGTCGGCACCGGGGTTGATGTCGATCGGGTTGCGTACCTCGACCAAGGCGTCGAGCTTTTTGGCTTTGAGGATGTCCTCGACCCGGGTTACGGTCGCGGCGTCCAGCCTGCCCATTTCCATGGCAAAGGTTTCCGACCCTATCGAATCGGCCATGCCGACAGCCTCGAATCCGGCACCGCTGATGGCGCCCAGGCGCTTGCCGCCAATCACCTTGTCGTGCAAGGCGCCGGCGATGTAGAACAGGTCGTCGAAACTGTTGAAATCCTCGGCGACGATGGCGCCGGCGTGGCGCACCACGGATTCGAAGAGTAGCGGTTCACCGGAAATCGAGGCCGTATGTCCCATTACCCCGCCCATGCCGGGCTCGGTCCTGCCTGACTTGTAGACCACGACATCCTTGCCCCTGGCGACGGCCTTGCGCACCGCGCGGGCGAAGTCGAGTCCGTCGCCATCCTTGAAACCCTCGATGTAGATGCCGATGCTGTCGATCTCCGGCAGGTCGGCAAAGTAGCTCAGCATGTCGCCATGGGTCAGGTCGGTCTGGTTGCCCAGGGCCAGCATGTAGCGCGGATCGAGCCACGGGTTCTGGCTGATGCGGGTGATCATGAAGGCGCCGCTTTGGCTCAGCATCACCGAATTGCGCTCGGCTTTCTTCGGCGGTTTGGGCAGGCGCTCCAGCGGGATGAACCACGAATCGTAGTTGCCCGGATGCGAGACCACGCCCAGGCAGTTGGCACCGAGGAAAATCGGGCCGCCGTCGGGTTTGCCATGGGCGGCGTTGATGCGCGCGGCGAGTGCCGCCGCCGGTTCGCGGCTGGCGCGGGTTTCGCCCAGGCTGCCGGGAATCAGCATGACGGACTCGACGGCATCGGTTTCGATGATTTCGTCGACCAGGTCGTACACCGCGCTGGCGGCCACCGCGACGATCAGCAGGTCGAGCTTGCCGTCCAGCGCCTTGAGGCCTTCGACGCAGCGCACGCCGTCGATCTCTGTCTCGCCGGGGCGGATGATGCACAACTGGTCCTTGGGGTAGCCGCTGCCCATCAGGTTCTTGAGGATGATGCGACCGAAGTTCATGCTGGTCGACGACACGCCGATGATGCCGATCGATTTGGGGTGGATCAGCTTGGCAATCTTGTGTGTCGGACGTGGCAGGCGTTGCGGCGGGGGCGGGGCGAATTCGCAGCGGGCAGTGGCGATGGAGATCGCACCCGCGGCACCCGCCAGATTCAGTTCCAGGTTCTGCGGCAGTTGCGCCGCCGCCTCCCAGGGGCCGGCGGCAAAGGCCAGCAGCGAGGCGAAGCAGGCGCGCAGGGCCGCATCGGGCGGGGCATTGCCGGCGCGACGGGCCTGTGCCTCGATGCGCTGCCAGGCGATGGTGCGCTTGAACAGGGCGAGAAAGTCGTCGGCATCGGTCAGTTCCGTGGCGGCATGGACGGCGGCGCGGTCGCGGCGGAAGTTGGCTTCGTCGAGTTCGGCATCGAGCCCGCCCAGACCGGCGCTCAGCACCATGCCGAATTCGCGGCTTCGGTTGAGGCTGATGCGAAGCTCGGCCGGGAGTGTATCGCCAGGTGCGAAGGCCAGCCCCAGGGCGGCGAGCAGGGATTCCAGTTCGGACCGCTCCAGGCTTTGCCTGCCGGCGGCTGCGGCCTGGCGGAACAGGTCGGCGGCCGATGGGACAGCGTTCGATCTGCCGTTGGCGGTCGTTGACGCCTGGTTCATGGTGTTCTCCCCCCGAGGTCCTGCACTATCGACAGACTGCCTCAGGTACGAACTATATCAGATACAAAAATATGCGCAATAATATATAAAAATGTATCGCTTGATATCCATCAATCAAGTTCAGTCGTCTGTTCCTGCTCGGATTCCCCGACTGCAAGCCCGCCAAAGCGCTCATGGAAGTAGGCGGCGGCCGGTGGCAGGGGGCCGCTGGCGGTTTCGCAGACGGTGAGCAGATGGCGCTGGGCGTGGGGCCAGGTGATGCCGTAGATGTCCCGGCAAAGCTGCCGTGCCACGCCGCCGCTCCAGTTGGCGGGCAACAGTTGTGTGGGCAACTGCGGGTCATGCAGCAAGGCGCGACGGAAGTCGTGCATCAACAGGGTCTGGACCAGGAAGCATTGCTCGGGATCGAGGTTGCTGGCTGCTTTCAGGGTGCGCAGGACCGGGCGGAAGCGCTCGATGAAATCGGTGTATTTGGCGGCAAGGACGTCGAGGTTCCAGCATTCGTGCACCAGTTCCTGCAGCGGTTTGCTGGTCAGGGCGCTGATGTTGGCGGCGCGCATGGCGACCACCTTGTCGTGGGCGCCGGTCTCCTGGAGGATGTCCAGCAGGGCCTCGGAATCGGCCGATGGATGGGCCAGGATGCCTGAGGCGAAGGCACCGTAACCCGCCCAGGTGAGTTCCTTGCGCAACTGGTCGCGCGGTGCCCCGGACAGTGAGCCGGGGATCAGAACCAGTTGCCATTCCCCGGTCCAGGTGTCCTGCGGCGTGAAATAGATGCGGCGGTAGGCGTGCTCGAAGCGGCGCCGGCCGGAGGCGGTCAGGCTGTAATAGCTGCGCCGTCCGAGTTGTTCCGAGACCAGCCATTTCTCTTGTGACAGGCGGTATACGCTGGTGCGCACCATGCGCTCGTTAAGCCCGAGCGGCTCGACCAGGCGGATGAAGCTGCCGAGCCATACGGTGCCGCCGTGGGGGGCGATGAAATCACCGTAAATGGTGATGATCAGCGAGTTGGCGCGGGTCGGGTGTTGCTCGAGGAAGTTGGCGATCCACTGGCTGAGGTGTCGGCTTTTCAATTCTTTTCCGATGCGGAGCGAAGGTTTTGGGGGTGGGTGAATCCCCTGTGGCGGCATTGTAGGCGAGCCGGAAGCTTGGGGCGATTGTATCCAGTATTCCGTATAAGGCTATTCTTATATGATACAAAAAGCTTGCTTATGAAACGTATAAACTGTATCGTTTTGAAAAAGGGCAGCAAGCCCTACTCGGAGGAGCAGGCCTAAATGCACAATGCAGCAGGCACGGAGATGGAGGCATATCGTAGCTACCCGGCCAGTCGCCGGGTGGGCGGCGACGCCATCGGCTGCGACGAGACGCTCGCCGAAGAAGTGCCGGTCGCCCTGGTCTACAACGGGATATCCCATGCCGTGATGCTGGCGACGCCGGCGGACTTGGAAGACTTCGCATTCGGCTTCAGCCTCAGCGAATGCGTCGTCGGACGCGCAGGCGAAATTCTCGACATGGAGATTGTCGAGCGCGCCACCGGCATCGAAGTCCAGATGCAGGTCACCGCCGAGCGTGCGCAGGCGCTCAAGCAGCATCGACGCAGCCTGGCCGGTCGCACCGGCTGCGGGCTCTGCGGCACGGAGAGCCTGGACCAACTGGCGCGGCGCGCAACGCGCGTCGAATCTTCGTCGCTGCTCGCCGCGGGCGCAGTGGCCCGCGCCCTGACTCAATTGCAGACCAGCCAGCACCTGTTCGGGCTTACCGGTGCCGTTCATGCCGCGGCGTGGTGCGACGCGAACGGGTGCATCGAATTGCTGCGGGAGGATGTCGGTCGCCACAACGCGCTGGACAAAATGATCGGCGCCCGTGCGCGGCATTGCGGGGCCTTCGACGACGGCTTCGTACTGATGACCAGTCGTGCCAGCTACGAAATCGTGCAGAAGTCAGCCGCCGTCGGCATCGCCGTGGTGGCGGCCGTTTCGGCGCCGACCGGAATGGCGGTCAGGGTGGCGGTCGAGTCGGGCGTCACCCTGGTCGGCTTCGCCCGCGGCGAGCGCCATTGCGTCTATTCGCACCCGCAACGGATTCACTGAGGAAATCACCATGGAAGCAGCCCAGCCCAAGTCGGTAAAGCGCGTTCCCAGCTACTGCTACAACTGCGTCTCCGGGCCCGACCTTATGAACGTCAAGGTGGTCGATGGCGTTGCCACCGAAATCGAGCCGAATTTCGCTGCAGCAGACGTGCATCCCGCCAAGGGCCGGGTTTGCGTCAAGGCCTACGGGCTGGTGCAGAAGACCTACAACCCGAATCGCATCAGCACGCCGATGAAGCGGACCAACCCGAAGAAGGGCCGCAACGAGGATCCGGGCTTTGTGCCGATCTCCTGGGATGAGGCGCTGGACATCGTCGCCGGGAAGCTCAAGGCGGTGCGCGCCAAGGGCTTGCTCGACGAGGCCGGCCTGCCGCGAGTTGCCGTCAGCCTCGGTCATGGCGGCACGCCGTCCAACTACATGGGCACCTTCCCGGCTTTTCTTGCCGCCTGGGGCGACGTGGATTTCAGCTTCGGCTCCGGCCAGGGTGTGAAATGCGTTCATTCCGAGCACCTGTATGGCGAATTCTGGCATCGCGGCTTTACCGTTGCCTCCGACACGCCGAATGCGCGCTATGTAATTGCTGTCGGCGCCAACGTCGATGTCACCGGGGGCCCGTGCGCCGTGACGCGCCATGCCGATGCCCGCGTGCGCGGCTACAAGCGTGTCCAGGTCGAGCCGCACCTGACCGCGACCGGCGCCTGTTCCGCCGAATGGGTGCCGATCCGGCCCAAGACCGATCCGGCCTTCCTGTTTGCACTCATTCATGTGCTGGTGCGCGAGAACGGCCTGGAGAAGCTGGACATCCCTTTCCTGCGTGATCGCACCGCGTCTCCCTATCTGATCGCGCCGGACGGCCTCTACCTGCGCGATCCGCAAAGCGGCAAGCCCCTGGTCTGGGATGAAAACACCTCAAGCGCCGTGGTGCACGACACGCCGGGCGCAAAGCCCGCCGTGGCCGGCTGCTATCGCGTCGGCAAGGCGGTGGTGGTGGATGCCGACAAGGAGCGCCGCGAGTACAGCGACGTTGAAGGCAAGACGGCTTACGAGATGCTGTCCGAGCACATCGAAAAGTATTCGCCGGAATGGGCCGAGTCGATCTGCGACGTCAAGGCCGAGACCATCCGCCGCATCGCCAATGAATACCTAGAGGCTGCC
Organism: uncultured beta proteobacterium; assembly: GCA_903959855.1. Classification (GTDB taxonomy): domain Bacteria; phylum Pseudomonadota; class Gammaproteobacteria; order Burkholderiales; family Rhodocyclaceae; genus Sulfuritalea. The sequence goes on from CAJBYR010000082.1 coordinate 7,966, forward strand.
AGCATCGGCGAGACCATCGTGATCGATGGCAAGACCCTGCCGCTGCGGCCGGTTTCTGTGACGCTGGGCAAGTCGGTGAACAACGGCTGGGGAGCATTCGAGTGCTGCTGGGCGCGTACCGTGCTGGCGGCGCTGGTCGGCTCGCTGGAAAACCCGGGTGGTCTGGTCGGCACCACGGTGCGGCTCAACAAGTCGCGCGACAACCGCCACCTCTCGGTCGCCCCGGGCGAAGACGGCTTCATGGTCCAGTACTTCAATCCGACCAGCAAGGAGGAGTGGCAGCAGTCGCCTTCGACCCGCAACCTGCACCAGACCCTGGTGCCCATCGTCGGCGCCAACGGCGCCTGGAGCCAGGCGCTCGGCCCGACCCAACTGGCCTGGATGTTCCAGAACGAGCGCCCGGACGACTGGAACATGCCGATGCCGACCTTGCCCGAGGTCTGGCTGGTGTATCGCTCCAACCCTTCGATCTCCTTCTGGGACACGCGCCACCTCGCGGAGATTGCCGCGAAGTTTCCCTTCATGGCCTGCTTCGCCTACACGGTCGATGAAACCAATTACATGGCCGACGTGCTGCTGCCGGAGGCCACCGACCTCGAGTCGACGCAGATGATCCGCATGGGCGGCACCAAGTACATGGAGCAGTTCTGGGATCACAAGGGCGTGGTGCTGCGCGCCAAAGCCGTCGAACCGCAGGGTGAGGCGCGCGATTTCACCTGGATCACCACCGAACTGGCCCGGCGCACCGGATTGCTCGAGCCCTACGTCAAGGCAATCAACAAGGGCATCTCCGGCGTTTCGCCGCTGAAGGGCGAGGGCTATGACTTCCGCCTGGATCCTGCCACTCCGCCTGAGTCGGAGCAGGTCTGGGATGCCGTCTGCCGCGCCGCGACGCTCTCCCTGTCCGAGGGCCGCGAAGAGCATGACCTGAAGTGGTTCGAAGAGAATGGCTTCTACACTGTGCCGATGTCGCGCCTCGAGTGGTACCTGACGCCGACCATGGAGCGGCACGGCCTGCGTTACGAACTGCCCTACCAGGAGCGCCTGATGCGTGCCGGCCGTGAGCTCGGGCGCCGGCTGCACGAGAAAAAGATGAACTGGTGGGACGAGCAGCTTTCCGAATACACGGCGCTGCCGGAATGGCACGATGTGCCGGGACGCTGGATCCGCAACCTGGAAAAGACAGGCGCCAAGGCTGCCGACTTCCCCTTCTGGCTGCTCACCACCAAGAGCATGCAGTACCACGCCGGGGGCAATGCCGCGATCGAGGTCATGCATGAAGTGGCGCAGAACATGCGCGGCCATGCCGGCGTGATCATGAATGCCAAGACGGCGGCGTCGCTGGGAATAGCCGAAGGCGACCGGATCGAGGTTCGCTCGCATATCGGTGCCACCTACGGCAAGGCCGCGCTGGTGCAGGGCGTGCGCCCGGACACCCTGGTGATCATCGGCCAGTTCGACCATTGGGCCACGCCATTCGCCAAGACCATGGAAGCGCCGAGCCTCAACAGCATTGCGCCGATGTCGCTTGATCTCACGGATGCTACGGGTTCCGGCGCCGACATCGTGCGGGTTGCGGTCCGCAAAATCGAGGAGGCCAAGGCAGCATGACCCGATATGTGATGACCATCGACCTGCGTCGTTGCGTGGGTTGCCAGACCTGCACCGCCGCCTGCAAGGGCGCCAACGCGACGCCGCCCGGCATCCAGTGGCGGCGCGTGCTCGATATCGAAAGCGGCGAGTTTCCCGACGTGCGCCGCACCTTTCTGCCCGTGGCCTGCATGCACTGCGGCGATCCGCCTTGCGAACACGTTTGCCCGACGCGGGCGACGACCAAACGCGCTGACGGCTTGGTGGCGATCGACTACGATTTGTGCATCGGTTGCGCCAACTGCGTGATGGCCTGCCCCTACGATGCCCGCTCCATCGTCCATGAGCCGCGCTATGCCTACGGCGATGCGCCGATGGCCTCCGAAGCCGCGCGCTTCGACCCGGCGCGCATCGGCGTCTCGATGAAATGTACTTTCTGCAAGGATCGCATCGATCACGCCGAACGCACGGGGCTGGTGCCGGGAGTCGATCCCGAAGTGACACCGGCCTGCGTCAATTCCTGCATCTCCGGTGCCATGGGCTTCGGCAATATCGAGGATCCGCAAAGCAGCGTTAGCCAACTGCTGGCCGACACACAGCATTTCCGCATGCACGAGGAACTCGGCACCGAGCCCGGCGTGTACTACGTGTGGGACAAATCATGAGCGCCACGCACGGCCGCCCGAAGGGGCGCCAGCCACAAACCGGAGCCGCGACGCGGCGAACCAAAGTCACCCCCTCGCATGGCGAGGGGGCTGGGGGGAGGGCTAATCAATGAAGCCCTTCAATCCCCGCGCGGTGGAACTTGCAGCGCCGAAGCAGCAGCGCAACTGGGACTGGCGCGCTGCCGCCAACTTCATTTGTGGCGGTGCCGGCGGCAGCCTGCTGTTTTGTGCCGCATTCGCCGGCCTGGATCTTTCGGCGACGCGGATTGCGGTTTTTCTGGGCCTGGCGCTGATCGGCTGCGGGCTGACCTGTGTCTGGTTCGAGATCGGCCGCCCCTGGCGTGCGATGAACGTCTATCGGCATTTCGCCACGTCGTGGATGACGCGTGAGGCGGTGGTGGCTCTTGTCGTGTTTGCCACCGGCGGCCTTGCCTTGCTGACGGGCTCGAAGTTGCTGTTGATACTTTCCGGCGCCTGTGGTCTGGGCTTTCTGTACAGCCAGGCACGGATACTCGCGGCGAACAAGGGCATTCCCTCGTGGCGGCATCCGGCCAGCGTGCCGTTGATGATCTCCACAGGTCTGGCCGAAGGTGCCGGATTCATCGTCGGCATCGCTGCGGTGTTCTCGAGCGACCCAGGAAACACATTGTTGTTTGTGCTGCTGGCGCTGCTTGCCGTGCGCGCCTGGTGCTGGCGGCGATACCTCGCCGGCCTCACGGCGACCGGCGCCCCCGTCGCTGCGCTGAAAGTGCTCGAATCCCTGGGGCCTCGATTCCATACCTTTGGCAATGGATTGCCCGCCGTCGCGGTGGTGGCAATGCTTGTTGGCCTGCCGGGGCGCTCCCTGATGAGTCTGCTGGCGGGTATGCTGGTCGTGGCGAGCGGCTGGTTCCTGAAATACACACTGGTTCGGCGCGCGGCATTCACGCAGGGGCTGGCCGTCAATCACCTGCCGGTACGGGGTCGCGGGCCGAGCGGGCCGGCGGCCAAGCCGGGTTGGAAAATGATGCCGGGCGGCAATCGCGGCTAGGCCGTAGCTTCAGCATGACAAAAGGCGGAACCCACGAGTTCCGTCGAAAGGAGGAGTGGCAATGTACGAAGTGCGCTTTCATGGACGAGGCGGGCAGGGCGCTGTAACGGCGGCGGCCATGCTGGCGGCCGCGCTGCTCGAAGAGGGCAAGTACGCCGTGTCGATCCCGTCCTTCGGCTTCGAGCGCCGCGGCGCTCCGGTGGTTTCCTTCCTGCGCTGCAGCGATCGCGAGATCCGCCAACTGACCAATATCTACACTCCTGATTGCCTGATCTGCGTCGATCCGACGCTGGCGAAGTCGGTCGATATCTTCGCCGGCCTCAAGCCTGGCGGCACCCTGGTGCAGGCCACGCATCGACCGCTCGAAGAAGTTGCAATCGCCGATGCGGTGGGCAGGGTCGGCCTTTGCGACGCCATCGGGATTGCACTGCAAATATTCAAAAAGCCGATCACCAATACGCTGATGCTGGGTGCTTTCGCCCGTACCACCGGCATCGTTTCGCTGGATGCGCTGAAGCGCTCGCTGGAAGACTCTGACTTCCGCGACGCCGGCCTCAAACAGAACATGGTCGCGCTGGAGCGCGGCTACAACGAGACAACTGTGCACACCATTGAGCGGAGGGCGGTGGCATGACCCGTCACAACAGCTATCCGATGTTCGATCTGGTCCAGGCCAATGTGCCGGACGACCTGAGCCCTGTCGCCACCGTCATGAGCCCGATGCTGCCCGGCGACTGGCGCAGCATGCGCCCGGTGGTCGACCGTGACAAGTGCGTCAAGTGCGCCGTGTGCTGGCTGTATTGCCCGGTGCAATGCGTCGAGGAAAAGCCGGCCTGGTTCGACTTCAACCTGAAGACCTGCAAGGGTTGCGGCATTTGCGCCAACGAATGCCCGCAACGTGCGATCACCATGATTCCGGAGGCGACATGAGCGCTCTTTGCCACCGTGTTACCAGCGCCGACTTTCATGATCCGGAGGCCGCATGACTACTGCCATCCTTGAAACGCCGAGCCAGGCCCAGCGGGCGAAACAGAAGGTCATGCTGGTTGAAGGCAACGAGGCTGCTGCGCTGGGCGTCGCCCTGGCACGCCCGGACATGGTCGCCGTGTATCCGATCACGCCGCAGTCGTCCTTGGTCGAGCACGTCGCGAAGTTGATCGCCGACGGCAGGATGGATGCCGACATCGTCGATGCCGAAGGCGAGCATTCGGTGCTCTCTGTCCTGCAGGGCGGTGCGCTGGCCGGCGCCCGCACCTACACGGCGACCTGCGGCCCCGGCCTGGCCTTTATGTTCGAACCGTATTTCCGCACCTCCGGCATGCGCCTGCCGATCGTGATGTCGATCGTCACCCGCGACGGCATTACGCCGCAGTCGGTGTGGGGCGGGCACCAGGACGCCATGACGGTGCGCGAGGTGGGCTGGGTGCAGGTGTATTGCGAGACCGTGCAGGAAGTGCTCGACACCACCATCATGGCCTTCAAGATCGCCGAGCACCACGACGTGATGCTGCCGGTCAATGTCTGCCTCGACGGCAACTACCTGTCCTACGGCACCTCGCGCGTCGAACTGCCGAATCAGGAAGACGTCGATGCCTTCATGGGCGTCAAGGATGTGAACTGGCACGTGGCGCTCGACCCGCTACGGCCGATGGCGGTCGATCCGCTGACCGGCGGTTCCGGCGGCAAGGGGCCGTCCACCTTCGTCCGCTATCGCAAAGGCCAGTGCCGCGGCATGCAGAATTCGCTGCGCGTGATTGAGGAAGTGCATGCCGAGTGGGCGCAGCGCTTCGGCCGCAGTTTCGCGCCGCTGGTTGAGGAATACCGTTTGGAAGGCGCCGACTACGCGATCATGACTCTGGGCAGCATGACCGGCGCCGCCAAGGACGCGATCGACGAGGCGCGCGATGCCGGCAAGAAGGTCGGTCTGATCAAGATCAAGACCTTCAGCCCCTTCCCGATCGATGCGCTGCTCAAGTCCTTCGCCAAGATACAGGCGCTGGGCGTGGTCGACCGTTCGGTGGGCTTCCGCTGGAACTGCGGGCCGATGTACCAGGAAACCATGGGAGTGCTGTATCGCCTCGGCCGCCACATACCGTCGATGAGCTTCATCGGCGGCCTGGCCGGCGCCGACATCACGGTGGGCCATTTCCATCGCGTCATCGAAGCGACGGAAAAACTGCTGAGCAACCCGGCGCCGGTCGAGCCGGTCTGGCTCAACGAAAAGGATTGACCATGGAACAGACCAAATACCTGGTGGTCGGCAGCAGCCACGCCGCGCTCGAAGCCGTGACGGCGATCCGCATGCACGATCCAGAAGGCAGCCTGACGCTGCTGACGCGCGATCCGCACCTGCCGTATTCGCCGACCGTGCTGCCCTACGTGGTTTCCGGCCGTTCCGCGCCCGACGGCATCTTCCTGCGCGACGAGAAGTTCTTCGCCGACAACCACGTCCAGTTGAAACGCGGCACCGCTCTTAAGGCACTGCACGTCGAACGCAATGCCGCCGAGCTCGCCGACGGCAGCGAGATCGCCTACGAGAAGATCCTGCTCGCCACCGGCGCGGCACCGGCGATTCCGCCGATTCCCGGCCTCGACCAGGTCGCCTACCACGTGCTGCGCACCCTGGACGATGCGACGAAACTCAACGCCGCGATCAAGAACTCGAAACAGGCCGTGGTGCTCGGCGCCGGTCTGGTCGGCATGCATGCCGCCGAGAACCTGGTCAAAGCCGGCGCTTCGGTCACCATCGTCGAGATGGCCAAGCAACTGACCGACGGCTATTTCGACGCGACGGCGGCCGGCTTGATCGAGAAGGCCTTCACCGACAACGGCGCCAGGATCCTGACCGGCAGCCGCGTGGTCAAGCTGGCACCATCAACCATTGGCGCGCTGCTGACCCTGGAAAACGGCACGACGCTCGAAGCCGACCTGCTGCTGGTTGCCACCGGCGTCAAGCCGAACATGGACTATCTTGCCGGCAGTGCGGTCGCGCATGACCGCGGCATCCTGGTCAGCGACAGCATGCAGACCAGCGTCGCCAATGTCTGGTCTGCCGGCGATTGCGCCCAGGCCAAGGGCTTTTATACCGACGCGAAGATCATGAACGCGATCCTGCCGGACGCCACCGAGCAGGGGCGCATCGCCGGCATGGCGATGGCAGAGGATCCGGGATTGAAGAAGTATCCCGGTGGCGTGCCGCTCAACACCTACCACTTCTTCGGTCGCCATGCGATTTCGGTCGGATCGAGCAAGGTGCCCGAGGGCGGCGAGGTGGTGACGCGTTTCGATGAATCCAGCGGCCGCTATCTCAAGGCGATCTTCAGTGCCGACAACCGACTGACGGGAATCTACGGCGTCAATGAATTCTTCGACGGCGGCGTGATGTGCCAGTTGATCCTGCGCCGCATCGACCTGACGCCGGTGAAGGAGCGCTTCCTTGCCGAACCGATGAAGGTCGGCCGCGAAATCATGTCGAAGACGTGGAGATAAGCATGGGAACGTTTGGAGGGGCATACAACACCATCGCCTTCGCTGCCGACAAGTGCGATGGCTGCGGCGACTGCATGACGGCTTGCGCGACGGCCAAGACCGGCACGGAAGACAAGTTGCGCTCGCGCATCCAGATCGTCGGCAGCGCGGATGACGGCTTTGAACTGGCTTTGTGCCGCCAGTGCGCCGACCCCAAGTGCGTCACGGTCTGCCCGGCGGCAGCACTGACCAAGAACTACGCCAGCGGCGTGATCGACTGGAACGCAGACAAATGCGTCGATTGCCTGCTCTGCACCGTCGGCTGCGCTTACGCCGGCATCGCGCTCGATGCCGGAACCGGGCATGTCGCCAAGTGCGATACCTGCGAGGGTTCTCCGGCCTGCGTGCCGGCCTGTCCGCACGACGCGCTGACCTACGTCACCACCTCGCGCATCTACAACGAGGTCGGCGACTGGGAAGACCTCTTCGCGCCCGGACTCGCCGGCTGCCAGGGCTGCAACACCGAACTCCTGATGCGCCATACCTTGCGCCGCGTCGGGCCGGAGACCGTGCTGGCGACGCCGCCGGGCTGCGTGCCGGGCATGGGCTCGGTCGGTTTCAACGGCACCACCGGTACCAAGATCCCGGTGTTCCATCCACTGCTGACCAACACCGCCGCGATGCTGGCCGGCGTCAAGCGCCAGTACAAGCGGGTGGGCCGCGACGTCACGGCGCTGGCCATCGCCGGCGACGGCGGCGCCTCCGACGTCGGCTTCCAGTCGCTTTCGGGTGCTGCCGAACGCAACGAGCAGATCCTGTTCATGGTGGTCGACAACGAGGGCTATATGAATACCGGCATGCAGCGTTCGAGCTGCACGCCCTACGGCGCGTGGACCTCGACCACGCCGATCGGCAAAGGCCCGGGCAACATTCCCTCGCAGGGCAAGACGCAGGACGCCAAGAACCTGCCGCTGATCATGGTGAACCATCGTTGCGAATACGTCGCCACCGCCTCCACGGCCTACATGGAAGACCTCTACGACAAGCTGGACAAGGCGATCGCGGCCTCCAAGCGCGGCTTCGCCTACCTGCACGTGTATTCGCCCTGCACCACCGGCTGGCGCTTTCCGACCGACCAGAACATGGAAGTGGCGCGCAAGGCTGTCGAAACCAATTTCGTGATGTTGTGGGAGTACAACCCGAGCGACGGCCTGCATTTCACCAAGCCCGTCGATGATCCGCTGCCGGTAACCGATTACCTGAAGGCGATGGGGCGTTTCCGCCATCTCAGTCCGGAGCAGATTTCACACATTCAGTCCAAGGTCGTGGAAAATCTGGCCTTCGTAAAACAGATGGCTCATCGAGAAGCCGTATAGGGGGAGAAATATGAGCAAGCAGAACAGTCCGGCCGCAGGCCTGGAGCCCATCGAGAA
>CAJBYR010000083.1 GCA_903959855.1 uncultured beta proteobacterium
ACCCAGCGCGACCTCAATATCGCGCTGATGAACGAACTCGCGCTGATCTTCCACCGCCTCGGCATCGATACCCTTGAAGTGCTTGAAGCTGCCGGTAGCAAATGGAACTTCCTGCCCTTTCGTCCGGGCCTGGTTGGTGGTCACTGCATCGGCGTCGATCCCTACTACCTGACCCACAAGGCTCAGGAGATCGGGTACCACCCCGAAGTCATCCTGGCCGGCAGGCGCATCAATGACAGCATGGCCGGCTATGTGGCCGATGAAGTCATCAAGCTCATGACGCGACGCAAGATGCAGGTGGTCGATTCACGAATTCTCGTCCTGGGGCTGACCTTCAAGGAAGGTTGCCCCGACCTGCGTAATACCAAGGTAATTGACATCGTGCGCGAACTGACCAGCTACCACGCGCAGGTCGACATTTACGACCCGTGGATCGATGTTGCCGAAGCCGAACATGAATACAAGGTCACTCCTCTAAAGGACAAACCCCAGGCCAGCACCTACGACGCCATCATCCTCGCCGTGGCACATCCGGAATTTCTGCAAATGGGTGCCGCCGGGATACACGCTTTCGGCAAGCCGGTGCATGTGCTGTATGACGTGAAGTCACTGCTGGGCAAAGCCGAGGCCGATGGCCGTTTGTGATTAACCAGGGGTTACTCATGTTTTCTATTGTCACTGATCGCAAAATCCGCCTAGCTGTCGTCGGCTGTGGCCGTATCGCTAAGAACCACTTTGGCTCGCTCGAAAAGCATGCCGAACATATCGAGTTGGCGGCCGTTTGCGATAACAATCCCGAGACACTTAAGAGTCACCAAGAAGCCTATAAGATCCCCGGCTTTCTTCGTATGGAGGACCTGTTACAGCAGGCAAAGCCCGATGTCGTGGCGTTGTGCACGCCCAGCGGGTTGCATCCAGAGCAAGCTATCCTTGCTGCCAAGAACGGTGTGCATGTCATCACCGAAAAGCCCATGGCCAGGGTATGGGCGCCGAGGTGGTGAACCTGGCCGCCGGCGAAGACCCGGTGGCGGCCGCACAGCGGTTCTCGCGCGGGCGCGGCGTGGATGCGGTACTGATTACCGCCTCGACCAAGAGCAACGAGCCGGTGCATCAGGCGGCACAAATGTGCCGCAAGCGCGGGCGCATCGTGCTGGTGGGCGTGACCGGGCTGGAACTCTCTCGCGCGGACTTCTTTGAAAAGGAATTGAGTTTCCAGGTGTCATGTTCGTACGGTCCGGGGCGCTACGACCCGGCCTACGAAGACAAGGGCAACGACTATCCGGTGGGCTTTGTGCGTTGGACCGAGCAGCGCAACTTCGAGGCCGTGCTGGACATGATGGCTGACGGCCGGCTGGACGTGAAGCCGCTGATCTCGCATCGCTTCCCGATTGATGACGCGGCGGGAGCCTATGCGCTGGTGGGCGGAGCAGGGCCGTCGCTGGGGATACTGCTGGCATACCCGCAGGATGAAAAGTCGGCGCTGGCGGTACGGCGCCGGACGGTGGAATTGCATGTGGCGACAGTACCCGCGGCGAACTGTTCGATCGGTGTCATCGGATCGGGAAATTACGCGACGGGCGTGTTGATTCCGGCCTTCAAAGAGGCGGGGGCACGGTTGAAGGTGGTGGCATCGAGTGCCGGGGTAAGCGGCCTGCACGCCGGGCGCAAGTTCGGCTTCGAGCAGACGACCACCGACACCGCCAGCGTGCTGAGTGATTTCGCCGTGAATGCCGTGGTGATCACCACGCGCCACGACAGCCATGCCGGGCTGGTGGTTGAGGCTCTGAAAGCGGACAAGCATGTCTTTGTCGAAAAGCCCTTGTGCCTGACACTGGATGAACTGGCCGCGATCGAAACGGCAGCGGCCTCGTCGGCCGGCCGGGTGATGGTGGGCTTCAACCGCCGCTTCGCGCCGCAGGTGCAGCGGGTAAAGCAACTGCTCGCGGGTGTGGGCGGCCCCAAGGCGTTTGTCATGACGGTGAACGCGGGGGCGATTCCGGCCGAACACTGGACGCAGGATAACGAAGTCGGTGGCGGGCGCATCGTCGGCGAGGCCTGTCACTTCATCGACCTGCTGCGCTTCCTGGCTGGAGCGCCGATTGTCGAGTGGCGGCGGATGGATATGGATTCCGCAACCCAGGACACGGTAAGCCTGCAGCTTTCGTTTGAAGACGGCTCGATGGGCACCGTGCATTATTTTGCCAACGGGCCGAAGAGCTTTCCCAAAGAGCGTCTGGAAGTGTTTGCCGGCGGCCGCGCCTTGCAGCTCGATAACTTCCGCAAGCTGACCGGCTTCGGTTGGCCGGGGTTTAACAAGATGAACCTGTGGCGTCAGGACAAGGGGCAAAAGGCGTGCGCCGCCGCGTTTGTGCGGTCGGTCGAATCCGGTGGCGCAGCGCCGATTCCGCTGGACGAACTGCTGGAAGTGGCGCGGGTAACGATCGGTTTGGCTAAGCCCTGACTTAGGCGTATAGTTATTCCTGCATTACGTAGGAACATAGCGTGGGTACAGTTGGCCTGATTTCGTAGTCCACCCGGAGGCGACCATGAGAGCAGTGAACATCCGCGAACTGAAAAACAATCCATCCGAGGCCTTGCGCGGTGCGCAGGAGGATGATCTGGTGGTGGTCATGAATCGCGATCAACCTCAGGCCTTACTGGTGGACCTCACGCGTCTGAAGCTCCCCGACATGGCCAGCGTGAAGGTTGCACTGGCGGTATCCTTGTTCAGGCAGGGTAACG
>CAJBYR010000084.1 GCA_903959855.1 uncultured beta proteobacterium
CGACAAGGCCTACGAACTCGAAAGCGAGCTTGAGCATCGCGGCAAGACGGAACTGCTGGAGTTCGTGCGCAACATGATTCCAAAGAACATCAACTGCATTTACATCCGTCAGCCGGAAGCCCTGGGGCTCGGACATGCGGTGCTCTGTGCCTACCCGGCAGTGGGCGACGAACCCTTTGCCGTGTTGCTGGCGGATGACCTGCTGGATAACGATCCGCCGGTGATGAAACAGATGGTCGATGTCTATTCCAGCCATGAGAGTTCGGTGATCGGCGTGCAGCAAGTGGCCCGCGAGGAAACCAAGAGCTACGGCATCGTTGCCAGCACGCCTTTGTCGGAGCGCATCGAAGAGATCCAGCGCATTGTTGAAAAGCCCAGGCCGGAGGAGGCTCCCTCGACGCTGGCTGTGGTCGGACGCTATGTGCTGACGCCGCGCATCTTTCATCACCTGGCCGGCATCGGCAAAGGGTCGGGCGGCGAAATCCAGCTTACCGATGGCATTGCTGCGCTGCTTGCCGAGGAACAGGTGCTGGCCTACCGCTACCAGGGCAAGCGCTACGACTGCGGCGCCAAGCTGGGTTACCTGGAGGCGACGGTGGCCTTCGGCCTGCGCCATCCGGAAGTCGGCAAGGATTTTGCCGCGATGTTGAAGCGGATGCCATGAGCCCCGACGCGGCGCGCAAGATTCTCGCCGAGGCCGATCTTGTATGTTCGGCCGAAGAGTCGGCGCTGGCGGTACGGCGGGTCGCCGCCGAAATCGCCACCCGGCTGCGCGATGCCAATCCGCTGGTGCTGGCCGTCATGGGCGGTGCGGTGGTCTTTACCGGAAACCTGTTGCCTCAACTCGATTTCCCGCTTGATTTCGATTACCTGCATGTCACGCGCTATGGCGATGTGACGGTGGGTGGCCAACTGCACTGGGTGGTCGAGCCGCGAGTTCCGGTCGCCGGGCGCGTCGTGCTGGTGGTCGACGACATTCTCGACGAGGGCGTGACCATGGCCGCAATCGTCAAGCGCTTGCGCGACCAGGGTGCAGCAGAGGTCTTGAGTGCCGTGTTTGCGGAGAAAGATCTTGGCCGCGACAAGCCCATCGCTGCCGACTACGTCGGCGTGCGTTTGCCGAACCGCTATGTCTTTGGCTATGGCATGGATGTGAAGGGGGCGTGGCGCAACCTGCCGGCGGTGTATGCGGTGAAGGGCATGTGAGTATTGCGGCGCCGCATCGATGAAAAAAATATTGCTGAAGATGCCCGCGGGGCTTGCGTCCGGCGCGTGAATAGTGTTTCAATGCGGCTTTCCAAATAACGAGGGGAACCTGATGAACAAATCCGAACTGATCGAAGCCGTTGCTGAGCGCGCCGAACTTTCCAAGGCCGCAGTAAACAAGGCGATCGATGCCATGACTGATGTGATCACCTCCGTCATCGCCAAGGGCAACCCGGTGGCATTGATCGGCTTTGGCACCTTCAAGTCCGTGATGCGTTCCGCCCGCACCGGCAAGAACCCGAAGACCGGCGCTCCCTTGAAGATCGCCGCCAAGTCCGTGCCGAAGTTCACCGCCGGCGCCGGCCTGAAGGCTGCCGTGGCCGGCAAGAAGCCCGCTGCGAAGAAAGCCGCTCCGGCCAAGAAGGCCGCTGCGAAGCCGGCCGCCAAGCCTGCCGCAAAGAAGCCCGCCGCCAAGAAGTAGTAGCTCTTTGGGGCAAACAAAAACGGCAACCCTCGGGTTGCCGTTTTTGTTTGGCGGGTACGGTTTAGTCCAGCATATGCGATACCAAGCCGTCGGCCAGCTTGGGTTCAAACCAGGTTGATTTGGGGGGCATGACCTCGTTGCTGTCGGCCACCGCCATCAACTGATCCATGCGTGTCGGGTGCAGGGCGAAGGCGATCGCCATCTCGCCCGAGTCCACACGCTTTTCCAGTTCGCCGAGGCCGCGGATGCCGCCGACGAAGTCGATGCGCTTGTCGCGACGCAGGTCGGCAATGCCCAGCAACGGACCCAGCACATGGTTTGAAAGCAGCGATACATCGAGGCTGTCGACGGGGTCGCCGGGAACCCGCTCAGGCTTGATGGTCAGCTTGCGCCAGCGTCCGGCGAGGTACATGCCGAATTCGCCGGGGCGTGCCGGATGCACGCGGGAGGTGCTGTCTTCGACGGTGAAATCGGCGGCGAGCCGGGCGAGCAACTGTGTTTCATCGAGGCCATGGAGATCCTTGATGACGCGGTTGTAATCGAGGATTTTCATCTGGTGATGCGGATAGATCACGGCCAGGAAATAGTCAGCCGCCTGTTCCTGCCCCTGGCGATGGCGTGCCGCAGCAACGCGAGAAGCGGCAGCAGAGCGGTGATGGCCATCAGCGATGTAGAGCGCCTTCATGGCATCGAAGGTTTGGGTGATGGCGTCGATTTGCGCGGCGTCGCCCAGCACCCAGATCTGATGGCGGATGCCGTCGTCCGCCGTGACGTCCGCTGCCGGCTCGCCCTGGGCGATGGCGGCGATCAGCGAATCGGCCGTCGCTGACGAAGGGTACGCCAGCAGCACCGGACCGGTCTGCGCGTTTAGCGCCTCGATCTGGCGCACACGATCATCTTCCTTGTCGGGGCGGGTGAACTCGTGTTTGCGGATGCGGTTGCTGTCGTAGTCGGCAACGCTGGCGGCGGCCACCAGGCCGGTCTGCACATGCGCGCCCATGGTCAGGCGGTAGGCGTAATAGCAGGCCTGCCCGTCGCGCGCCAATACGCCGGCATCGAGCATCGTCTTCAGGTTCTCGGCGGCCTTGGCGTAGACCGCAGGCGAGTAAATGTCGATATCGCGGGCAAGGTCGATTTCCGGCTTGGAAATGTGCAGGAAGGACCAGGGCTTGCCGCTGGCACCATCGTGGACAATGCGGCGCGCCTCATCGCTGGAGAGCACGTCGTAGGGAGGGGCGGCAACGTCAGCCGCGCGACCAGGGGCGGGGCGCAGGCCGTTGAAGGGACGAATCAGGCTCATGGCAGGGCTCGTGCTGGGTTAGGCGCGCTGTGCGCGCAGGGCGACCGCGGCGTCGCGGATCATGGTTTCGGTGGTCGGCCAATCGACACAGGCGTCGGTGACCGAGCAACCGTACTTCAACTGCGAGAGATCAGCCGGGATCGACTGGTTGCCGGATTCGATGAAGCTTTCGATCATCAGGCCGACGATGGAACGATGGCCCGATTTGCGCTGGGCGATGACCTGGTTGATGCAGTCCTGCATCACCAGCGGTTGCAGTTCCGGGTTCTTGTAGCTGTTGGCATGCGAGCAGTCGACAACCAGGTTGTTGCCGAGCTTGGCCTTCTTCAGCGCGGCCTCCGCCAGCGCCACGCTGACCGTGTCGTAGTTCGGCCGGCCGCCGCCGCCGCGCAGCACCAGGTGACCGTAGCGATTGCCGGCAGTGCGTACCACGCTGGAACGCCCCTGCATGTTGATGCCGAGGAAGCTGTGCGGACTGCCGGCCGAAATGATGGCGTTCACCGCTGCGTCGAGCGAGCCGTCGGTACCGTTCTTGAAGCCGACCGGCGTCGACAATCCCGAAGACATCTCGCGGTGGGTCTGCGACTCGGAGGTGCGGGCGCCGATGGCGGTCCAGGCGATGAGGTCGCCCAGATACTGCGGGGCAATCGGGTCGAGCGCCTCGGTGCCGGCCGGCAGGCCGATTTCGTTGACCGCCCGGAGGAATTCGCGGGCCTTGTGCAAGCCTTCTTCGATATGGAAGGAATCGTCCATGCGCGGATCGTTGATGTAGCCCTTCCAGCCGGTGGAGGTGCGCGGCTTTTCGAAATACACGCGCATCACCAGGAACAGGCTGTCGGCAACTTCGTCGGCCAGTTTCTTCAGGCGTCGTGCGTAATCCAGGCCAGCTACCGGATCATGGATGGAGCAGGGGCCGACGACGATAAAAAGGCGGGGGTCGCTGCCGTCGAGGATGCGTTCCAGGCTGCGCCGTCCCGCCAGCACCGACTCTGCGGCTGCTTCCGAAAGCGGCACGCGGGCATGGACTTCCTCCGGTGTGGGCAGGAGGTCGAAGGCTTCGATATTGAGGTTTTCAGTTTGTTGCATTTGCGGGTTACCAGATGCGCTTGACGCCATAGTCGGAAAAGGCCCGGTCGGAACTGATCACGGGCAGCTTGCGGTTCTTTGCCTGCGCGACCAGCAGGCGGTCGAAGGGGTCGCGGTGATGCGGGGGCAGGGTTTCGATGGCGGCGACGTCATCGAGTTCGATGCCCAGCAGGCGGAAGCCGTTGGCTTCGATGTGGCTCGCCACATACCGGCCGACCGGCTGTGCCAGCCTGATGCCACCCTGGCCGGACTTGATTGCCAGTTCCCAGGCGACGACGACGCTGACCAGGATTTCGTTGTCGGGGTTGGCGATGCAGGATTTCGCCTTGGCCGACAGCTTGTCGTCACCCTCCACCCAGCGCAGGAAGGCGTTGGTGTCGAGCAGCGCAATCATCCGGTGTAATTCTCGAAGCCCTCGGGTATGGCATCGAAGTCTTTGGCAATAAACAGAATCTGTCCCTTGCCAGACCCCGGTTTGCGCTTCTGCTGGACACGCTTGATCGGCACCAGCATGGCCAGCGGCTTGTTGTCGCGGGCGATGACGATTTCCTCGCCCATCATGGCTTTCTGGACCAGTTCCGAAAGATGGGCCTTGGCTTCGGCGATGTTGAACTGCTGCATGGGACGATCCTCTTTAGTTGGTCATTTTAAGTGACCAACACGGGCCGGTCAAGGTTCGAGCTTGCGAAACAGATCGCGTACCGCGGCGACCCGCTCTTTCACATTCGCGCTGGGCTTCTGCCACAGCAGCTTGTCCTGTCCCGCCAGCTTGAAACTGCGGTCGCTTTGCAACAGGCGGATGATTTTGGCCGGATCGATCGGCGGATTCGGCACGAATTGCAGGCTGATCGCGGCCGGTCCCGCATCCAGCTTCGCCAGGCCCAGGGGGCGGCCGGCCAGGCGCAGGCGATGGGTCTCGATCAGGGCCAGGGTTTGCGGCGGCATTTCGCCGTAGCGATCGATCAGTTCTTCCTGCATGGCGATCAGATCATCCTCGCTGTCGCAGTTGGCAAGGCGTTTGTAGAGTGTCAGGCGTTCGTGCAC
>CAJBYR010000085.1 GCA_903959855.1 uncultured beta proteobacterium
AAACAACGGGGGTAGGGGGAGTTGCGTCCACTTCACGCAAATTGGCCCGCCGAAACACTCCCTGCATCAAACCAAACAGCTTTCACCTCGATCAACACACATTTGGCATTTACTCTGGCTCGTGATGAAATTTGCGGGCTAATCCAGCCCATGTCTTCGCGGTGGGGGCGCATCCGCCTTGCTCTTGAACGTGCCAAATCTACCGGCAGTCGCATGGCGACAGTCGCACCTTGGGATAGGGGCGATTCCAAATGAACCCTCGGAGAAATAGCTACCGAAGCAAGGCAAGGGTCAGTGGCAGCACCAAGAGTGACTTTGCTCCCGAATCCTTTATCAGAGCCTTGAAGAAAGGATTACCCGGTTTTCGATTGATCAGCGACAGATATCAATTCCACTTTGCTCAACTTGTCTGGGAAGAAGGCATAAAACGCCGCGCACACAAGACCAGAGAAGGGTACATCAGCATAGGCCACAGGGAACTGGAACGCCGGTTTGGACGAGGTAGATTCAAAACTATCAATGCAGAACTGGGCATCTTTGAGACAACCCCAAACTGGCATCACAATGCTCATCGTACCGCGGGGCAGAACTCGACCAAGGGCTACAGGCTTTCGCCACACGTTCAAGCGCTGAAAGATCGCTACCTGAAGCCTCGCGCTGCCGCTGTAACTCGTCTTGTATATCTAGATTCCAAGGATGACCTCAAGACCCTGAAGTCAGTACCTGCACCTATCGCTTCAAAGGAGTATGACGATCCTCTTGGCGTAACTGCTACGGCGTGGAGAAACGCGAAGCCATTCAATAGAGTGCCTGTTGACTTGGCACTGCTAAGGGAACTTGATCACACGTTCAACTGGTTGCTTAAACCTGCGAACCTCGCCCAGCACGATCTTTTCCTGATGACCTCGGTCGAAAAGATATCCCGCTGCAGGGAATGGGGGCGGCAGATCATGCGTCTTGCACAAACGGATATTGCGGGTCGCGGCCATGTTATCCACCGCTATGCCGAGTGCCGGACAGGAAGACTTTACGCCCGAGGGCTGTCCCTGCAGACTGCGCCCCGGTTGGTCAGGAAGGCAGCCCTTCACGGCCTCTATGACTACGATATCGAGAACTGTCACTACGCGATCTTCGATCAGTTGGCGACAAGATTTGGCTATCACACAGCGGCTATCAAGCACTACCGCTGCGCGCCCTGCGGGTTGCTTGGCGTTCATCGTGGGCTCCGTGACGTGATTGACGACACCCCCATGAACGCTCTGTTCGATCAGGAAGCTAAGCTATTTACTCTGCGGCAAATAGGGTAATCGGTCGTTTATTGGGGTAACCATATGGAAAATTGCCCCAATTGTGGGTAGCATTACCCCATTTCCGCTCTATCAGATGCCTCATGCACTCACTCTTGCCTGACTACCTTACCAAGCTGCGTTTTGATGCCCAGCAACTGGCGACGCTGCGCGCCTTAGGTGAGTATCGGGGCAAGCAGCAACTCTATGTCGCGCAATCTCCCGAGGTGCTGAGCGATCTTCGGCAAGTGGCAGTGGTCGAGTCGACTGAATCGTCCAATCGCCTCGAAGGTGTGGTAGTGGCTGCCAACCGACTCAAGTCGCTGGTACTCAAGAACGCCACGCCCAAAAGCAGATCTGAGCAAGAAGTGGCCGGCTACCGCGATGCGCTAGGTCTGGTCCACGAGAGTGGTGAGCAGATGCCCTTCTCTGAAGGTACCGTCTTGCAGTTGCACGGCATTCTGTACCGCTACATGCCGCAGCCGGGCGGGCATTGGAAAGCCACCAACAACGACATCGTCGAGCGCCATCCCGATGGTAGTTCACGCATTCGCTTCCGGCCCGTGGTTGCGCATCTCACGCCCATGGCGATGACCGACATGATTGCGCGCTACCGCACGGCACTGGATCAACATCTGGCCGACCCGCTGGTGCTGGTGCCGCTGGTCATCCTCGATTTTCTTTGCATCCATCCCTTTCCGGATGGCAACGGCCGCATGGCACGTCTGCTGACTCTGCAATTGCTCTACCACTTTGACTATGCGGTAGGCCGCTTCATCAGTTTGGAACGTATCTTCGAGGAATCGAAGGAGAGCTACTACGAAACGCTGGAGGCCAGCTCGCAGGGCTGGCATGACGATGCCCACGATATTGCCCCATGGCTGGACTACTTCTGGGGCGCACTGCTTCGGGCCTACAAGGAATTCGAAGAGCGTGTTGGCACCATCGAACGTGGGCGCGGTGCCAAGGGCGACCGTGTACGAGCCGAAATCCTCAAGCGCAACCTTCCGTTTTCGATCTCGGAAATCGAAGAAGCCTGTCCCGGCATCAGTCGCGACATGGTGCGCGTCATCTTGCGTGCCATGAAAGCCGAAGGGCTGATCACGCCCACGGGCAAAGGCCGTGCCGCCAAATGGGAAAAGAGACCGCAATCATCCGCAGTAATACTCAGCAGTACTCATTGGCACCAATAGCGAATCGTTCGGTAGTAGACTGATCACCCCACCATTTCAAAAGCCAGCCTTGTGCTGGCTTTGTTTTTTTCGCGGCGGATCAGGCCGCGGGGTTGGCCAAGGAAAGCATCCGCCCCCGGCGCGGGTCGTCGCGGCCCGAAAGCACCAATGCATAGGCGGCTGTCACAGCGTCGGCGCCGCGATGATGCTCAATGATGAGCCACGGCTCCGTCGGCCGGCAGGCGGTGCCGATAAATTCGCGCCACGATTCCAGCAATCGCCGACCGAGAACCTCTGCCCCCCATTCCGTGCTGCGCTTCTTGATCTGTGCCGGTGCGAAGAACAGCACCGGTCGCGGTCCCGGCAGGTCGCGGGCACCGCCAAGTTGCTCGACGTGGGTGCCGCCGATCGAACTGCTGTACTTCAGGTTTTCGAATCGACTGTGTATGGTCTTGCGCAGGGCCGCGTTGCCGGCGAAGTCGATGTATATGGCGGACGCGTCGGCGGCGAGCTGGTCGAGCGCGTCATAGCCAAGAACCCGCTGGTAGCAACCCAGGCTGCGGCAGAACCCGGCATTCGCGGTGGAAGTGAGGCCGACGAGTTCGATCCCCTTGCGCCGGGCTAACTGGAACGCCGTTCCGTAGGCGGTCTTGCTCGACGCACTGGAAAGCATTACCAGCCCCGTGCCGGTTGCCGTTGCACCAAAAAAGGCGTTGTCGGCCATGAAGTCGTCGATCAGCCAGGAGGTCGTAAACAGAGGGCGCAGGATGGCCTCGGCATCCTCGGTTGTCGGGTCGTGGAACGGGTCGGTGCCGCAGCGCGTGTAGTTGTTGTAGACGGCGTGGAGTGTCGCCCGATGTTCGGCGCCTTCCATGAATCCTGCCGGCGCAAGCCGCTTCGGTTGCAGGATGACTTGGTTCGACATCGGGTAGTAGCCGTAGAAGCGTTCGCCGGGCTCGATTCCGGGGCAGCGCGATTCGATTACCGAAGCGAAGCCCCAGACCGGAATCTGACCCCAGCCGGACTCTGCCGGATAGAAGCCCCAGTAGTTCATGGCGTCGCCGAAGGCGGCGTAAGTGATGTTGTTGGCCGTGAGCGCGAACTTCTCGACGCGAAGCCTGATCTGGCCCTCGCCGATTGTCTGCGGTGGAGTTTCGCGCAAGCGCGTCACGCCGAGCTCGTCTTTCTTCACAAGGAAATCCAGAACCATCATTGCCAACTCTCCGCAGAGCAAGGTGCCAAGCGTAGCAGGGCTGCAAATGAAAAGGGCCTGCATTGCTGCAGGCCCTTTGGGTTCTGGCGCGCCCGGAGAGATTCGAACTCCCTACCCCTTGGTTCGTAGCCAAGTACTCTATCCAGATGAGCTACGGGCGCTTGAGAGGGCGAGATTATACCCAAAAATCCGCGAATACCAAGCAAGCAGCGCCGGTCCGCAGG
>CAJBYR010000086.1 GCA_903959855.1 uncultured beta proteobacterium
AGGTTTTGCCCAGATGCGCCCTTAGCAGGGGCGCAAATTATTGTCTTATGAAGCCAGTATTGACGAGGCTTTACGAGTGATCTACCATCTCCATAATCAATAACGGGGACAAAACGGGGACACTTGAACATGGCGACACTCACGCAAAGGGCGTCCGGCTGGTGGCAGGCGAAAGTCAGAAAACGGGGCTTTCCCCCCGAGTCAAAATCATTCAGGACGAAGACCGAGGCGGAGGCATGGGCGCTTCAGGTCGAGGCCAGCATGGCGCAGGGCGGCTTCGTTTCGTCTAGTCTGGCGGAGCGTACGACTCTCAAAGATCTCGCGAAGCAATTCAAAGAGGATTTCGCGCCGGAGCATTACAGGGGCGAAGCTTGGGAACGAAAATTGAGCCAGTTGGTTTCCAGGCTTGGCAGCTATTCCCTTGCGGCAATTACGCCAACGGTGATCGGCAAGAGGTACAGGGATGAGCGTCTGAAGGACAAGGATTCCCGCTACAAGAAGGATCCGGCCACGGCGCCGTGCGTTTCGCCAGCGACCGTCAAGGGTGAAATCGATCTGCTGTCCAAGATGCTCGATGTCGCCGTCAAGGAATTCGGCATTGCCCTGCCTGCCGGGAATCCGGTGGCCAATGTTCGCAAACCGAAGGGCGCGACAGCGAGAGACCGCCGGCTTACTGCTGATGAATGGGATGCGCTAGTGGTGCAATGCACGGCGTCGGGGAATCCATGGCTACTCCCTGCTGTAACTCTCTCCGTCGAAACAGCCATGCGTCAAGGCGAACTCTTGCAACTGGAATGGCGCATGATTGATAAAAAGCGCCGGATTGCCTTTCTGCTCAATCCCGAAATGATCAAGACCGGGGAGCCGCGAGCGGTGCCGCTGTCAAGCAAGGCCATGGCGGCGCTGGATGGCTTGCCGAAGTCGATCAAGGGCAAGGTGATCCCGTTGGGCCGGATGACTTTATACAAGGCCTTTGAGCGGGCCTGCAACCGAGCCAGTATTGAGAATTACTGCTGGCATGATCTACGACACGAGGCCTTGAGTCGCCTGGCAGAGCGGGGCGATTTCACAGTGCTGGAAATGGCGGCCGTGTCCGGCCACAAGACTTTGCAGATGTTGAAGCGCTACACGCATTTGCAAGCCGAGAAACTCGCAACCAAGTTAGGGTAGGTGGGTAGCTCCTGCTTGTCGCCAAACTCGCCGAGATCCCCCACGGGAACCAGGTGACTGGCTGAGTTGCCAGCGTCATCACCCCTGGGTGGATGGGGAATGGCCATTGTCACTCGATCATGAACTGTCTCTGGCCGTCACTCTGGCCGCCACTCTGGCCTCGACTCTGGCCTCGACTGAATCGCCGTACCGCAAGCGCCGACTCTTGTGCCTGCGTCGCAGTTTGCCTCGCGGTGAACCACGCGTCAGCAAAAGCTCGCATACGCATCAAGTTGGCGTGTAATAAATTCCTGGCTGACACCATCTATTACCCTCTTTATTACCCTTACTTAGGGGTAATTACCCTCTTTCCTCATCCACGTCGCTCCCGGTCCGCGTCCTTGGCATTCCACAGCGCCGGCTGCCTGCTGCTCGCGCAAAACCCGTCGCACCATATCGCGGCTAACGCCTGGGCAAGTCTGCTCCAGTTCGCTAATCGTAAATCCGCCAGTCTTGGCTGCAACTTGGGCAATGCCAGAAAGAACCTGATCGCGCTTGGCACCGCGGGGAGCTTTAACCTCGCCTACCCGATCGGCAAATTCGCGATATGCGTTTTTCATGATCGACAATACATAGTTAATGTATGGCCATGGGTCATGCTTGCCTTCGTGCCAGCCCTGCGAGCTTTGCTCCAGGGTTTCGTAGTAGCGGTCCTTGTTCTGCTCAACCAGACGCTCAAGGCTGATGTAGCGGCCAACCTCGAAGCCCAACTGGTAGCTCTGCAATAGCCAGAGCAGGCGAGATACCCGGCCATTGCCATCGCGGAATGGATGGATGCACAGGAAGTCGAGGTTGGCCGCCGCCAGAGCGATCAGCGGCGGAACCCAGCGCTCTTCGAGGCAGGCCTGCCAATCGCTCACCAGTTGCACCATGGCTTTCGCCGTATCGGCCGCAGAAACAGTACGGAAACGCACACGCTCACTGCCATCCGGGTAGCGCTCAATAATGTCGCCGTCCTTCTCCTTGTATTTCCCAGCGTCCCAAATTTCGCCGCGCGTCATGGCATGCAGGCGCTGAATGGTTGCGTCGGAAACAGTCATGCTGGCAGCGTCCTGATGAATCCATGTCAGCGCATCGCGGTAGCCGCGCACCTCCTCCTCATCGCGATCACGGAATAGCGGGCGCGGCGAAACCAATACGTCGCGTATGCGGGAGGGCTCGACCGAAACGCCCTCGATGCGGTTCGATGACACCGCGCTCTCGATCAGCGCATGCTCGCGCAAGGCCTTGAGGCGTTGCGGCGACTGCCGGGTGTAAAGCTCCTGCTTGCCGCGAAACTCGCCGAGGTCGGAGAGATACCAGGCGGTAGCAGGAGGAACCGCAAAATTGCTGTTGGCAAAAGTTCGCAGAGTCGTTGTCTTCATGGGCTACGTCACCGATGCGGAGGGTTTGTTGTCTTGACTGGCATCGATCAAGATGATGTTCTTGGCAGCATTCTTCGCGTACGTCGATAGGTTTCATCCGCGCTTTGGCACCACGGGGCAATTGGACTTCCGCGAATAGCCGTAAATCGACGCGGGCGACAAATGGCTATGAATGGTCTGGGGCGCATTATCACTCTCGGCAATCGTTGATCACGTGCGCGCCAATGACCCCGATCTATTCCTCACCGAAACGGAATTTTCGTAGTGCGATTCCCTCTTCTGCACGTTTTCTTTCAGCATCACGCATTTTCTCAAGATCGGTGATATAGCGCTTCGCAAAACTCTTCACTCGTTCGTCTGGATCCGTGACCCAATCAAGCACTTCCTGCCGCTTGCGTTCATATGCCTCAGCCATTCCAGATGGGAGGCAAAGGTCGCCTGAACCAGACGGTCTTCGCTATTGATGTCGGTGTAGGCCATGCGTCGCTTTAGCTCAGTCTATTGGCTCGAATTTGGCTCATTCGCCATGCGTGGCAATCAAAAAACCCTTGAATAAGTAGTGCGTTATCAAAACTCTAGCTGACGATTTGGCTCAATCCGGCTAAACCATTGGCCCGATTGCGTCGCATTTGAGCCAAATGAAAACGGCTCATTCCGCAACCACCAGCCGATAGCGGGTGCCGTTGCGCTCGCCCTCCATCACGACCACGGCGAGACCAACCAACACTGCCAGTGCCGGCTTAAGTTGTGAGCTCGATTGACCTCGGGACCAACGCGAGTGCTCATCTCAACGATCTTGGAGCGCGAGTTGCGTCATCTCTACTCCAGCCCCTCAAGAACTCGCCAAACGCTTCGATAGACTTGGCCCTTGTCCGAACCAAGGGCATTTGTCCAGGAATCCGCATCCATGTTACGAAGTGCATGACGAACTTCGACCAATGGGCGAGTTCCTATATCCTGCATATGTGAAGCCAACGGTTCCGCAGCCAAACGCGGGATACCCAGCAAACGTAACGCGATAGCATTTTCGTCCGATACCCCGTAGTAAACTCGTGAGGCGAGATTGTTCAACAGTTGGCGCTCGTCTTCAGGAATATCACCGCCGGTGATCGACAACAACGCACCCAAGCCCCAAGCAGCTGTTTGCGTCAATTTGCCAAAGAGGTTTTGCCCGCAAGCAGTCAGTGCATCCGTAGCGTCACGCCCATCCTTGGAGAAATGTCGCTGGGCAATATCCGGTAGAGAACAACCACTCACCCAGTCTTTGATAATCAAGGCCAACTTGTCGCCATTCGGGCCTTGATTGCCGGTCACCTCTTCAAGGTTATCCCGGAGTTCTGGTACTTTCAACAATACACCCATCATTTTCTTTAGAGTATCGCTTTCCGGTCCGAACAATGATTGGGCGTTCCAGGCGTCTCTTCCAATTCCCTCTTGTCCAGCCGCGATCATTGCGGTCTTGATACTCTGCAACGAGAAGCCAGTGCTGTCCACCAGCTTCAAAGGTTGCCGCGGCTGGCTCAAATAATCTGCATAGCTGCGGATGCTGTTAAGCAACCGATTGGCTTGATTGGGATTGGAAGCTCTGAGCTTGCCGAACCCGAACGTACCACGCAAAACCTGCTCGATCTGATCGGCGAATGCCTGAGGCTGACCCATTTGACGGTACGTATGCGCCAAATATTGCACAAAAGCCGACCACTCAGGCTTTTGATAAACGATAAGTTCAAGGTTGTCGACAAAATCTCCAGCGTCCGCAACAAGGCGAATCAGGGCCGAGTTAAGTTCACCAGTTTGTTTATGAATGAATTCTCTAAGCTTGATGGCTTTGGCATTATCGGCCGCTGCCAGCGCAACCACACCCAAGCTACCTTGGTCCACGCGCCCTGCACGACCAGCGATGTTCCAGAAGTCTGCCGGGGGCATATCTTGACCGTATGGGTACTGGTGAGATGCCATAACCACACCTGACACGGGAAAGTTGACACCTTGGGCAATCGTCGTCGTTGCTACCAGGAAACTCAGCTCCTCGTTTGCAAACAGCCATTCCATCAATGCACGCGTATCGTCAGACAACCCCGCGTGGTGAACCCCAACCCCATGGGCAAGCAAGTCGATCAACGGGAAGTCTTGCCCCATCTCCATTGCAAGAAACTGCTGTACCAACTGCACCTGTTCTGAAAGGACTGAACGACGATTCGTGTCATTTTTCAACTCCATGGCGAGCGACCATACCCAGTCTGGCCTGGCGTGCATGACAATCACCGGACCGCGTTTATTAAGCTGCTGCGCTGTCGCTACTGCAACTTCAGACTGCTTTGATATCTGGCTGAAGGTCTTATTGCAGTTCGGGTCTTTGCCAAGTGGTATCAGCTCGTCAATTGCTAATGTGGCGCGAGTGGTATGTACCGTCTCCAGGTTAAGCTGATAGTCGTAGCTCTTTCCTTTACGGAGAGATCCTTTTACAGGTGTCACAACACCGATGACCCGATCATTCGGCTGCCAATCCATTGTCAGACTAATGTCGTCTGAATTGGCATCTCCAAGCCAACGTGCAACCTCACGGGCGTTGCTAATGAACGGGGTCAGCAGCAGAAACTGAGCCATCCGACACTCGGCATTAATCGTTGCCAGCAACAGTTCAAGCTTGAGGCCTCGCGCCCCTTCCTGAATGTTATGAGCCTCATCAACCACCACTAGGGTCAGGGGGCGACCAATCTTTTCTTCCCAATCCTGACGCAGCATCAGGTCCAGCTTTTCGGGCGTAGTTACGAGGATGCGGAACTCGAGATTTTCACCCTTTCCGCAAAGCAGTCCTGATTCCACTCCATCGACTTCAAGCGCGGGACTGACCTGTTCTACCAACACCCCGAGTGGCTCAAAATCACGACGAAGAGTCCGTGCAACCTGACGCACCAGAGTGCGAGTAGGCGCAAGATAGGCCACCCAACCGCGCTCATGATCGAATTGGTTCAACGCTTGAAGAATGCGAAACTGGGCAATCAACGTCTTGCCGCTGGAAGTCGGCAGACTTACTACCACAGCACGGCGACTGGAACCAAGCAAACCCTGCTCTGCCAATGCACGCCTCTGAGGCGGCAAGACATCAAACAACGCCTTGTCACCTCTTCCTCGATCAACAAGGCTGCGGACGAATTTAGTGACGCGCGAATTGACTGCTCGGGTGACTGTCCAGATAGCATTGTCAGCTAGCTGTCGCGCCGTTGCGGCCAACAGACGAGTGAGAGGCTCCAACTGAAAAGCCGTGCCGCTCTCACATACCGCCACGGCACGATCAAAGTGCATGTCTAGTAAATTATTAATCTGGAAGTTGCCTTCAACCACTCCGTCAGTAATATAGAGGGCAAGTATTTCCGCCGCTTTCGCCAGGTGGTAAAGGACCATCAATTCGAGTGCGGCGGCCTTAACCCCATGACCTTCAGCGCTCTTGAGGTAGCTTGACTCGAAGGACTTCTGTGCCTGACGCAACATTTTGATGCGTTCCAAGACTACATCGCGGTCCTCCCATCCCTGTTTGCGAATCAGCCGTAGCCAGATGTCGATGATGGTGCTGAAAGTGCGCGTCCGCCAATCTCCCGACTCAAGCTCCAAGAGCGGCCATTGTTGTTCGCGCAGACTACGCGCCGCATCGGCGCCAAGATCGCCCAGCACGGCCAATGCACACTGGCGCAAGCGCAACTCGGCTTCACCCAGCATGGTTGTTTGTTCAGGTAACACGCGATAGAGACGATAGGCTTCGGCGGCACATTGTCGTAGCGTGCTTAATTGTTCGTTTTCCGCGCCAGGACGCGGCAGCAAGTCCATGACCACGGTTTCCATGGTCTGAGCAACGCGCTCAATCAGTACGTAGTCCAACTCATGCGGCAAGCTCGCGAGCTCGCTCAAGACCTGGATGCGCGCTGCCTCTTGCAATGCCTTGCCTCGCATTTCACCGAGAGCCTCAAGCATCCAGTGGCTCATGACACGCCACCTTGAACACGATCAGGAAGGCTAGCAATCGCCCAAGGAAGATAGAGCGCAAGCAAGTGACATCCAGCGGGTGCCTTGACGATGCCTCCCAAGTGCTTGCCACGATTGCTGAGATCCCGCTCGTCAGGCTGAGTGTCGCGCACCAACACTCCAAACAGTGTCATCGCTTTGTTGCCCGACTGAAGCAGCAAGCTAATCGCTGCATTAAAGTGTGGCTCGGCGCCGTTGCCACGGCAGCGCGGCTGTAACCATCGAATTAGCGTATGCAACAATCCCATATCCGTCGCCAGCGCTTCTAGCTGGCGGGTCATGCCATTGCGCCCTGTCATAACGTTCGGTGGCGTATTGGTATCGGAAGAACATTTGACTTCGCCCAGCGCTAAGCGCGTCTCGCTGCCTTGGGTCACGAACCCGACCAAATCAGCGCCCGGGAGACTCGCTTGTGGCGTGCGTTTATCGCGTTCCATGTTCCATGGCCAAACTACGCCATACTCGCGGCTCAGCCAGGCCTCGGCCAATGCTTCGCCCGCCGCCCAGTCACGTTCTTCAGGATGTTCGGCTTCCAGTATGGCCTGAAGGCTATCTTGTGCGAACCCGGTGGACGCCAAGCTATTTAGATGCGATTTAAGTTCGGCGGTGCCTGCAGCATCATGCAGGCGTGAGGCGACTTCATTTACCATGAATTCATCAAATTTGCTTCCATCGGCAAAACAAACGCCATCCCAGTGTGTGGCATCCTGAGCGTTGCTGTAGGCGGCTGTATGCATGGCGGACATGTCTATGCTAACAATTCGCCATTCATCAGGCGAGGCAGTAGCAGGTCGCGAGCGACGCGGAGTTTCTGGTTCATTTCATCAAGCTTGTCCAACTGCCCATGAATTGGCGTCACTGATTCGAGAAACGCACGCAGCATGGTATCGGCTGGACGCAGCAGGGGGCGGCTGTATGCGAAATCGCGGTTGAGGCCTGGAACCGCCACGTCGGTACTGATGAAGTGCATGTGCTTCAGCGCGTAGTAGAGGTACAAGCTGCTGCTCTCTGAATCGACAAAATACACGGTGTCGATGGGATAGAAACTCTTGCTCGACCAATACACGCTGCCAACGTTACCCTTGCGACCCAGGATGATTGCGGGGCCCTTAACCAAGGGCCTTTCGTGGCTACCAACGATTCCGCTTGAGCCATAGACCGGATACTCACCATCGACTCGGATTTCGGACTTCAAGGCCTTGCCGTAATTAAGCGTGACGCACTCGCCAAGCGTCTTCCGCTCCCATCCCTCCGGCACGCCATCAACGATGCGTGTGTGTTCATGGCCAGGGAAGCGCAGGCGGACGAACCACTCGCGGTAGAGCAGCCGCGCCGACTCCTCTAGGAGCGCCATCCGCCGCCGGTTGTTTTCGATCAGGTCGTCGTAGGCGGAGAGGACATCAGCAACACGTGTCTGCTCGTCCGCTCTTGGAACGTCGAACTCCAGCGAAAGCAGTTTTTCCTGGCTTAGATTGTCTTGGGTCGCGCCCTGAGAAAACTGTTGCGCACGGCACTTGATGGTCGCGTCGAATAGATACTTGACGAACCGTGCGTCGGCTTCGTGAGGGTCTGGCGTGAACCCAATAACGCTGTCTGGAAAGCAAGCGTCGATGCCGAGAATGGCTGTGTCAGCGATATTCGCCGCAATGGTTATACAAAGTGTCCCCGCCGGCCAGAGCTTACTTTGCGCAAGCCCCGCGTCGCTGTAGGACTGCGTGTAGTCGTTGATGTAAAGGCCAGCGTGCTTGACATCGCCCGTCTGTATGAACGGATGCGGGCCACCATACAAGTGTGCAGCATCTCTTGGCCGATGCCTAGAACGACCACGCGAAACCGTCCCAAGTTGATCGAGTCGCTTGGGCAGCCAACTCATACCCCTAACTCCTCGAAGTTCTCCTGAATCTTCGTCGCCAGTTCCATCGCCTCACGGTTCAGGTCGGCCAGCTCGACATGGATATCGCGCAGGGTCTGCTCGAAGTCGAAGTCCTCATCCACCTCCGTCGGAGCGACGCCGACGTAGCGTCCGGGAGTAAGGCTCCAGTCGGCGGCTTCGATCTCGGCGCGGGTGACGACCTTGCAAAGGCCCGGCACGTCTTGCATTTCAGCCTTGGGGAAGCGGTCTTGCAGCCAGGCGATCTGACGGTGAAGGTAGGTCGCAGCCTTGAGTTGTTCGACTGCTGCCTTGCGCTCTTCGTCGAGTTGCTTGATGAGTTTGCCGGTAGCGCGACGGTCGAAGAATTCACTGACGACTTCGTCCGTCGCCAACTCATTCGCAAGCTGCGCAGCGCGGGCAGCGAGTTTGTAGAGCAGGTCAATCTGCTTAATCAGCCCGCGCTCCGCCTGCGCCAGTGGATCGAAGGCGTGCCGGGCGGCATGCTGAATATCAATAGTCGGCGCTGGCGACACGGCGAATTTCTTGAGATAGGCGGCGAGTTTGCCGACCAAGGCAGCGCGGTCGGTGATGTAGGCGTTGGCGGCCTCGGCCCATTCAGTCATGGAATCGGCAAAGACCTTCTGCTTTTCCGCATAGAGCGTTTCGAGCGCGATGGCGCTGTCCACAAAGGCGGTCACCAGCGATTCGCGGCAGGCGGTGAGCTGCGTCTCGAAACGAGTGAGTGCCGGGGGCACTGATGCTGCCTCGCTGCCAAGACGAGCAACGTACTCCTGCACCAACCCGAGAAAGCGCTCGCGCTGGCCGCGATACAGCCAGACGATGGCGGTCAGATTGGCCTGCTGCTCGGGGCTGAAGTCGTAAATCTTGCGCGTGACTTTGCGGTAGATGTTGCGGGCATCGAGCATCAGTACCCGGTCTTTGCGCTCGACCGGCTTGGCGCGGTCGAAATGCCACAGTTCGCAGGGCACGGTGCGGGTGTAGAAGAAGTTGGAGCGGATGGCGATCATCACATCGACATCGCCGGTTTCCACCAGCTTGCGCCGGACTTCCTTTTCGCCATGGCCGGCGCTGCTGGCCTGCGAGGACATGACGAAGCCGGCGCGGCCTTTGGCCGAGAGGTAACTGTGGAAGTAGGAAATCCACAGGTAGTTGCCGTTGGATACGCGCTTGTCCTTGTTCACGCCGGGCAGGCCGAAGGGCAAGCGTCGGTCGTCCTTGACGCGCTCGGCATCGACCATATCGACGTTGAATGGCGGATTGGCCATGACGAAATCGCAGTTGCCCCACAGCGCACGGCCATCCTGCAGGCGATGCACGTCGTCGTAGAAGGAGTTGGCTTCGCGGATGTCGCCCTCCAGCCCATGCACGGCGAGGTTCATCTTGGCCAGGCGGATGGTGGTGCCGGTTTTCTCCTGGCCGTAGAAGGTGACGCGCTGCATGGTGTCCAGCCCTTCGTGCTCGATGAAGTGACTGGATTGCACGAACATGCCGGCGGAACCGCAGGCGGGATCGAACACCACGCCGTGGTCGGGTTCGATGACATTAACCAGGGTCTGCACCAGCGAGGGTGGGGTGAAGAATTCGCCGTTGTCCTGCGCGCCCTGCATGGCGAACTTCATCAGGAAGTATTCGTAGATGCGGCCGAAGACATCGCCTGACGCATTGCGCAGGGCTTCTGAATCGAAGTTGCGCAGCAGGTCTTCGAGCAGCTTGTTCTCGAAGCGGTCGTAGTCCTTGGGCAACTGGTTGGCCAACGGCTCGAAATCGGCTTCGATGGCATTCATGGCATCGACCAGCGCCGCGCCGAGGTTGGCACCGGAGGGCAATTTGAGCAAGTGATCGTAGCGGGCAATCTCGGGCAGCATCAGTGCGCGGCGCTTGATGAAATCGCCCTTGACCAACGGGCGCTTGGGCATCTTGCCGGCGGCCTGATCAGCCTGAATAGCTTGCAGGGCGGCCTGATAGCGGTTGGTGGCGTGGCGCAGGAAAATGACGCCCAGCACCGGCATGCAGTATTCGCTGCTGGTCAGCTTGGAGTTGGCGCGCAGTTGATCGGCAGCCTCCCAGAGGCTGTCCTCGATCTTGGAAATATTCTGGAAAGCGTTGGCGCTCATCGGGTCAGTTTTTTGCTGGTCTTTTTCGGCTTGGCGCTTGCCTTGAGACCGGCCTGCGTTGCGTGCGCCAATACCAGCACCTCCAGCATGGAAGCGACGGAGCGATGCTCCTGGTCGGCTGCCTGGCGGATCAGGTCTTTGATTTCTGCTGTCGTCCGAATGGACAGGGTTTCACACTTGTTGCGAGGCATGGATCAATCCCAAAGTATATGCCTCGCAAATGTACTGCCTTTCCTTGACTATGGCAATGTCAAAGCGATGATACATATCATCCGGATTTTCAATTCTTCATTAGTGAGGCAGTCAATGAAACTAACTCGCGAACAACTCTACGATCGTGTCTGGCAAAAGCCCATCCGCGAACTCGCGGCCGAATTGGGGATATCCGATGTCGGCCTGGGCAAGGCGTGCCGAAAAAGTGACATCCCGTTGCCTCATCAAGGGCACTGGCTGAAAAAGGCTGGCCCGGACCGCGATCGGCTCAAACCCAGCTTGCCGCCACCACCGAAAGGGTCGCGGGTGATCTTCGATTTCGAAGCGAGCGACTTCAGTATTGTGAGCGAACGTGACCGCGCCCGTGACCAGGCCGAAAAGCGATTGGCTGAAACGCCACGGTCCGAGACTGAAGACAAGAAACTGGCCCAATTCGCCAAGGATATACGCAAGTCAATCGACCTGCGCAAGCTTGATGAGCGTGGCATCGTGATGTGCCCTGGGCGCTCGCCCTGGCCATGCCGGACATCGCCCGCCAATGTTGACCGTGGAATCGCCGTCCTGAAATTGCTCTGGTCGAGGCTTCAGTCGATGGGCGTCGACGTTGAACAGTCTGAAAAATGCGCACCGATGGTGGTCTTCGAGATCGATGGCGGTCGATACTGGTTTTGGATCGAGGAGCATGCGACTCGAGCTGTGCGCGACCTGACTCCAAAGGAACTTGCCGAAAAGCAGAAGGCCGAAAAGGACAAGCGCTACTGGTTCGCGCCGCCCTTGTGGGTCTTTACGCCGGCGGGAAAGATTGCCATCAAGCTCAGCCATGAATCCAGCGACTATGTTCGGCGCAAGTGGGCGGATACCACCTACGCGACTCTCGAAGAGCGAATCGATGAGGTGGTTGCCGGAACATTCGGCCTCGCATCGGAAGAAAAGCGCGAACGGGAAATCCGCGCCAAGGAAGCGGAGATAGAAGCCGCGCGACAGTTGCGGGTCCGCCAGGAATTGCAGCGCAAGGAACATGAAGCACTTAAAACCAAGCGGCTCCGCGAGGAAGCTCTGGACTGGAGCAATGCGCAGGCCCTGCGTGAGTATGTCGACGCGGTTCGCGATACGTCACTGGATGCGCTGCCACAATTCAAGTCGGAGACGGAAAGATCAGCATGGATTGAGTGGGCGGAATGGAAGATCGAAAAGATCGACCCGCTGACGAATGGTGCGGCGGGGACAACGCCGGCATTGCCTCCACTGCCGAATTATTCCCACTCCTGGGGTTATCGAGGCCGTCAATTGGATGATTACGAGTGATACGGTGATCCGGCAACTTCGGCGATTAGCTTCAGCACGGCAATAAGGAGAGGACTGGCTGAAGTGCACCGCCAGTCGACCGCTAGAGATATTCTGCTTCGATATCGAGTGATTGCCCGGTAGCTGTGTACCTGCAGTGGACCGCTAGTGATCATCACCACAGGTCGGCTCTCTGCGATTTCCGAAATGCGCCCGAAAAGTTTCTTTTTCGCCGCCAAAATCGTGATCGCGATTGCTACTATCCTCATCGCATCAGTGCCCGCCACAGCCTTGACGTGGCTTTCCTAGCTGGGGAGAGGAAATAATCAGCATTAAGGCAACACGTGAACAATCGCGGCGCAGGGCGTGCGCGATATTTGAGCAGCATCTTGAGAGTGTCAGGGGCAACTCTGTGCAGTAGATTAGCAGTCGGGCGTTCGCTCGTCTGCATTATTGAAGCTTCCCCTCTGAACAGAGACGGGCAGCGAAAGTAACACCGGAAGCCTTGCGCAATGCGGGTTTCCGACAGGCCGGTGCCGCGTGAAAACGCGTGACACCCGATAAATTGTCCCGTCATCGACTGAGGATGGGCCTACAGCTCGCTCACGCCTGGTGAGCCTGCCTGCCCCGACCGGCAGCCCGTAGGACGACGACGCTGGATACGACATGCCGCTGGCCATCCCTGGTCAGCGCCTTCCCCATGGCCTGCCTGCACGGCATCCGCGCCCGCAGCGCGTGAAACCAACACTCACCACTCGACTTCGGTCTTGCGGCAGGCCCGGGAATTCCTCATGGCGGTCAGTCCGCCACCTCTGTTTTACCTGCATCACCCGTTGCACCCGCTTTGCCCGTTGTACCCGAATTTCTTCATTCACCACCCCATGCCAATTAAGGAGATATCTATGGGAAGCCGCAACTTCGATCTTGGTACCCGCGACATGAAGGCCGCCGGCCGCGTCGCACTCGAAGAGGGGATGCGCTCGTTCTCGAGCATCGACACCATGGCTGATCGCTGGAATCTGTTTGTGGACTATGTCCGGGAACACCATGCCATCGGCCGCATGGAGATCATTACGGTCGACGTCGTCATTGCCTATGGCCAGTCGCTGTCGGACCGGGTCGATGATGGCGATCTGGAGCCGGCCACCGCACAGAATTATGTCAGTGCCGTGAACCGCGTTCTCGAGATCGCTCGGGGCGATCGCCATGTATCCGTGTCACCTACCCGCGACTGCGGGATTCCGTTACGCACCGGCATCGCTATGGATAGCCAGCTCGTCAGCACCAACGAGCATTTCAACTGGCTGTCCAGCGTCGACAAGCTGACCAAGATACTGCTTCGGTTGCAGCGGGCCTATGGACTGCGTTTCGAGGAGTCGGCGAAATTCGATGCGCGCGATGCCGACGCCTATATCGCCGCGCAGGTATTGCCGGTCATCAATGGCACAAAAGGGGGCCGTCGGCGGGAGATCCCGATCTGCACGAGCCCGCAGACGCAAATCCTTCGCGTGGCCAAAGCCTACCAGGGAAGCCATCACTCACTGGTTCCCCCGGACATGACCTATGCGGAATTCCGCCGCCACTGCTACCGGATCGCGACGGCGCTGGCCATCCGGTTTCACCGCGAGCGCCACACCTATGCCTACCTGCGCTACAAACGGGAGATGGGCGCCGAGTGCCCGGTCATGGCCGGCATCCCGCATGGCGATTTGCATCACGAGTGGCTGGCCCTCCAGCTCCAGATACATGTGTCGGAGGCCAAAGAGCGAGATCAGGCGGTGCGCGCCCAGATTGCCCAGGAACTCGGCCATAACCGCATCGAAGTTTCCAATGCCTACCTTGGCTGATCAGGTTCGGCGACGCGCGCACGTGTATGTCGCCCATGGCGGGAAAACCAACCGGCGCCAGCAGGTGGACCGGTTGGTCATCGTGGTCGACTGGATGCAGGCGCAATTTGGGTTGACCGGCCTGGCGCAGATCGGCAAGCGACAGGTCATCGCCTACTGGAAGGCTCACCGCGATATGGCCCCGGCCACGGCCTATGCCTACTGGCTGGCACTCAAGGTGTTGTGGGGTTGGCTGGGGAGGGCGGAGGATCCACCGATTCCTTATGCAAAATAGTATCGGCATTCAATTCCTGTTGCTCACCGGAGCGGCGGGCACGCACCCCTCTGCGAACGGCGCTGGGCATCAACTTGATACCTACCTCAAAAGCCGATACATCATCTGCTGGTTTTGCGTTGAGCGCGGACTGGTGACGGTCTTCGGCTTCGGATCGAAGTTTCGCCAATTGAACTTCTTCGGTCATGCGTTCGAGTTCAATGGCCACCATACCCGGCACCGGTTGCTTCTCATTGCGACATAGCCTTGCTATGGCTTTGACTATGTCTTCGTGAGAGG
This sequence comes from uncultured beta proteobacterium, assembly GCA_903959855.1. Classification (GTDB taxonomy): domain Bacteria; phylum Pseudomonadota; class Gammaproteobacteria; order Burkholderiales; family Rhodocyclaceae; genus Sulfuritalea. The sequence continues at coordinate 14,499 of CAJBYR010000086.1, forward strand.
CCACCGTTTCGATTCGCAAGGCTTCTACTTCATCCTCCGGGACCCATGTGACGATGCCGCTCGGCCGCTTGCGACGGCGCTTGGCTTGGATGGATGTGGAGTGGACAGATGCAGCAGCAACTATCTGACGTTTGCTGGATGCTGCTGCTTCTTTCTCTTCTTCTTTCCTTTCTAGGGGCTCCCTGATCGGGTTCCGGCTCTGGTCCCGATTGGGGGATTGCCGGCTTTCCGAAATCGGGACATCGGGATCGCCGGAGTTCGAATCCATCATGCTGGGGCCGAGGGAGGCAGCTATCGCGACGGCATCGAGGGAGAACTCGTAGGATCGCTGAATGTTGAATGGCCCAAGCGTTCGTCGCTCATGACGTTTGAGCCAGCCGGCTTCGACCAAAATCCGCAAGGCATTGTCGACTGAGTTTCTCCCCACCAAGCCCTCAAGGTCAGCAAGGATGCGTGCACGCGAGGCAACAGGTCGGCCAGGCGTGTCCTGAGCCCTATCCAGGAAATCGATTTCAGCCATGACTATTGCGGCGTCTCGGCCGATGGTTCGGACTGCCCATTCCCACACTTGAATGAAGCGGCCACCCAACGGGTGGGGAATACGGGATGCCCTCACGTCGCAGCTTCTTTTTTGGGTCGGCCTCGGCGCCGTGGTGGTGAAGCGGCTTGGGCAATGGTTTCCGTGACGCCGGAAGAGGAGCCTCCGAGGCCGTCAACCCATGACTCGATATCGACGCGCCGATATCTGACGGATCGCCCGGCCTTGACCGGCGAGGGCCATCCCGCCGGTGCGGGTCGATAACCATAGAGCCATTTCGCCAATGTCTTCGGCGCAAAGCCCACGAGGGCCGCAGCTTGGCCAATCGTCAGAAGCAGCGGGAGGTTCGATGATTCCATTCCTCCATGCTACGAAATTCACTTCCGAAAATGAGGGGTATAAGCGCACAGAACCGGCACGTTTCGGAGTCCGCAGGAGACCCATTTGAGGTATGACGAGGTCCGTAAAATAGCTCGAACAATTCAGCGCGGGTTCCGCTGCGCAAGAAACTTGGTGCTTATCCTGACTTGCAGCGCAGCGTTATTGCGTCGCTTAGAACCGGTAGCCCTGGGCGAGCCAATAGTGCCAGTCGCCGACAGCCTCCTTGGTGTCCTGATCCTTTGACATGGACTCCAGCTGCGCCAGCGGTACGGCAAGGGAATCGTCGGCATGGCTAATCATGACGAACATTTCCGACTCACATTCCTCTTCGGGAGCCATGCCCAATACGTCTACCACTTGCCCCACCTTGAGCGGAGAAATGGCACGCTTGGCCTTGCAACGGGCTTTGAAAGGGACAACCAGTTTACTTTCCAGGTAGTAGTACCAGCCCATGGCCCGTTCGATCTCGTCGTAAGCATCAACAACGGCCTCCATGGCAATGCGATGCTCGCGAACTTCGTCCTCTTTCAGGTGCTTGACCATCAGTGCACCGTCGGCGGAGCGCCGTCCGCGCCGCAGCACTTCTTGAACTTCTTGCCGCTACCGCAGGGGCAGGGTTCGTTACGCCCGATTTTCGGGCCGCCGCGAACGACCTGCGGGAACTCCTTCTGCCTGCCGCGATGGTGATAGTCGTCGCTGAGCAATGCAGCCGGTTGGTTGACGCGCTTCTCTTTCCAATAGGAGTGGATTCTCACGAGGGAGGGTTCGATTTCGTTCATCCATCTCTCGGCATCGCCACCGCTGTTGGTGAGGTCGATACCCTCGTCGGTACCGAGTCGAAAGAACGGCGTGAACCATGTCGGCTGCCCAATGGATAGCATGCTCCACGCATCTTCGTTGAACATGAAGCCGGTAATGAAGCCTTCACTCCACTCGGCGGCACCCCATTGAATGCCCCGCCAGAAGGTCGGCTCGAACGAGGCCGGGTCAGTGTTGAACGTGGTATTCACGGAGTTGTAGAGCCGCAGGATGAGCGACATGATCCGGCTCGCTTGCGCTTCGTTCTCGAAGTCCGCCTCAGCCTTCCCCTCTTCGAGGTCCCACACCCAAGGTAGCCATTCAGAGGGAGGTACCATGCGGGGGCCAATGGCGATGGCGGTCAGGAAGCCTTCCAGCGTCGAGACATCCATCGCCGTATCTTCATTCGCCTCGCTGCCAAGAAACTCGTCAAGTTCGACAAGCTCGGCCTCTGAGAGGGACTGATTCAGCCCGGTCATCGGAAGCTTCTCCGACGGCGAGCCGATCAGCGAATCTATTCCTTCCTCACTGATGGTCTTCAGCACCTCATCGAGTGCGCCCTGGTCGGTCGCAAAAGGATCATCCCATACGCTGGAGTTGCCGTATTCATCGATTACTTCCAGGAGCCAGCCGCCTTCGCCGTCTCCGTATATGTCGACCTGAACTGTCTTGCCATCCCGCGTCATGGATTGACAGAGCGGTGAGTAGCGTGGCGAGTCGTCGGGTTCAGTCATCTGTGGCGGGAATTCGATGCGAAGGGGATTCCGCAGAGTCTACCTCGCAGGCAACGGCTTCTGCATCGAAACGAAGGCGATGCAGTTTACGAAATTCCAAACCGCCAGTATCACGTACTTGTCGGTTTCCTCCGGGACAACGCGCTTCAGCCAACTCATGGTCTCCATCTGCACGTAGGCCAGCAGATCCTTTTCTGGATGATCGTCAACGTACTGTTGGATCGACCGGTTTCGCAGGCTTTCGGTCAAGTCACTGCCAAATTTGACGATACCGACAAAGCGCTGCGATTGACGGTCCAGTTCATCTTCGGTAATGGCGGGCCACGTCAGGCCGGATTCCTTCATGGTCCGAAAGCATATGAACAGCATGTCGAGTGCAAAGCCAACCTTGTCCATCGATATGCCCAGCCGCGCGAGGACGAGCGCGGAACCGAGCAGGTTCGGTTGAACGCGGAACAGTTCATCGGCAACCAGTTCTTTCTGCTTGTCATCCATGGCCTTGACTGCGGCGACGGCTTGAAGCAACGCATTACGCGGAATTCGGCTCATGCTTTCTATTCATCTCGCTCAGCGGGGACATAGGGGATCAGGCCCTTGGCGAAGGCCACTCGCTGCAATTCGATGGGCAGGCCGCGAACATCGACAATCAGGCCATTCACCTGAACCATCCACGCCAAGGGATTGCTGGACAGGCGGCTGGGCAAGGTCCAGTCGGGAGACATTGGGCCCATCTTGAGTAAGTCGCGGATTTCCTTGGACTTGGCCTGCCCGGTGCTTTCTCCGACGCCGAAATGCTGGTAGATGAGCTTCGATTTGCAGTGCGGGGTTTGCGAGGGATCGTCAAGGAAATTGACCCTGCCCACGGCATGAACAGCCGCCGCCGCCCAAACATTTTCCTTGCCTCTCGCCAATGGCGACGGGCGCTTTCGTGCCAAGGCTCCAACGACCTGGTGAATCGCCTGGCGATATTCTTCGTTGAGATGCTGCGCGGCGAAGGCGTCGACCAAGATTGTGATGGCGGCGAACTTCTCGGCCATGGCTTGCGGGATTTTTTGGGACATGATGACGTGAGCGCAGATGGGAGGCACATTTTCGCCGATCAGACGGCCAAAACCGAGCTATCCGTGCCGACGCATTCGGGAAACGTAGGCCGACCCTCAAGCCCGATCCGCCACCGTCAAAGTGGTGAATTGAGTCACTGCCCTCCGCCGTCATCGCCCTAAAGCCGACATCAATCACGAATTCCGGATAGCCCTAGCCCCTTTGCAGCTACGGCGCAGTCGGCTGAGCTGAGACAAAACGGGGACGGAAAACGAGGATAAGAGCAGGGTACAACGGGGACAATACGGGGACAATTATTGTCCCCGTGGCGAGAATAGTCAGGAACCCCACGTTACCTTGGATTGAATTCGCATGAAAGTAAAAAACCCGCACAGCCTTGCGCTGTGCGGGTTTTCACGTTCTGGCGGAGACGCAGGGATTCGAACCCTGGATCCAGGTTTTGCCCAGATGCGCCCTTAGCAGGGGCGTGCCTTCGACCACTCGGCCACGTCTCCGGAAACGGCCGAGAACACGAAGCTCACGGCGTTTGCAGGGGGCGGAGTATACCCGAAACCTGAGGCCCGGCGGCTAGCCGCGCAGGCTGATGCGCAGCCAGTCGCGTTCCTCGGCGGCAGCCGCCAGCGTAGCGTCGGCGTCGACGGCTACCGGATGGGTGACTTTCTCCAGCAGCGGCAGGTCGTTCAGCGAATCGCTGTAGAACCAGCTCTGCTCGAAGCTGCCCAGCCACAGGCCGAGCGATTCGAGCCAAGCCTCGACGCGCGTGATCTTGCCTTCGCGAAACGAGGGCAGGCCGCGCGGCTTGCCGGTAAAGCGGCCATTCTCCTGCGCCGGGATAGTGGCGATCAGATGCGGAATGCCGAATTCGCGGGCGATCGGGCCGGTGACGAAGCTGTTGGTGGCGGTGACGATGGCCATCAGGTCGCCGGCCTCGGCATGGCTTTCCACCAGGGCGCGCGCGGCCGGGCTGATCAGCGGCCTGATGCGGGTGGCGAGAAATTCGCCATGCCAGGCATCCAGCTCGGCGCGCGAGTGGCGCGCCAGCGGTGCCAGCTGGAAATCGAGGAAGGCGTGGATGTCCAGCGTGCCGGCCTTGTAGTGCTCGAAGAATTCCATGTTGCGCGCTTCATGGACTTCACGGTCGAGCACGCCCCTGCCGATCAGGAATTGCGCCCACTCGAAATCAGAATCGCCGTTGAGCAGGGTGTTGTCGAGGTCGAAGAGTGCGAGGTTCATGGGTTGCCGCCGGGCCGCCCCAAGGCAACCCCTCCTTTCGTCTGCGAGCACAGCGAGCCGTAGTCACCCCTTTTCCTGGAAAAGGGGATGGGGGAAATGTCGTTCATGGTTTTTCCAGGTCGAAGGAGGTTTGCATCAGTTCGCGCAGCAGCGGCAGCGTCGGCGGGCGCTTTTGCTCCAGCGAGGCACGGTCCAGGCTGCCCAGCATGGCCATCAGCGAGGGCAGGTCGCGGCGGCCGTGGCGCAGCAGGTAGTGCACCACGCCGGGGTCCATCAGCATGCCGCGCTCGATGGCGTGGCGGCGCAAGGCGGCAGCCTTTTCCTCGTCGGAAAGTGCCTGGATTTCGTAGATCAGCGTCTGGCCGACGCGGGTGCGCAGGTCTTCGCGCAGGCCCAGGCGCAGCGGCGGCTCGGTGCCGGCCAACAGCAGGGCCAGCCCGGTGAAGCGTGCCGCGTTGAAGGCACGGAACAGTGCGATCTGCGCCGCTGGGCTCAGTGCGTCGATGTCGTCGATTACCAGCAGGCTGCCCGGCGTCAGCGTCAATTCATCGCCAGCCTCGGCGGCGTTGAGGAAGGCGACCGGGCGGTTGCGGGCGGCCGCGCCGGCCGTTGCACCGAGCAGGTGGCTCTTGCCGCTGCCGGCCGCGCCCCAGAGATAGAGCGCCTCGAAGCTGTGGCTGCCGCAGAGGTCGCGCAGGCGCTGCAGCAGCTCGCCATTGGCGCCGACGACGAAGTTGTCCAGTGTTGGCGGCTGTTCCGGCTTGAGGTCGAGCAGCATCTGCTGCTGGGGCGAGTTCACCGTTCAGCCCCGGTAGAAGCGGCTGTCCAGATAAAGGCCGCGGACCTCGCGCAGCCCGACCAGCAGTGCCGCCGAGGCCGGCAGCGCGGCGAGGATGCCGAAGAAGCCAAACAACTGGCCAAAGGCCATCAGGGCAAAGATCACCGCCAGCGGATGCAGGCCGATGCGCTCGCCGACAAGGAAAGGTGTCAGGACGAAACTCTCCAGTACCTGGCCGATGCCGTACACGACGAGGACGGCGATGATCGGCCCCCAGCCGGCAAATTGCAGCACCGCCACCAGCAGCGCCAGGATCAGTCCCGTGGCATAGCCGAGGTAGGGAATGAAAATCAGCAGGCCGGTGACGATGCCGATCGACAATGCCGAAGGAATGTCCGCGATCCACAGCCCCACCGTGTAATAGGCAGCCAGTATCGCCATGACCAGGATTTGTCCGCGCAGGTATTGCGACAGCACCGCGTCGATCTCGCTGGCGATGCGGTCGATGTTGTCGTGCCAGGGGCGCGGCACGATGCCGGAGAGGCGCCCCATCATGCCGTGCCAGTCGAGCAGCAGGTAGAACATCACCACCGGCGCCAGCAGCAGGTTGACCGCCAGTCCGACCAGCGCCACGCCGCCGATCTTGAGCGAACTGTAGATGCGTTCGAGGATGACCTGGACGGTATCCCAGTTGCCGGCGGCCAGCTTCTGCAGCGAGGCGACGTCGAACTTGAGCCGGATGCCGAAGTTCTGCCGCAGCCAGGGCGCGAGCTTTTCGTTGATCAAGGCCAGCGCCTCGGGCAGGCGCGCCGCCAGGATCACCGCCTCTTCATAAAGCAGCGGCAGCACGATCAGGATCAGGCCGGCGGTCAGCGCCGCCAGCGCGAGGATCACGACGACCACGGCCAGCATGCGCGGCAGACCGAGCCGGGTCAGGCGGTCGGTGACGGGATTGCAGATGTAGGCGAAGATCCCGGCCAGCAGGAAAGGGGTCAGGATGGGTGACAGCGCAAACAGCAAGCCGAGGATCGCCAGGCCGGCCGCAATCCACAACGCGGCCTGCAGCCGATGGGCGTTGTCGTCGTCTGGGGAGGGTGTCATTTCCGGTAAAATCCGCCTGTTAGCTGTACCTGCGATCGCGGATTATCGCCCATCCGGCGCCTGGCCGCCCGATCCCCAGCGTTTCCACCAGCATTTGCGGAATTCATCTTGACTGCCACCACGCCTGCCGCTACCCCGCTTACCTATCGTGATGCCGGCGTCGATATCGACGCCGGCGACGCCCTCGTCGAACGCATCAAGCCCGCCGCCAAGCGCACCATGCGCCCCGAAGTTCTGGCCGGCATCGGCGGCTTCGGCGCCCTGTTCGAAATCTCGAAAAAGTACTCCGAACCGGTGCTGGTCTCCGGCACTGACGGCGTCGGCACCAAGCTCAAGCTGGCTTTCCACTGGAATCGCCACGACACCGTCGGCCAGGATCTGGTCGCCATGAGTGTCAACGACATCCTGGTGCAGGGCGCCGAGCCGCTGTTCTTCCTCGACTACTTCGCCTGCGGCCGGCTCGACGTGAATACCGCCGCCACCGTGATCGAAGGCATCGCCCGCGGCTGCGAATTGGCTGGTTGCGCGCTGATCGGCGGCGAAACGGCCGAAATGCCCAGCATGTACCCGGATGGCGAATACGACCTCGCCGGCTTCGCCGTCGGCGCGGTGGAGAAATCGCAGATCATCGACGGCCGTTCCATCCGCGCCGGCGATGTGGTGCTAGGGCTGGCATCGTCGGGTGCGCATTCCAACGGCTATTCGCTGATCCGCAAGATCATCGAGCGCGCCAACCCCGACCCGCAGATGAAGCTGGGCAACGTGGCGCTCGCCGATGCCGTGATGGCGCCGACGCGTATCTACGTCAAATCACTGCTGGCGCTGATGCAGGCCGTCAAGGTGAAGGGCATGGCCCACATCACTGGCGGCGGCCTGACCGAGAACATTCCGCGCGTGCTGCCGGAACACCTTACCGCCGTCGTCGATCGCGCTGAATGGACCCTGCCGCCCCTGTTCCAGTGGCTGCAGGAACAAGGCCAGGTGGCCGACGCCGAAATGCACCGCGTCTTCAACTGCGGCATCGGCATGGTGGTGATCGTCGCCGAAGCCGACGCCGGCGTTGCCATGCAACTGCTGGCCGCCGCGGGCGAGCAGGTTTTCCACATCGGCGTGATCGAAGACCGCAAGGGCAGGGCGCAAACCATCGTGGTCTGAGTGTCGCGGTGGAATCGGCGTGTCGTCAGCGCCGACTCTCGCGATGCCGCTGTGCATAACTTTCAGCCCAAGTGCTTTTCCGTGGTAGCGATGACCGCATCGCTTGCATTTGAAGCCAGCGAGTCGACCACCGTCAGCCCTTCCATCGACCGCAGCCAGGTCAGTTGCCGCTTGGCGAACTGGCGCGTGGCGTAGATGCCGCGCTCGCGCAGTTCCTTGGCCGGCAGTTCGCCGTCCAGCATCTCCCACACCTGCCGATAGCCGACGCAGCGCATCGAGGGCAGGCCGGCGTCAAGCGTGTATCTCTTGCGCAGGGCTTTCACTTCGTCGACCAGCCCGGCGGCCAGCATGGCGGCGAAGCGCTCGCCGATGCGGGCGTGTAGCACGCTTCGGTCGGAGGGCACCAGGGCAATGTTGAGCATGTTGAAGGGCAGGGGGCTCGCGGCCTGCTCGGCGAAGAAACTGCCCAGGGTGCGGCCGGTGAGGCGTACTACTTCCAGCGCGCGCTGGATGCGCTGGGCATCGGTCGGCTTGAGGCGCGCGGCGGTTTCGGGGTCGAGGCGCGCCAGTTCGGCGTGCATTGCGGGCCAGCCTTGGGTGGCTGCTTCGGCGTCGATTTGCGCGCGCATGGCCGGATCCGCCTGCGGCAGCTCGGCCAGGCCTTCGCGCAGCGCCTTGACGTAGAGCATGGTGCCGCCAACCAGCAGCGGGATGCGGCCGGCGGCGCTGATGCTTTCCATTTCGCGCAGCGCGTCGGCGCGGAACTGGGCGGCCGAGTAGCGCTGCTCGGGGGTGATCAGGTCGATCAGCCGGTGCGGAAAGCGTTCCAGCGTTGCCGCATCCGGCTTGGCCGTGCCGATGTTCATGTCGCGGAACACCTGGGCCGAATCGACGCTGACGATGTCGCAGGGAAA
>CAJBYR010000087.1 GCA_903959855.1 uncultured beta proteobacterium
CGAGATTCCGGCGACGGCGCCGCCGGCGAAGATCATCAGTACGGTGATCAACGGGTGCAGTTCCAGGCTCTTGCCAATCGTCAATGGCATGTACAGAAAATCATCGAGCAGGCGCACCAGAACGAAAAGCCCGATCGCCCAGTAGGCCATCGTCGGATCGCCGGGAAAATCCGTCGCGGCCACCAGCACCACCAGCAGCCCGCCGAGGATGGACCCAACGTAAGGCACCCAGGCCAGCACGGCGCAAATCAGTCCCAGCGCCAGCGGCCCGGGAATGCCGAGCAGCCACAAGCCGGCCGCCAGGGTAACCGTATCCAGGATGGTGAGATTGATCAGTCCCTGAAAATAAGCACGCGCCGTACGGTCGATTTCATGCAGCAGATACAGCGTGCGCTCAAAGAAGGCATTGGGCACGGCGGCACCCAGAAAGCGCTTGAAGCGGCGACCGTCGCGCAGGAAGAAGAATGCGAGGAAAGGTGCGAGCAGCAGCGAGGGCGTCCAGGCCATGATACCCAAGGCAACGGGCTCGATATGGTCGCTGACATTGCCGGCACCGTGCTTGAGGCGGCTTGCCACCGTATCGGCAAGCCTGGCGCGTTCCAGTGTGGGCCAGCTGCTTTCCATTGCGCGCAGCGATGAATCCAGCAGTTTGGCGCCGCCCTGAACATAGCGATCCACCGTATCCTGCCACTGCGCGGCCTGGCTGGCGATCTTCGGCATCAGGGCAACTCCCGCCAGCGCCAGCAACAGCAGAAAAGCCAGCGTCACCACGCTGGATGCCGCGTCCCGGCTCATGCCGCGATAAATCAAGACGCGTGCCGCCGGATACAGAAAATAGTAAAGAATCAGCGCCAGCAGGAAGGGCACGACCAGCCACAGCACTTTCTGGAACACCAGCAACAGGATGCAGGTAACCGCAATGATGGCTACCCAGACCACCGGCCCGGAGCCGGTGTGGTGGTGTCCGGAAGATTCTCCGTTCAGGCCTTCGCCAGCGTGGTTCATGGCGGGTTAAATCGCTTGCTGATGATTGCCCATTGCCTGGGCCATGATGCGCATCCGCGCGCCGAGGTGGCAGGCCAGCTGCCGCGAGATTTTTGAGGCGATGCGCGCGTGCGTGTCGAGCAGGCTGACAAAGTCGTCGCGAAAGAAAATGATCAGTTGGCAGGCGGTTGCAGCACGTGCCTGGGCCGAGCGCGGCGAGTTGTCCAGCAAGGCCAGTTCGCCGAAAAAGGTGCCCGGGCCAAGCTGCGCGACACGCCCCGAGTCGCCCTGACGGCGGCGCGGCAGTCCATTGCCGCCGACCGGTGAAGTGCGCTCGGCATCACCTTGATCCTGGCGCGAAATCAGCACTTCGCCCGAAGCAATGATGTAGATCGCCTGCCCCTCTTCGCCTTCGTCAAATACCACTTCGCCGGCCAGGTAACTGCGCTCATGCAGCAAGCCGTCGACGATGCGCAGCTCTGCCGGCGTCAGATTGACGAACAGGCTCAGACCATGCAGGCGCTCGAGGCGCGGTGAGGATTTTTGAGAACCGAAAAGCTTGACCACGATGGGGGACTCCGCAGGAATGACGCGATTCTAATTCAAGCTGGCGCAGCATCGGCGAGGGAAAGTCCGGCCGGAGCGCAAACAAAAAACGATGCGATCGCGGGGGCATGCACCTCAGGCCGTGTCCCGGCGGACCAGAAGCACTACCGCCTGGGTGGCGATGCCCTCGCCACGCCCCTCGAAACCCAGGCGCTCGTTGGTCTTGCCCTTGATGTTGACGGCAGCGGGATCGATGCCGAGATCGGCGGCAATATTGCTTCGCATTGCGGCAACATGGGGTGCGATGCGCGGCGCCTGGGCGATTATGGTTGCATCCACATTGCCGACCTTCCAGCCGGCCTCGGCCGCCGCCGTCATTGCCGCCCGCAACAGCGCGCGACTGTCGGCGCCTTCCCATTGGGCGGAGGTGTCGGGAAACATGCCGCCGATATCACCGAGCCCAGCGGCGCCAAGGATCGCGTCGGTAATCGCGTGGAGCAGCGCATCGGCATCGGAATGCCCAAGCAAGCCGCGCGGATAGGGAATTTCGACGCCGCCGAGTATCAGCTTGCGTCCGGGGGTCAGCGCATGCACGTCATAGCCCTGCCCGACGCGGAAGGGGGCGCTCATCAATTACTTCCTTTCATGGGGTTACCTTCGATTGCCGCGAGCGCCTGGTCGACGGACGACTCATCAGTGGGCCTGACGATCCGCAACGCTTCCTGCCCGTTGCGCAGGAATACCAGTGTCGGCCAGAGTTTGACGCGGAAGCTACGCCCCAGGCGCCGGCCGGGCCCGTCCTCAACCTTGATATGCCGAACCGGCGGGTGCTGCGCCATTGCCGCCGCGATCAAGGGCCGGGCGGCGGCGCAGTGGCCGCACCAGCTGGTGCCGAATTCGAGCAACACCGGACCGGTGAGTGCCGCGATCTCAGCCGCTGTGGGTTCGTCGATGGTCGTCGGCATCACGCGCTTGGCGCACGGTTGCGCAGTATCCACTCGGCCAGTTGCAAGTCGAGCGGATAGGTCACCTTAAGGTTTGAGATGTCGGCCGCCACCAGGCGCGGTGACAAGCCGAGCGCCTCAATGGCGCTGGCCTCGTCAGTAACCTGCGGCGCGAAATCCAGTGCATCCAGCAGCAGCCGGTGGCGAAACATCTGCGGTGTCTGTGCCTGCCACAGGCCATCGCGCGCAACCGTCTGACGCACGCGACCATGCTCGTCGCAGCGCTTGAGAGTATCGGCCACCGGCACCGCGAGCAGTCCGCCGGCCTCGTCGTCGCCCACTTCGGCAATCAGGCGGTCGATCATCGCTACGCTCAGGCAGGGACGCGCCGCATCGTGCACCAGCACCCAGTCGTCGGCGATCTCGCCCAGCACCTCGGACATGCCACGCAGGCCGTTGGCAACGCTTTGCGCACGCGCATCGCCGCCGCAGCGCAGGACGTGCAGCTTGTCACCAAGGGCCTTCATCACCTCGGACGGCCAGGCCGCATCGTCCGGAGCCAGCACCACGAATACCGTCGAAATCGCCGGCGCCGAGCACAAGGTCGCCAGCGCATGCCAGATCATCGGCCGGCCGGCCAGTGGCAAGTACTGCTTCGGGGCCGCGCGACCGGAAAGCGCACCCATGCGTGAACCCGTGCCGGCAGCAGGAACCAGTGCGTGATATTTCATGATGCGATTCTATAATGAGCTTCAGGGTCCATTTCTGGAATTGCCATGTTTCCCGCCGACGCCGGATTCCAAGCACTGCAGGCCTTTGCCACCAGCATCGGCATCGGCCTCTTGATCGGCCTGGAACGTGAACGCCAGTCTGACGTCAAGGCCGGATTGCGCACCTTTGCCCTTGTCGGATTGCTCGGCTGCATTTGTGCCCTGCTTGCGCAACTGACCGGCAGCGGCTGGATCCTTGCCGCCGGACTGCTGGCGATCGCGGCAATGATCATTTCCGCGCATGTTTCCGATCCCCTCGATTCCGGCGACCCCGGCACCACCTCGGTGGTCGCCCTGCTGGTCTGCTACGCGCTGGGCGCCATGGTCTGGTACGGCCATGGAACCAGTGCCGTCATGCTGGCCATCGCCACCACCGTGCTGCTCTACTTCAAGGCCGAGTTGCACGGCATCTCAAGAAGCCTTACCCCGGTCGACCTGATCTCCATCCTGCAGTTTGGTGTCCTCGCGCTGGTCATCCTGCCCATTCTCCCCGACCGCAATTTCGGCCCGTACGAGACATTGAACCCGCGCAACATCTGGCTCATGGTGGTTCTGATCTCGGGTGTGTCGCTGGCCGGCTACGCGGCCTTGCGCATCGTCGGCGCGCGTCACGGTGCCGCGCTGATCGGCCTGTTCGGCGGACTGGTGTCGTCGACCGCAACCACTATGATCTTCGCCCGCCATGCCCGCGCCCATGAAGCCATGGCGCGGACGGCGATGGTGGTGATCCTGCTGGCCAACATGGTGGTGCTGCTGCGGCTCTCCATGGTGACCTTCATCGTGGCGCCGTCGGCGCTGCTGCCGCTGCTATCGGTGCTGAGCCTCGGCATGCTGCTGGGCGTGGCGGCAACCTTGTGGGGGTGGCGCCAACTGGAAGCTGGCGACAATCTGCCCCTGCCACAAGTCGCCAACCCCACTGAAATAAAGACTGCCGTGGGTTTCGGCGCCCTCTATGCGCTGGTATTGGTGCTCTCGGCCTGGCTGCAGGACATCGCCGGCAGCCAGGGGATTTACCTGCTGGCACTGGCCTCGGGCCTGACCGACGTCGATGCGATCACCCTGTCCTCGTTACGCATGTTCGGCATGGACAAGCTGAGCGCAAACCAGGCCGTCATGGCAATTACACTGGCGACACTCTCCAATCTCGCCTTCAAGACCGGGTTGGTGGTGGTTATCGGCGGCAAGGCGCTGGCGCGCTTTACCCTCCCCGGCTTCCTCGCCATTGCCGTCGGCCTGGGCGGTGGCTTATTCCTGATGATGAACCGACCATGATCACTGTCACTACCCAGCGCGCGCCCGCCGTCGCCGGCATGTTCTACCCCGGCGACGCGCCGACCTTGCGTAACGAACTTGCCAGTTGTCTCGCCGGGGAAGCAGCGCCGACAGCGGCGCTCAACACCCTCAAGGCATTGATAGTTCCCCACGCCGGCTATGTGTATTCCGGCGGTACTGCCGGCAAGGGATATGCAATGCTGGCATCACTGGCTGAGCGCATCCGTCGTGTCGTGCTGCTTGGCCCCTGCCATCGCGTAGCGGTGAATGGTCTCGCCGCACCCACGGTGCAGGCCTTTGCCACGCCCTTGGGCAGCATTCCGCTCGATCGTGCCGCACTGGATTCGCTGGCCGATCTGCCGCAGGTAATTGCCAACGACGCCGCCCATGAACAAGAGCACTCACTGGAGGTGCAACTGCCCTTCCTGCAAGCCGTGCTCGGCGATTTCAAACTTGTGCCGCTGGCCGTCGGCCGCACCGGCGCCGCCGAAGTCGCACAGGTGATCGCCCGGCTTTGGGGCGGACCGGAGACGCTGATCCTGATCAGTTCCGACCTTTCCCACTTTCACGGCTACGCCGAGGCGCAGCGCATCGACGGCGATACGACAACGCACATACTGGCGCTTGAGCAGCTCACCAGTTACGGGCAGGCGTGCGGCGCACTGCCGATCAACGGCCTGCTGGCCGTGGCGCGGCAACGCGGCATGCGGATCGAGTGCGTGGCCCGGTGCAACTCCGGCGATACGGCCGGCGACAAGTCACGCGTCGTCGGCTATGCCACGTTTGCACTCTACGAGCCGCCACCCACCGACGCCAATGACGACCCGGGACCCGCATTGTTGGTACGCGCCCGCAACGCCATCGCCGCAGAACTCAAACAGGAAGTCCGGCCCGAGCCCGACCATCCGGCGTTGGCCCAGCCCGGCGCCACCTTCGTCACCCTGACAAAGAACGGCACCCTGCGCGGCTGCATTGGTTCGCTGCAGGCGCACCGCCCGCTGGACCAGGATGTCCGCACCAATGCGGTTGCCGCCGCCTTTCGTGATCCGCGCTTCCCGCCATTGACTGTCGCGGATTTACCCCACACGCGCGTCGAGGTCTCTTTGTTGACGGCTCCTGAACCAATGAGCTTCACCAACGAGGCCGATGCACTGCGTCAGCTGCGCCCCCACATCGACGGCGTCATCTTCGCCGCCGCCGGGCGGCGTTCCACCTTCCTGCCCCAGGTCTGGGAACAGTTGCCCGATCCGCGCCAGTTCATGGCCCACCTCAAGCAGAAGGCCGGGCTACCCGCCGACTATTGGTCGCCCGAGGTCGAACTGCAACGCTACGAGGTCCGCAAATGGAAAGAAGCGACGCCCTGAAAGAAGTCCCCTTGGGGGGCGCCCTGAAAGAAGTCCCCTTGGGGGACGCCCCGCTTAGCGGAGTCCCCGCCCGCTGGTGGCACGCGCTCGACGGCGCGGAGAATCGCGGGCGCATCCAGTGCGACCTGTGCCCGCGCGACTGTCGTCTGCACGAAGGCCAGCGCGGCGCCTGCTTCGTACGCGCCATGCAGGGCGGCGAAATGATACTGACCACCTACGGCAGAAGTTCCGGCTTTTGCCTCGACCCGATTGAAAAAAAGCCGCTCAACAATTTTTACCCAGGTTCAAGCATCCTTTCATTTGGCACCGCCGGCTGCAACCTCGCCTGCAAGTTCTGCCAGAACTGGGATATCTCCAGGTCGCGTGACATGGACCGGTTAATGGACGATGCAACGCCGGAAACCATCGCCCGCGCCGCAAAGCAGAACGGCGCGCAAAGCGTCGCCTTCACCTACAACGATCCGGTGATTTTCGCCGAATACGCGATGGATACGGCCGATGCCTGCCATGCGCTGGGCGTCAAATCCGTTGCCGTTACCGCCGGCTACATGCATCTGGCACCGGCACGCGAGTTCTATTCGAAAATGGATGCCGCCAATGTCGACCTCAAGGCATTCACTGACGAGTTCTACGTCAAGCTGTGCGGTGCAAAGCTGCAGCCGGTGCTCGATCTGCTGGCGATGATCCACCACGAAACCAATTGCTGGCTGGAGATCACCACACTGCTGATTCCGGGCAAGAACGACGGCGACCCCGAAATCAAAGCACTGTCACATTGGATGGCAAAGGAACTCGGGACTGATGTCCCTATCCACTTTAGTGCCTTCCACCCCGACTGGAAAATGCGCGACATCCCGGCTACCCCGCCCGCAACCCTGGCCCGCGCCCGAAGCATCGCCATGGAGGCAGGTCTGCGCTATGTCTACACCGGAAATGTACATGACAAGGCAGGTGATGAAACGCTTTGCCCCTCCTGCCGCAAGCCGGTGATTCAACGCGACTGGTATCGCATACTCGGCTATGCGCTCGACGACACCGGCCATTGCCGGCATTGCGGTGCAATGCTTGCTGGCCGCTATGGAAAGTTCGGCAAGCCCTTCGGCCCACAACGAATTCCATTGAAGCTGCATGCCGCTGCCTAAGTACAGAGACCAGAAAAAATACATATCGCGGCGTGCCAACACCGCGGCAATCAATTGTGCATTGCCCTCAGTTAGGTTGGCTGAAATTTTCTTTTCGTGAATGACTGAAAATCAGGTCAACCCCGAGCATCCGAATGCGTTAAATGTCAAATATTGCTCGATTCTTTTATGACGCATCAGGCAGTATGAATTGCATGTACCTCAGAGTGGCGACCCCAGGCCGACCACGTTAAACAATTGACCCCGTATCGGGTCGCAAGAATCGAGGAGAGAGAACATGACTTACGGAAATTTCAAACCCGCACTGGCGATCGCTGCCAGCCTTGGCATGATGGCGGCGGTCGGTGAAGCTGCGGCGGCAGATCCGCTGACCTGGTCGAAAGGGGCGGTGCCGGCCAACGCCGTAGTCGCCGGCGGGTCGAAAGAGAAGCCGATGAATATTTGCCGGTTGCCGATGCCGGACAAGAACTTGCATCCGGGCAAGGCAGAG